>NZ_POTX01000379.1 GCF_003236305.1 Micromonospora endophytica | reverse complement strand
GGGATGGGGTAGGAAGGAGGGGTGATTCGGGTGTTCTTGCTTGACGACCATGAGGTGGTCCGTCGTGGTCTCGCTGACCTGCTGAGTGCCAGTGGGGACATCGAGGTGGTCGGTGAGTCCGGCTCCGCCCAGGAGGCGGCCCGGCGGATCCCGGCGCTGCGACCGGACGTGGCGATTCTCGACGCGCGGTTGCCCGACGGCAACGGCATCGACGTGTGCCGCGACATCCGGGCGGTGGACTCCTCGATCAAGGGGTTGATCCTCACCTCGTACGAGGACGACGAGGCGCTGTTCGCCGCGATCATGGCCGGTGCCTCCGGGTACGTGCTCAAGCAGATCCGCGGCACCGACCTGGTCGACGCGGTACGCCGGGTCGCGGCCGGCCAGTCACTGCTCGACCCGGCGATCACCACGCGGGTGCTGGAGCGCATCCGCAGCGGCGTGGAGCAGCCACGCGAGTTGCAGGCGCTCACCGAGCAGGAACGGCGGATCCTCGAGTACGTCGCCGAGGGGATGACCAACCGGGAGATCGCCGGCAAGATGTTCCTGGCCGAGAAGACGGTCAAGAACTACGTCTCCAGCGTGCTGGCCAAGCTCGGCCTGGAACGACGAACCCAGGCCGCTGTCCTGGCCACCCGCCTGCTCGGCAAGAGCCACTGACCTCAGGCCACTGTCCGGGCGCCAGCTGGCTGCTCGGCAAGGCCACCGACCGCCGGGCCGCACCGACCGCCGGGCCGCACCGACCGCCGGGCCGCACCGACCGCCGGCCGGACAGGGCTGGTCAGTCCCGCAGCGGCACCGACCAGCACAGCTCCGTGCCGCGCGGCTGCCCTGGGCGTACCTCGAAAGTGCCGCCGTGGCGGTCGGCGCGTTCGCGCAGGTTGACCAGCCCGCCCCGGGCGGCGGCCGGGTCGCAGCCCACCCCGTCGTCGGTGACGACGAGGGTGAGCCGGGTGGCGTTCACCGCCACCGCCACCGACACCCTCGACGCCTGCGCGTGGCGTACGACGTTGGAGAGGGCCTCACGGAGCACGGCGGTGAGGTCGGGACGGACCGCGTCGGTGACGGCGCTGTCGATCGGGCCGTTCAGCTCCACCCGGGGCCGGAAGCCCAACGACTCGGCGGCCACCTCGACCGCCTCGCGGATCTCGGTACGCAGCGCCGCGCTCACCGGGCTGCGCAGCTCGAAGATGGTCCGGCGGATGTCGGAGATGGTGGCGTCCAGGTCATCGACCGCGGCGTTCACCCGCTTGGCCACCTCGGGGCGGCCGGCCAGCGGCACCGCGCTCTGCAGTTGCAGGCCGGTGGCGAAGAGCCGCTGGATGACCACGTCGTGCAGGTCCCGGGCGATCCGCTCGCGGTCCTCCAGGACCACCAACTGCTCCCGCTCCTCCTGACCCCGGGCCCGCTCCATGGCCAGCGCGGCCTGCCCGGCGAAGCTGCCCAGCAACACCACGTCGTCGTCGGTCGCACCGCCGTGTTCGGTGCCGTACGCGATCACCAGTACGCCGTGCAGCGTGTCGGCGGTGGCCAGCGGGGAGATCACCGCCGGGCCGGTGTGCAGCATCGCCGGCCACGGCGCGGCGTGCGCGAGATCGTCCACCGAGTCGTGCCGCCGCTGCGCGATCGCGCCGGCGAAGCTGGTGTCGGTGGCCGGCAACACCGTGCCGATCAGCGCGCGGGCCTGTGTCCCGGCACCGTCGACGACCTCCACGGTGAAGTGTTCGGCCTCGTCGTCGTAGAGCAGCACCAGGGCCAGCTCGGCCTCGGCGACCTCCCGGGCGCGGCGGGCCACCAGAGTCAGCGCGTCGGTGCGGCGTACCTCGCCGAGCAGCAGCGAGGTGATCTCGGCGGTGGCGGCGAGCCAGCGTTCCCGCCGGTGGGCCAGCGCGTACAGCCGGGCGTTCTCGATCGCCACGCCGGCCGCCGCCGCGAGCGCCACGACGATCTCCTCGTCGTCCTCGCTGAACTGGGCGCCGCCCTGCTTCTCGGCCAGGTACAGGTTGCCGAAGACCTGGTCGCGGATGCGCACCGGCACGCCGAGGAAGGTGTGCATCGGCGGGTGGTGCGGCGGGAAGCCGTACGAGCGCGGATGCTGGGTGATGTCCGGCATCCGCAGCGGTTTCGGGTCGTCGATGAGCAGCCCGAGCACGCCCCGGCCGTGCGGCAGGTCACCGATCTTCGCGTGCAGCTCGGGCGAGATGCCGTGGGTGATGAAGTCGTGCAGCATCCGGTCCGGGCCGATCACGCCGAGTGCGCCGTACCGGGCACCGGCCAGGTCGCAGGCCGACTGCACGATCCGTTGCAGGGTGCTGCGCAGGTCCAGGTCGGTGCCGATGCCGACGACCGCGTCGAGCAGCGCCCGCAGCCGTTCCCTGCTGGTCACCACCTCGCCGACCCGGTCCAGCATCTCCTGGAGCAGTTCGTCGAGGCGGACCCGGGACAGTGGGCTCAGCCCGAGCGAGGGAGGCTCGTGCCGGTGGTTCGAGGCGCCGACGGTCACCCGGCGATGCTATCCGGCGGCCGGACGCGACGAAACGTCGCGCCGGGCCGCCAGGCGGATGGTCAGGCGTGGCCGTCGACCGCCGAGGTGTCCACCACCTGGTCGCGCGGCAGCCGTGGCGTGTGTGGCGGGCCGGCGTGCGCCGGGTCCGCGACCCCGAGACGCAGGACGAGGTACGGCTGGCCCAGCCCGGCGAGCACCTGACGCAGGATCTGTCGGGTGCCGCCCACCTCCACCACCCCGCTGAGCGGCACCATCGAGACCCCCAGCCGGGTGGCGACCAGCCAGGCCGCCGAGAGCGCCTCACCGGCCCGCAGCCAACTGAGCGGGGTGTCCTCGTCGCCGTGCAGCACCCCGTACGACGCGGCCCGGTCGTGCCCGGGGCCGACCGGCAGGCTTCCGGGGCGGCCGAAGTCGCGTCCCGGCACCGTGGTCTCCGGCGCCTGCTCGGGCAGCACCTCCGGGGTCAGCCCGGTCCCGCCGGCACGGCTGGTCCAGTAGGCCAGTTCCTCGCGCAACTGGGGATCCTCCGCCTCGACCGTGGCGGCGTGCGAGGCGGCGGCGGCCAGTTGCAGCACCTGGTCGCGGTCGAGGATCTCCAGGCGGGCGCCCTCCGCGACGGCGGCCGAGGCGACGGCGGCCAGACTCTCGTCGGCGACGGGCTCGTCACTGACCGGCCGCCGGTCGGTGCGCCGCACCTGCATGCACTGCACGGTGCGCATCGCGTCCGGGTCGACGCCGGTGGGCCGCAGATCGGTGAGGCGGGCGAGCAGCTCCGGCTCGTCCGGATCGGGCAGCCGGTGCACGGTCGCCGTCCACCCCTCGGCGGCCAACGCCAGCCGGGCGTGGTGCAGCGCGGCACCGCAGCTGAGCGTGACCAACTCGCCGGCCGGGTCGGTGGCGGTCAGCTGAGCGTCACGGACCATCCGCAGCTCCAGTGCCTCGGGCAGCACCCGCCAGCGCCACGGTTGCGTGTTGTGCACCGATGGCGCGTGGCCGGCCATCGCGGCGGCCTCCGCCAGGGCGGTGGTCAGCGGGCGGTGGGTAGCCGGCGTCTGGTGGCTCATCCTCACGACCTTTCCGTCTCTGCTCATCGTGCCGCACCTCGGTACGGCCGTGGGCCGGGTCGGCTTCATCCTCTGCCATCCGCCGCCGCCGCGCACGGCCCGCTGGTCCCGCCCGGCCGGGCACTCCGGCCCGGGACCGCGCGGCCCGCTGGTCCCGCCCGCAACGGCAGCCCCGGCTCGGACCGCCGCACGACACCGTCGACGGACCTCGCCGCGATCTGACCGAAAGCGGCCGACAGCGGGCCGGTTGGGTTGGGACGATCCGCCTGTGGAGCAGGAGTC
>NZ_POTX01000378.1 GCF_003236305.1 Micromonospora endophytica | reverse complement strand
CCGGCGGCGGTCCCGGGGTGGGCCGGACCCGGGCCGGCCGGCACCAACCTCGCCGGCTGGGTAAAGATGGATGCCATGACCGAAGGACGCTCCGCTGCACAGAACGACGAGCCTGGCCGCGACGGCACCGGGCACCCCGGCACGGTGGTGGTGGTCGGGCCGGACGGCAGACCGGTCGGCACCGTGCAGACCGACGACGTGACGGGCGAGGATCCGTCCCGCCTGGTCGAGCAACCGGCCAAGGTCATGCGGATCGGCAGCATGATCAAGCAGTTGTTGGAGGAGGTCAAGGCGGCCCCTCTCGACGACGCCAGCCGGCACCGGATGCGCGAGATCCATCAGCGATCGATCGTCGAGCTGAAGGAAGGGCTGGCACCCGAGCTGCGCGAGGAACTCGAACGGATCTCCCTGCCGTTCAGCGAGGACCAGGCGCCCAGCGAGGGCGAGCTGCGGATCGCCCATGCCCAGCTCGTCGGCTGGCTGGAGGGACTGTTCCACGGCATCCAGGCCGCTCTGGTCGCCCAGCAGATGGCCGCCCGGGTGCAGCTTGAGCAGATGCGTTCCGGCCGGCAGGCGCTACCCAGCGGACCGGCCGGCGCGGTGCTTCCCGGCATGCCCGGGGTGATGCCCGCGCCGGGTGGCGAAGGCCACAGCACCGGCCAGTACCTCTGACCCGACCGGACCGCGCGGCCCGCTCGGCCGCGCGGTCCGGGTCGCGGCTCAGTCCACCCCGAAGACCTTCTCCAGGTACGTCGCCACCCCGTCCACGGAGTTCGCCGAGGTGACATCATCGGCGACGGCCAGCACGGCGGGATGCGCGTTGGCCACCGCCACCGCCCGACCGGCCCAGGTCAGCATCGGCACGTCGTTCGGCATGTCGCCGAAGGCCAGCACGTCGGAGGCGTCGACCCCGAGCCGATGGCAGTACCAGGCGAGTCCCGCCGCCTTCGTCACGCCGGCCGCCGAGATCTCCACCAGCCCCGAGTACGACGAGTGGGTGGCCTCGGCCAGCCCGGCCACGGCACCGGCGACCAGCGCGGTGAACCGCTCGGGATCCGGGTGTTCCTCGGCCCGGGCCAGCAGCTTCACCGCCGGCATGGAGTGCAGCTCATCGGGGGTCTCCACGACCCGGATGGCCGCCTCGTCGGCGTCCCAACGCAGTGGGTAGTCCGCTTCGTGACGCATCTGCCGGCTGTCGACGATCTCCACCGCGAGGCGTACCCCGGGCACCTCGGCCCGTAGCCGGCGGGCCACCTCGGCGAGCAGCTCCGGGGCCAGCGGATCGGCCCGCAGCACCTCGTCGTTGACCGGGTCGTAGACCACCGCACCGTTGGCGCAGACCGCAGGCAGCGGCTCGGCGAGCTGGTCGTAGACCGTACGCAGCCATCGGATCGGACGGCCGGTGACAAGGACGACAGGGGTGCCCCGGCCGGCGATCCGGGTCAACACGGCCGCGGTGTGGGCACTCAGGGAGTGATCGTCGCGGAGCAGTGTGCCGTCGATGTCGCTGGCGATCAGGCGTGGCGTTGCCTCCATCACCTGGACATTAGCCGGTCGAGGTAGATGGCCACTCCGTCGTCGTCGTTGCGCAGGGTGATCTCGTCGGCCGCGGCACGCAGCTCCGGGTGGGCGTTCGCGACTGCCACCCGCCCCCAGCCGGCCCACTCGAACATCGGTAGGTCGTTGGGCATGTCCCCGAAGACCAGCACCTCGGCCGGATCGACGCCGAGGCGCTGCGCCACCACGGTCAGCCCGGTCGCCTTGTCCGCTCCGGGCGGGCAGATCTCGATGAAGCCCAGCCCGGCCTGGGTGAGCGTGGCGAGGTGCGGCGGAATGATCTCTCGGGCGACGGTCAGCAGCTCGTCGACGTGGTGGTCGGCGGTCCGCGCGAACGCCTTGATCACGTCCCCGGCGAGGCACTCGTCGCGGGTGCGTACCTCGAACCGGTCCTGGTAGGGCCAGGCCGGGTGGTAGTCCCCCCAGAGCGGCGCGTCGTGCTCGTCGGACGCCTCGACCATCACCGTCAGCGGGCCGACCGCCACCTCCAGGTCGGCCAGCAGCGCGGCCAGCACGTCGCTGGCGAGGCGCTCGTCGCGCAGCACCACCGGTCCGGCCGGGTCGCTCTGGTCGACCACCCGGCCGCCGCCCGCCATCACCAGGAAATCCGCGGCCCGGATGTCGTTGCGGGTCAGTTCGGTCAGTCGGGGGCCGCGACCGGTCGCGCCGACCACCGGAATGCCGGCGGCACGGACCCGGTCCAGCACCTCATGGGTGTACGCCGAGACGGTGTCGTCGCTGCGTACCAGCGTCCCGTCAAGGTCGGTGGCGATCAGCTTGGGAAGGCCCGGGCGGGTCATGGTTCCTCCTTCGCCCGCCGCCGTCGCGGGCCAGCCGTACGGTCGGTGGGCGACCTGGCCTGACGGCGGGCAGCAACCGTACCTCGCGGAACGGGCGGCAACCATGACTTCCCGACGAATCGGGTGCCAACGGACGGCGGACCGGAGATGACCCGGCGCTCAGCCGAACGAACCCCGGTGCGGGGGTGCCTCCCGGGCGAAGGGCAGGGTCGGGGTGACCGTGAGATCGGCCGGCGGCCGGTCCTCGTCCCGCTCCGGGTCGTCGGTGCGGGACCGGTCCCGCCGCGGGTGCCGCTCCGGCCCGGCGGATGCCCCGTCCCGGGCAGCTCGGGCGAGCGTGGCGGCGAAGAGCAGGACGGCGGCGAAGGCCATCACCAGTCCCCGCCCGTGCTCGATCTTGAGACCATCCTCCGGGGAGTAGAACGGCAACTGCCGGTTGTCGTCGAGCGTGACCACCGTCGCGACGAGCAGTGCGCCCAGCCCCACGGCAAGGGCCAGCCCGGCCACCCGGGCGTTGGCCCGGACGGCTGGGGTGCCGCGCAGCGCGAGCGCGACCACGACACCGAGCAGCAGGATGCCGACCAGGTAGCCGACGCCCAGGCCGCCGATCTCCGACACGCCGCTGGGCATCTCGACCGGGGTGACCCCGTCACCCCCGCCGGTGGGCAGGGTGATCGTCACCCACTCGCCGAGCAGCGAGGCCAGCGCGGCCACGGCACCGAGCCCGGCCAGCAGCAGGGGAACCCGCTGATCGCCGCCGAGGCCGGTGAAGGCCCGCCGGAGCCGTCCCGAGGTCGGCGACTCCTCGTCCTGCGTGCCCCACTCGACGACGCTCGTGCCGTCGGAACGGTCATCCTGACGGGGAATGGGGAGATCCTGGCTCATCCCGCACCTCTCGTCGTGACCTGGCACCGGAAATCCCCGGCTGCGCCGTCTGTCGAATGATGGCACAGTCCGCCGCCATCAGCCGGGAACGTGGACGGGCACGCCGAGTCCCGTCACCTCGCCGGCGGCGGCGACACGGGCCGCCACGCGGCACCCGGTCACCGAGACCGTCCCACCAACGCCGAGATGGGGGCGGGTCGGTCGGCGGGCGGGCCGGGCTTGCATTAGCGTCGGGTGCATGCCTATCCGTACCGCTTCCGCACGCTGGCAGGGCAACCTTCCCGAGGGTTCCGGCACCATCCGCACCGGCAAGGGCGGGTTGCAGGGGAACTACTCCTTCAAGTCCCGATTCGAGGAGGGCGAGGGCACCAACCCCGAGGAGCTGATCGGCGCGGCGCACGCCGGCTGCTTCTCGATGGCCTTCTCCAAGGCGCTCGCCGATGCGGGCGCGACGCCCACCTCGGTGGAGACCACCGCAAAGGTGCACCTGGACAAGACCGATGCCGGCTTCACCGTGACCCGGATCGAGTTGGACACCGTCGGCGAGGTGCCCGGCATCGACGAGGCCGAGTTCGCCAAGCTGGCCGAGACCGCCAAGCAGAACTGCCCCATCTCCCGCCTCCTCTCCCCC
>NZ_POTX01000377.1 GCF_003236305.1 Micromonospora endophytica | reverse complement strand
AGGCGGGGTAGCCGTTCTGGTCGAGCCGGATGAAGTCCGGCACCACGTGGGCGCAGAGGCCGTGTCCGTCGCACCGGGACCAGTCCAGCACCAGTTTCTGCGGGTCGGGGTCGGGGGCGCCGGGCAGACCCATCACGCCCTTGACCCGCCGGCCGCAGCCCTCGCCTGTGGTGTGCTTCTTGAGGTCGTCGGCGAAGACCTCCATCGCCGAGAGCGCGAAGCGGGACGTACCGTCGGGGTGGCTGCACGCGCCCCGGCCCTTGACGTCGCCGGCGGCGGCCCGGACCACTTCCACCGGCGCGCTGCCGGAGACCGCCAGGTCGACGGCGCGGGCCAGGTCGGGCAGCCCCCGCTTGCACGGGCCGCACTGTCCGGCGGACTCGCCGGCCAGGTAACGCACCACCTGGGCGGCCTCGCCGAGCGGGCAGGTGTCGTTGGCGAGCGGGACGATGATGCCGGCACCGAGGGTGCCGCCGGCGGCGGCCAGCCCCTTGCGGGAGACCTCGGCCTTGTTCGCCGCCTCCCAGGTGATCCACTTGCCGTGGTAGCCGCCCATCAGGATGCCCGGACCCTCGGGCACCTCGCAGAGTTCGAGGACTTCCCGCAGCGGGGTGCCGGCGGCGCACTCGACCACCGCGTGCCGCTTCGCCGCACCGGTGATGCTGAGCAGCACGGTGCCGGGCTCGTCGTCGGTGCCGAGCGCCGCGTACTCGTACGGGCCGAGGCGGGCGGCGATCGCCATCTGGGAGTACGTCTCCGCGTTCGACAGCAGCGTGGGCAGGTTGTTCACGCCGGAGTCGCTGGAGCGCTTCTTGGTGCCGGGCGGGATGTGCGGCAACCCGTTGATGCCGTTGACGAGCGCGCCGCCCTCGCCGCTGATGAACCGGTGCGGCACCGTCACCACGCTCGTCGGCACCGGCATCCGCCGTTCCTCCAGCGCCTCCATCAGGGAGTCCCGGCCGATCAGGTCGTCGGCGACGCAGAGCACGATCTCCTCGGCGTCGAGCGCGAACGCGGCGAGTGCGGCACCGTCGAGGATCAGGTGCGGCGCCCGGGTCAGGATGACCTTGTCCTTCCAGCTGGCCGGCTCGCCCTCGGTGGCGTTGACCACCACCACGGGCGGCAGGTCCTGACGTTCGCAGGACTCCAGCACCGCGCGCAGCTTCCTGGCGAACGGGAAGCCGGCGCCGCCCTTTCCCTTGAGCTGGATGCCCTCGGCGAGGCCCAGCAGCGCGGAGGGCTCCATCGGGCTGAGCGGGCCGTGCACCATCTCGTGGGCGCGCATGTCGAGCCGGCCGAACTCGGCGAACCCGGCGGTGAGCCGGGGCTCACCGATACAGGCCACCGGCGGGACCGTGGTGCGCATGCTCACTTGGCTTCACCCCGCAGCCCAGCCCAGTAGGCGCCGTCGACGCTGTCCGGGTCAGCCCGGCGGCGGAGCCGGCTCTCCGCGGAGGAGGCGCGGCGGGCCCGCCGGGAAGCGAGGTCGACAAGAGTCGGGGTGTCGTCCTCGGGTGCGTCGTCCGGCGTGTACCGCGCCGGCGGACGCCAGTAGTCGGTCTCCTCCGGCAGGTCGTCGTCGACGCTGTGCCGGCCGGAGCCGCTGCGCGGCGCGGCGGAGATCGGCGAGCCGGAGATGGGCGTGCCGGAGATGGGGGCACCGGAGATCGGGCCGGCGGAGATGGGGGCGTTCGCCTCCCAGCGGCGCGGGCTGTCCCAGGGCTCCTCCGGCTCTTCCAGACCGGGGTCGGGCGGGGCGGAGTAACGGCTGCGGGCGTCGGTGGTGGCCCGGGAGCGACGGGACCTGCCGACCTCCTCCTCGTCGCGGCGACGCCGGCCCGCCGGCTCGCGGTCGGTCTCCAGCGGCAGTTCCTCGTCCTCGCGGCGACGCGCCGAGCGACGGGCAACCGGCTCGCGCTCCGCGTCCCGCCGGGCGGTGCGGCTGCGGCTTGGTTCCTCGTCGCGACGGCTGCGGCGGCTCACCGGCTCCAGGTCGTCCTCGACCCGCGCCGACTCCCGCTCCGCGTCCCGTCGGGTGGTACGCCGGGCAGCCGGTTCCCCGTCCCGACGACGGCGGGCCACTGGTTCGAGCAGCTCGGTCTCCCGGCGTACGGCCCGCTCCAGCTCTTCCTCGTCGCGGCGCGACGCGCGCCGGACCACCGGCTCCAGCTCCTCCTCGCGGCGCTCCCGGGCGGGCCGACCCGGCTCGCGCAGCGAGCCCGGCTCCGGCACCACCGGCACGGTGAACCGTTCCGGGTCGTTGCGGCGGATGGTGGGGCTGGCCCAGGTGCCGGAGGTGCTCTCGGCCCAGCTGGTGTCCCGGCGGGTCCGCTCGTTCTCGCCGCCCCGCTTGGTGAGGCTGCCCAGCAACGACTTGCCCTTGGTCTCGTCGCTGCCCTTGCCGGTCATGGCCTCGTTGAGCGCGGCGGCCTGGGTCCGTTCGCGGCTGCGTCGCTGGAGGGTCACCGAGAGGCGCACCATCAGCGCCACCACGACCAGCACCACGCAGAGGAAGTAGCTGAGGCTGACCCAGCCGGCGGGCGCGCGGCCGGCGCCCAGGCCGTGGAAGATGGCGAACGGCCAGGACACGTACGCCATGGAGTGCAGGGCCCGCCACACCCACTTCGGGCCGATGTCAGCGAACCGGGCCCGGATGATGCCGGTCCAGAGCACACCGACCATGAGCAGCGCGGCGATGGTGCCGAGGCCGACGTAGAGACCCCGGCCACCGACGAACGGCACGGCCACGTCGGTCACGCCAGCCCGGCCGGTGGTGAGCTTCGTGATCACGTGGAAGACCAGGCCGGAGACGCCGAGGATGCCGGTGGCTCGGTGCGCGGACTGCAACAGCACCCGGTGCCGGATCATCAGGACCAGCCGGTCGGTGGAGAGTAGCCCCATCATCACGGTGATGCTCAGCGCGACGAGGGCGACCACACCGGCGAAGAACTCGGTGAAGAAGAAGCCCATCGCGTACATCTTCTGGCCGCCGGTGGTGAGCATCATCAGTGCCCACAGCACGGCGATCCCGCACGCGCTGAGCGCCAGGATCTGACCGCGGGACCGCATCTGGATCCCTCTGCTGCTGACGCTGGTACGGACGGCAGGCGGTTTCTCGTTCTGCGTAGCCCGGGCCACTGTGCTCCTTGAACGTCTCGCGGCGGCGCACCGCCGACCCTGTTCCCCACACCAGTACGGCTGTGGGGCCCCGAGCGGATCAGCGTGCGACGAAAAAATCTCAGCAAGTTGTCGAACCGTCCTCCCGCGCGGCGCGTGTAGGCGGCCCGAACAGTTACTCACATTCATGCGTTGACAGTCGATGAAATCGGATTGCAATCTTTCAGCTCTGGTTGCAAGATCTGAGCAACCCACCCCCACGAGCACCCTCGACCCCAAGGGCTACAGCTACGTCCAGGCCTCGCCGCCGCAGGAACACGTACGCGGCAACCAGTGGTGGGTGGCGTACCAGCCGGTCAGCTACCGGATCGAGTCCCGCAAGGGTACCCGCGCCCAGTTCAAGTCCATGGCCCACACCTGCCACGCGGCAGGCGCCAAGGTGATCGTGGACGCCGTCGTCAACCACATGTCCGGCCAGACCAACGGCGGCACCGGCTGGGCCGGGTCGGCGTACCAGCATCACGTCCACCCGGGCATCTACCAGTCGCAGGACTTCCACTACTGCGGGCGCAACGGGCACATGCCGGCCGCCGACGCAGCCGCACCGGCAAGGGCTTCCTCACCCTGAGCGACGAGGAATCCGCCATCACCGGCCGCTCGCACTACACCGTCCTCCCGGCCGGCCGCTACTGCGACATCATCCACACCACCTACTCGAACGGCACCCGCACCGGCCAATCATCACCATCGACCCCAACCGCTGGTT
>NZ_POTX01000376.1 GCF_003236305.1 Micromonospora endophytica | reverse complement strand
GGCCAACGGGGGGAGGGTGTGGGCAGCCACTGGTGGAAGCAGCTCACGGCAGCGGACTTCCAGACCTGTCAACTAAGCGATCCAGCGGCAAGCCCCGCTGGGACCTACGCTCGTCCTTCTGACTGGTAAGGCTCTGCAGTTCGTTTCAGTTGCAAGTCGGACTGGGCTGCGCTACAGTTCACCACATATACCACCCGGTTCCCCTCGAGGGGCCGGGTTTTCTCTTGCCCCAAAACCCCACCGCATCCTACGGACAGCGCGTGGGTCTGCATGGCAGCGCTGTAGAGGAGCCTAGCCGCCTCAGCATGCTCAATCGGAAGACAGCACCGCGACGGGTAACACCCACTACACTGAGGCCGATGTGAGGTACGCCACATTGTGCACCTCGCGAACTGGTGGGCGCGGCAGGTTTCGAACCTGCGACCCCTCGCTTGTAAGGCGAGTGCTCTCCCACTGAGCTACGCGCCCGGAAACGCCGTACGGCGGACCGGCGGTTGGCAGCTTACCCTGCCGCCCACCGGCCCGACCGGACACCTCACCTCGCCAGGATCGGGGTCAGGCGCTGGCCTCCGCCAGAGCCTTACGCCAGCCCTGCTGGTCGCGGGGCTCGCCCGGCATGTTCATCTCGGCGAAGCGGACGATGCCGGCCTTGTCGATGACGAAGGTGCCACGGTTGGCGATGCCGGCGACGTCGTTGAAGACTCCGTACGCCTGGGCGACGGCACCGTGCGGCCAGAAGTCGGCAAGCAGCGGGAACTGGTATCCCTCCCGGTCGGCCCAGATCTTGTGGGCGTAGACCGAGTCGACGCTGACGGTCAGCACCTGGACGTCGTCGCTGACGTACTCGTCGAGGTTGTCCCGCACCTCGCACAACTCACCCTGGCAGACGCCGGTGAACGCCAGCGGGTAGAAGACCAGCAGGACGGTACGACGACCGCGGAAGTCGGCGAGCCGGACCTCCTGGTTGTTCTGGTCCTTGAGTACGAAGTCCGGCGCCTCGGCGCCAACCTCGATCGGCATGTGCACTCCTCGGGATCGAGTTGGGATGGCCTCAGCCTGTCACACCTGGTGAACCGTCACTTCCGGCCCTTGGCGCCGCGACGCAACACGAGGCGGGCACCACTCCAGTCCTTGCCGGCGTTCACCGTCGAGGTCTGCTGAAGGCCGGCGGTGGGCGCGGCCTCGGCGATCTCGCTCGGCTCGACGTGGCCGTCGCGGCCGGCCTTGGGCGTCAACAACCACACGACGCCGTTGTCGGCCAGCGGGGCGAGGGTCTCGACGAGCAGTTCGAAAAGGTCACCGTCGCCGTCCCGGTACCACACCAGCACCGCGTCGACCACCTCGTCGGTGTCCTCGTCGACCAGCTCACCACAACGGTCGATCAGGGCGTCCCGGAGGTCGGAGTCGACGTCGTCGTCGTACCCGATCTCCATGACGACCATCCCCGGCTCGATGCCGAACCGGTCCGCCAGGCTGCGTACCCCGTCGGCAGCCTGACCAGCGGTCGCGCTCACTGTCGCGTGCCTCCTCATCTCGTGCAATCCACGGCACCCTGGTCGACGCCGTCAGGCAAAGTCCACACAGTTGCGGCCTCCTGCGCAAGTGGCGCACCGGGTGGAACGAAATTTACCGCGCCAGCAGCGTACGGGCACCCTGGGTGATGGCCTCCTCGGAGACCAGGACCTGACGGGCAGCCGGACCTAATGGCACAAATGAGTCAACTGCCGCCACTCGCCGCGCGGCACCGACATATCCGGCATCGACCAGGGTGGCGAGCACCCCCTCACCCACCCCGCCCGAGCGCCGCGTCTCGTCCACCACCAGCACCCGGCCGGTCGCGGCGGCCTCCCGGATGAGGTCCGCCACCGGCAGCGGCGCGAGCCACCGCAGGTCCACCACCCGGCACCCGATGCCCTCGTCGGCCAGCTGCGACGCGGCCCGCAGCGACATCCGTACGCCGTTACCGAACGTCACGATCGTGACGTCCTCGGCCGAGCCGACGCCGTACACCCGGGCCCGGCCCACCGGCACGTGCCCACTCGCCCAGGCACCTGGTTCGAGATAGCCGGCCAGCCACTCGCCGTCGCCGTCGGTGTAGAGGTCGCGGGTGTGGTAGAGCCCGATCGGCTCCAGGAAGACGCAGACACTGCCGTCCACCGTCGCGCTCGCCAGGCAGGTCCGCAGCATCGCCGCCGCGTCGTCCGGACGGGCCGGCACGGCGATCACCAGGCCGGGCACGTCCCGGAGTACGGCCACCGAGTTGTCGTTGTGGAAGTGCCCGCCGAAACCCTCCTGGTATGCCAGGCCCGCCACCCGCACCACCATCGGGTTGCGCAGCGCGCCCTGCGAGAAGAACCCCATGCTCGCCGCCTCACCGCGCAGCTGGTCCTCACCCCCGTGCAGGTACGCCAGGTACTGGATCTCCGGCACCGGCAGCATGCCGGCCAACCCCGCACCCAGACCGAGGCCGAGAATCGAGGTCTCGTCGAGCAACGTGTCGAACACCCGGGCCGCGCCGAACCGGTCGCGCAAGCCCTTCGTCACCCCGTACATCCCGCCCTTGGCGGCGACGTCCGCGCCGAAGACGGCGAGTTGCGGCTGGTCGAGCAGCCCGTCGGTGAGCGCGGCGTTGATGCTCTGCGCGAGCGTCAACGGGCCGGACAGCTCGGGCGGTTTGCCGCCGAACGCCTCGGCCCGGGCCGCCGCGCCCGCACCCGCGGCCCGACTGGCGGCGTCGGCTACCGCCCGTGCCACCCGGGCCGGCCGGCGCGGCGCCAGCGGGGCGATCACCTCGGCGGCGCTCGTCAGCTTCGGTTCGTCGAGCACCTGCTCGGCGATCCGGCGGATCTGCCAACCGATCTCGTCGTACCGGTCGAGCAGCTCCACGCCACTGGCCAGGCCCAGTTCGACAAGCCGGCGTGCGGTGGCGACCACCGGGTCGGCGGCCAGGTCGGCGGCGATCTCCTCGGCGGCGCGGTACCCGCTCTCGGCGTCCGCGCCCGCGTGGCCCATCAGCCGTACCGTGCTCAGGTGCAGCACCGCCGGGCGGCGGTGCCGGCGCACCCACGCCGCGGCCTCGGCCGCCGCCTGGTACGCCCCGACCAGGTCGGCGCCGTCCGCGTCGAAGTACCGGATGCCGGGTTTCGACCGCAGGGCCGTCGCCACCCACCCCTGCGGCGACCGGACGCTGACACCCAGGCCGTTGTCCTCGCAGACGAAGAGCACCGGGATCCGCAGACCGGTGTGGTCGTACCAGCCGGCGGTGTTGAACGCGGCGGTGGCGCTGGCGTGGTTGATCGAGGCGTCGCCGAAGGAGCAGACGACTATCGCGTCCGGCGCCCAGGGCGTCGTCTCCGGGTCGTGCGGGGTGGGCGCACCCTTGGCGTCCAGCCGGCGCAGCCGTTCCACGGCGAGTGCCATCCCGACCGCCCGGGGCAGGTGCGCGCCGACGGTCGAGGTGGTGGGCACCACGGCGAGGTCGGCGCGGCCGAAGACCTTGTGCCGGCCACCGGCGATCGGGTCCTGGGTCGAGGCGACCATTCCGCGCAGCACGTCCCGCGCCGCCTCGGCGTACGCCGACACCACCGGCCGCCGCACCGAGGCCATCCGCACCCCGGGCCCGAGGTCGCCGTCTCCGACGGCCTCGCCGTTCCCACCGGCGTCACCGTCGCGGCCGTCGGCACCGGCACCGCCGTCGGCGTCGTCGCGGCCGTTCGCACCCGTGCGGCTGGGCACGTCGTCGCGACCGGCCGCGTCGGCTGGGGATCCGGCCGGGGGTGCGGTGGCCGGGGTGTCGGCGGCGGGTGAGGTGGCCTGGTCGGCGGTGCTCCGGCCGGCGGTGCTCTCGGCCCGGTCACCCCACACCCGGGGGTCCGCGGCCGGGGCGGCGGCGTCGGCG
>NZ_POTX01000375.1 GCF_003236305.1 Micromonospora endophytica | reverse complement strand
GGCCGGTGCCGGCGGGTTCGCGGGGGGTGTCCGCGCCGACCAGGTACGGGATGCCGCCGAGTGCGGTGCCGAGCACCGGACGGCCGCTGGCCAACGCCTCGATGATCACCGTCGGCAGTACGTCGTGCCAGGTGGAGGTGGCCAGCACCACGGCGCTGGCGGCCAGCGCGGCGCGTACGCCGGCCCGGTCCAGCGGGCCGAGGAAGGTGACGTCGGCGCGCTCGGCCGCGACCGACTCGACAAGGGGGCGAAGCTCACCGTCACCGGCGACACGCAGCGGCCCGAGCGCGCCGTCCGGGTGCCGCCGCCAGGCGTCCAGCAGCAGGCCGACGCCCTTCTCCGGGGAGAGCCGGCCGAGGAAGAGGAAGCCCTGGCCGAGCGGGGCGGGCGTGCCCGGGTCGGGGATGCCGTTCGGCTTCACCACGATCCGGTCGTCCGGAATGCCGTAGTCGCGCAGGTGGTCGGCGACCGCGCTGGTCAGGGCGATGAACCGGTCCACCGACTTCCAGGTGCCCCGATGCACGGCAAGGGTGGTGGCCATCAGCGCGCTCTGCGCCCGCGAGCCCCGGTAGCAGCGGTGCACCACCGCCGGCACGCCCAGCGCCCGGCCCCGGCAGTCCTGGCAGATCACCCCGTCCCGGAAGTACAGCCCGGAGGAGCAGACCTGGCGGTAGTTGTGCACCGTCTGCACCACCGGCACGCCGTGCTTGTGCGCGGTCCGCACCACCCAGGGCGACAACAGGGGGTACGGGTTGTGCAGGTGCAACACGTCCGGCCGGTGCTCGGTGAGCAGGCGGGCCAAGTCCTGCTGGGCCCGAGGCGCGTAGATCGGGGAGATCGGCAACAGCGCCTTCGCCGACTTCGGCATCGAAGCGATCTCGTCGGAGCTGCGCAGAAACGGCAGCACCTCCACGCCGGCCGCGGTGAGCTGGGCGATCTCCGCGTCGACGATGGTGTTCTCACCGGAGGGCTGAGCTTCCCGGTACCGGTTGTGCGCCACCACGATTCTCACGCGCACAGACGCTACCGTTACCGATGTGCCCGAACTACCGGAGGTGGAGGCGCTCGCGGGTTACCTGCGGCAGCGCGCGGTGGGCCGCCGCGTGGAGCGGCTGGAGATCTCCGCGATCAGCGCCCTGAAGACGTACGATCCGGCGCCGACAGCGGTCGCCGGACGGGCGGTGACCGACGCGCGGCGGCACGGCAAGTTCCTCGACGTGGTCTTCGACGGTGGCCTGCACCTGGTGGTCCACCTGGCCCGGGCGGGCTGGCTGCACTACCGCGAGGCGTTCGCCTCCACCGTTGCGTTACGTCCCGGTAAGGGACTGATCGCGCTGCGGGTCCGGCTCGACGACGGCTCCGGTTTCGACCTGACCGAGGCCGGTACGCAGAAGAAACTCGCCGCCTACCTGGTGACCGATCCGCAGGTGGTGCCCGGGGTGGCCAAGCTCGGGCCGGACGCGCTCTCGGCCGACCTCGCCACCTTCGCCGCGGCGCTGCGCAGCCGCCGGGGGCAGGTGAAGGGGGTGCTCACCGACCAGGCAGTGCTCTCCGGCGTGGGCAACGCGTACTCGGACGAGATCCTGCACGCGGCGAAGCTGTCACCGTTCGCGCTGACCAACCGGCTGACCGACGATCAGCTCGCCACCCTGCACTCGGCGACCCGGCGGGTGCTCGGCGACGCGGTGACCCGCTCGCTGGGGCAGCGTGCCGCGGAACTGAAAGGCGAGAAGCGGTCCGGGCTGAAGGTGCACGCCCGCACCGGCCTGCCCTGCCCGGTCTGTGGCGACACCGTCCGTGAGGTCTCGTTCGCCGATTCCGACCTCCAGTACTGCCCGACCTGCCAGACCGGCGGCAAACCGCTCGCTGACCGACGGCTGTCCCGCCTTGTACGGTGAGTAACACCACTCGCCGACTACTCAGCGGAATCGGACGCGGCGTATGAAACCACCGGTCCGCCGCTCTACCCGGGCCGTCATCCATCGGTATAGTGGCCCGGTCCCCGGCTTCCGGATGGCGTGGAGTCGGCCAGATGCCAGGTGAAAACGAGCCCGTCGTGCGAGGTCCCGCCAGGTCAGCGAGGCGACGGATTCCGCGTGGAAGACTGGAACTGTGGGCGACCCGCGCCCTCACTGCGAGTGAGCGACGCGTGTCATGCGGGAGGACATGGGTGAGGTGACGACTAGCCTCCAGCGCCCGGTAACCAACGAAGGCCGGAGCAAACTCGTGCGGCACGTCGACAGCTTCGAGATCCAGCCGCCGAACCAGCCGTCTCACAACGGCGTACCCCGGTCGGCGTGGGCCCGGGCCCGGCGTCGCGTCTCCCGCTGGCACCGGCCGTACACCCTGATCCTTCTGCTGTTGGACTTCGCGGCGGCGGCCTTCTCCAGCTACACCGCGATCAGCACCTTCGACCAGGCCACCGCGGGTTTCCACGCGGCCCAGGACGACCCCACCTGGTTCTTCACCGTCGCTTTCCTGCTGTTGCCGCTGGGGTGGCTGACCATCCTGTGGTTCAACGGCGCCTACGACCGGCGCTGCCTCGGGCTCGGGCCGGACGAGTTCAAGCGGGTCATCCGGGCCGGCGTGGCGGTCTGCGCGGCGGTCTCCTTCATCGCGTTCGCCACCAAGACCGACCTGTCCCGGTTCACCGTGAGCACCGCGCTGCTGATGGCCCTGCTGCTGATCCTGCTGGGCCGGATCCTGGCCCGGTTCGTGCTGCACGTGGTGCGTCGCAACATCCAGCAGGCGGCGCACCGGATGGTGCTGGTCGGCACCCTGCCGGAGTGCCTGGAGGTCTACACGGCGGTCACCCGCAACCCAGCCGCCGGGCTGGTGCCGGTGGCCATCCACATCACCGACGGATACGCGGCGGCCAAGGGCGTGCAGACCCCGGTCCCGGTGTACGCCGGCCGCGACGTGCTCTCCCTGGTCCGGGAGGTCGGTGGCGACACCATCGCGGTCTGCGGTTCGGCCAGCGCCGAGCCGGGCGAGCTGCGCCGCCTGGCCTGGCAGTTGGAGGGTTCCGGAGTCGACCTGGTGGTGGCACCGCAGCTGACCGACATCGCCGGTCCCCGGGTGCACATCCGCCCGATCGAGGGCCTGCCGCTGTTGCACGTCGAGGAGCCGACCCTGTCCGGGCCGGCGCTGCTGGCCAAGAGCATGATGGACCGGGTCGGGGCCGGTCTCGGCCTGCTGCTGCTGGCCCCGGTCTTCGTCGCCATCGCCGTCGCCATCCGGATTTCCGACCCGGGTCCGGTCTTCTTCCGGCAGCCCCGGGTGGGGCACGAGGGACGCACGTTCCGGGTGTGGAAGTTCCGGACCATGTACGTCGACGCCGAGGACCGGCTGGCCAGCCTGGTCGACCAGAACGAGACCGACGGCATGTTGTTCAAGATGAAGCAGGACCCTCGGGTCTTCCCGGTGGCCCGCTTCCTGCGCGCCTCCTCGCTTGACGAGCTGCCGCAGTTGATCAACGTGCTGAAGGGCGAGATGTCGCTTGTCGGCCCGCGCCCGCTGCCCGCCGACGACGGTGACTTCCTGGGCGATGTGCGGCGCCGGCTGCTGGTCCGCCCCGGCATGACCGGCCTGTGGCAGGTCTCCGGCCGCTCCGATCTCTCCTGGGACGAGGCGGTCCGGCTGGACCTCTACTACGTCGACAACTGGTCGCTCGCGTACGACCTGAGCATCCTGTGGCGCACCGTCGGCGTGGTGCTAGCCCGCAAGGGCGCCTACTGACCCCGCGTCGTCGTGATCCCGCGTCGTCGTGATCCCGCGTCGATCTAGGGCCAAGTGTCGTTAGGTGATCTCCAGCGACGACGATTGCCCCTAGATCGGCGGGGCGGGGCGGGGCAGGATCATGGGCGTGGGTGGCAACCTCTCCGCGGTCATCGGGGTTTTCTCGCTGGTCACCGTCCTGACCGCGGCGTTGGTGGCGGTGGGGCGG
>NZ_POTX01000374.1 GCF_003236305.1 Micromonospora endophytica | reverse complement strand
CCACCACCCCGCCGCCGAACCCGACCACGCCGCCGCCGAACCCGACGACCCCGCCGCCGGGGCACAGCGGTGACTGCATGGCCGTCTACCGGATCACCAGCACCTGGTCCGGTGGGTTCCAGGCCGAGGTCGAGATCATGAACCACGGCAGTACGCCGTTCAACGGCTGGACCGCGACCTGGACCTGGCCCAGCGGTCAACAGATCAGTCAGATCTGGAACGCCACCCAGAACTCGTCCGGATCGTCGGTGACGGTCCGCAACGTGTCGTACAACGGCAACGTCGGGGTCAACGGAAGCACGACCTTCGGCTTCCTGGCCAGCACCAACGGCAGCAACTCACTGCCCACGGTGAGCTGCGCCCGCGCCTGAGGGCGCTCAGCTGCGGCTGACCGCGCTCAGCTGTTAAAAGGGGCCCCCTGCTATACGCGAGGCGTTAGCAGGGGGCCCCTCCTTACACTCTCAGCGCACCATGGAGCCGACGACGGGCTTGGTGAGCAGGGCCGACTGGTTGCGCTGGATGCCCGGGTCCAGCGTCTTGGCGACGAAGATGGCGTGCCAGATGCAGAAGATCAGCACCGTCCACACCTTGCGGGAGTGGTCGAACTCCTCCCGCTTGTGCTCCTCCAGCAGGCGCAGCGCGTACGACAGGTCGAGCAGGTCACCGGCGCCCGAGGTGGTGAGCACGTGCCGGGCCCACTCGTACATCTCGCCGCGCAGCCAGACCCGGGTCGGGGTCGGGAAGCCCAGCTTCTTGCGGTTGACGATGGCCGGCGGCACCACGCCCTGCAACGCCTGGCGCATGGCGTACTTGGTGGCGTCGGAGCGCGGCGGCAGCTTCAGGTCGACCGGGATCTTCGCCGCCACCTCGAACACGTCGCGGTCGAGGAAGGGCACCCGCACCTCCAGCGAGTGCGCCATGGAGATCCGGTCGGCCTTGACCAGGATGTCCCCGCGCAGCCAGGTGTAGAGGTCGACGTACTGCATCTTGGTGACGTCGTCCAGCTCCGTGCACTCGGCGTAGATCGGCGCGGTGACGTCGGTGTAGCGCACCGAGGGGTCGTAGCGGCGCAGCAGGTGCTGCTTCTCCTCCTCGGTGAACATCCGCGCGTTGCCGTAGTAACGCTCCTCGATCGGGGTGGTGCCGCGCTCCAGGAAGCTCTTGCCCTTGACCCCCTGCGGGATGGCCTTGGAGACCGCCCGCAGGCCCTTCTGCACCCCGCCGGGCAGCCCGTTGACGCCGCTGAGCGAGAGCGGCTCGCGGTAGATGGTGTACCCGCCGAAGAACTCGTCGGCGCCCTCACCGGAGAGCACCACAGTGACGTGCTCGGCGGCCTTCTTGGCGACGAAGTAGAGCGGCACCAGCGCCGGGTCGGCCACCGGGTCGTCCAGGTGCCAGACGATCTTCGGCAGCGCCTCGATCATGTCCTGCGGCCCGATCTTGGTCGGGATGGTGGTCACGTCGAGGTGGCGGGCCGACTCCTGGGCGACGTCGATCTCCGAGTAGCCGGGGACGTCGTAGCCGACGGTGAAGGTGAGGATGTTCGGGTTGAACTCCCGGGCCAGGGCGACCACCGCGGTGGAGTCGATGCCGCTGGACAGGAACGAGCCGACCGGCACGTCGGAGCGCATGTGCATGCGTACGCTCTCGCGCAGCGTCTCCCGGATCTCGTGATAGAGCTTCTGCTCGTCGGCGACCGGGCCGGGCCGGAAGACCGGGCGGTACCAGCGGCGGACGTCGATCCGGCCGCCCGGGGTCCAGGTGAGATACTCCCCCGAGCCGATCCGGCTGATCCCCTGGTGCAGGGTGCCCGGCTCGGGGACGTACTGGAGGGTCAGGTAGTGGCTGAGGTTCGCCGTGTCGACCCCGGCGTCCCCGGCGTACGCGGACTGCGCGAAGGGCAGCAGCGCCTTCTTCTCGGAGGCGAGGTAGAGCCCGTCGGCGGTCTCCAGGTAGTGCAGCGGCTTGATGCCGTAGTAGTCCCGGGCGCCGAACGCGCGGCGCTCCTGCCGGTCCCAGATGACGAAGGCGAACATGCCCCGCAGCCGGGTGAGCACCTGCTCGCCCCAGTAGTGGAAGCCGGCCACGATCACCTCGCCGTCGCCGTTGGTGGCGAACCGGGCGCCGTAGTCGCGGATCAGCTCCTCGCGCAGCTCGATGTAGTTGTAGATCTCACCGTTGAAGGTCAGCAGGTAGCGCCCGTCGGCGTACGGCAGTGGCTCGTGACTGAGCGCGACGTCGATGATGGCCAGCCGCTTGTGGGCGAACACCCCGTCCGCGTACCGACCGGAGGCGTCACCGACCACTTCGACACCGGTCTCATCCGGTCCTCGGTGGTGCAGGCATTCCAACGCTCCGGCGATGTTGTCGCGGTGGGCGGCGGCGTCGCCGCGCGCACTGAAGAAGGCCAGGAGTCCGCACATGTCCGTCATCTTTCCACGCGCGGCGATCGGGCGAAGCGGCACGGGCGGCCCGCTTCGCATCCCACCTGGTAGGCGTCGCGCGCACCGGCGGCCGGGTCCGGGGGCTCGGGCCCCAGGCGGACACGCGGTACGGTCGGACCAGCAGTGAGGCGAAGGGAGCGGGGCATGACCGAGGAACGCACCGATGGCACGCCGGCCGACGGCACGGAGTCGCACGACCCGGATTTCCCGGAGGCGTTCCTGTCCTTCATGCGGCAGGGCTGGCGGGACACCACGCTGCCGGTCGGTCCCCGGCCGGAGGTGCCGAACCACGCCAAGCGCCGGGCCGCGCTCTCGGCGGCATTCCCCGGCGAGACGCTGGTGATTCCCACCGGCGGGGAGAAGGTACGCGCCAACGACACCGAGTACCGGTTCCGACCGGGCAGCGACTTCGCGTACCTGACCGGCGACCATGATCCGGACAGCGTCCTGGTGCTACGGCCGAACGGCTCCGGCCACGACGCCACTCTGTACATGCGGCCCCGCTCCTCCCGGGAGAACGACGAGTTCTTCCGCAGCCGGCACGGCGAGCTGTGGGTGGGCCGGCGGCACACCCTGGCGGAGAAGTCGACCGAGCTGGGCCTGCCCACCGCCGACCTGACCGAACTCGAGGCGGCCCTGGCCGAGCTGGCCCCGGCGCGGACCCGGGTGCTGCGCGGCTTCGACGCCGGGGTGGACGCCGCCGTGCGGCCCTGGGACGGCCCACGCGAGGAGGGCCAGCCGGCCCGCGACCGCGAGCTGGCCATCGCCATCTCGGAGCAGAAGCTGGTCAAGGACGAGTGGGAGATCAGCCAACTCCAGGAGGCGATCGACGCCACCGTACGCGGATTCGAGGACGTGGCCCGGGTGCTGCCGGCCGACCGGGGCGTCTCGGAGCGGCTGCTGGAGGGGATCTTCGCGCTGCGCGCCCGGCACGACGGCAACGACGTCGGGTACAGCTCGATAGTCGGTGCCGGTGAGCACGCCACGATCCTGCACTGGGTGCACAACCACGGCGTCACCCGACCGGGTGAGCTGCTGCTGATGGACATGGGCGTGGAGGGGCGCAACCTCTACACCGCTGACGTGACTCGGGTGCTGCCGGTCAACGGCCGGTTCACCGCGCTGCAGCGCCAGGTCTACGACATCGTGTACGCCTCGCAGCAGGCCGGCATCGACGTCATCAAGCCGGGCGTGGCGTTCAAGGACGTTCACCTCACCTGCATGCGGGTGCTCGCCGAGGGGCTGGCCGACCTGGGCCTGTTGCCGGTGAGCGTCGACGAGGCGATGGACGAGAAGTCCACCGTCTATCGCCGCTGGACGCTGCACGGCTTCGGGCACATGCTCGGCATCGACGTGCACGACTGCGCGAACGCCCGCAAGGAGCACTACCGCGACGGCACCCTGGGCGAGGGGTACGTGCTCACCGTCGAGCCCGGCCTGTACTTCCAGCCGGAGGACGACCTGGTCCCGGAGGAGCTGCGCGGCGTCGGCATCCGGATCGAGGACGACGTCCTGGTCACCACCGACGGCGCGGTGAACCTCTCCGCCGCCCTCCCCCGCCAC
>NZ_POTX01000373.1 GCF_003236305.1 Micromonospora endophytica | reverse complement strand
GCCCTCGGCCACCGGACCCCGCCAAGATCCGCACAACTTCAGGGAAGATGCTGCTTCTCGGCAGGTCGAGGCAGCATCTTCCCTGAAGTTGTCAACGAAGACCTGTGGGGATGTGGTCAGCGGGCCGGGGTTACCAGGCCGGCTTCGTAGGCGGCGATGACCAGGTGCACCCGGTCCCGGGCGCCGAGTTTGGTGAAGAGGCGGGCCACGTGCGCCTTGGCGGTCGCCGGGCTGATCACGAGCTGGTCGGCGATCTCGCCGTTGGACAGGCCCCGACCGACCAGGGTGAGCACCTCGCGCTCCCGGGCGGTGATCCCGGTGAGGGCCCGGGGTGCGGGTGCCACCGGCCGGCTGACGAAATCGGCGATGAGCCGGCGGGTCACCCCCGGGGCGATGAGCGCGTCTCCGGCGGCGACCACCCGGATCGCGGCGAGGATGTCCTCCAGCGCCATGTCCTTGACCAGGAAGCCGCTCGCCCCGGCGCGCAGCGCGCCGTGCACGTGCTCGTCGTCGTCGAACGTGGTGAGCACCAGCACCCGGGTCGGGCCGCCGGCCGCGGTGATCGCCCGGGTCGCCTGGATGCCGTCCGTGCCCGGCATCCGCAGGTCCATCAGCACCACGTCGGGTGCCGCCTCCCGGGCCAGGCGTACCGCCTCGGCGCCGGTGCCGGCCTCACCGACCACCTCGATGTCCGGCACGTCGGCGATCAACACCCGCAACCCGGCCCGGACCAACGGCTGGTCGTCGACGAGCAGCACCCGGACGCTCACGGCCGCACCACCGCACCCAACTGGTCCCCGCCAACCGGCCGGTCACCGTCGGTCGGCTGATCGCCGCCAGCCGGACGGTCGTCGTCAGCCGGCTGAGCCCCGCCGCTCGGCCGGTCACCGTCGATCGGCGTGCGGACCGGCAGTCGGGCGGTCACCCGGAAGCCGCTCTCGGGTCGCGGCCCGGCCCGGAAGTCGCCGCCGAGGGCCAGGGCTCGTTCCCGCATGCCGATCAAGCCGTGTCCCTCGCCGCCGACCGAGCCGCCCCGGCCGTCGTCGATCACCTCGACGGTGACCTCGTCGGCACAGGACACAGTGACCCGGCAGGCGTCGACGCCCGCGTGGCGTACCACGTTGGTGAGCCCTTCCTGGACGATGCGGAACGCGGCGAGGCCGACCTCCGGTGGGACCGGGCGGTCGCCGTACCGGCGCAGCTCGACCCGGACCCCGGCGTCGGCCGCCGCCGCGACCAGCCGGTCCAGATCCGCCAGGCCGGGCGTCGGATCCAGCGACGCCGCCTCCCCCGCGCCGCGACGCAGCGCGCCGAGGGTACGCCGCAGCTCGGCCAGGGTGTCCCGGCTGGTCGCCTCGATGGTGGCCAGCGCGGCACGGGCCTGCGCCGGCTGGGTGTCGATCACCCGGGCCCCCACGCCGGCCTGGATGGCGATGACCCCGATGCTGTGCGCCACCATGTCGTGCAGCTCGCGGGCGATGCGCAGCCGTTCGGCGGTGACCGCCTCGGCGGCGGCGTGCGCCCGCAGCGCCGCCGCATGGTCCCGCCGCGTCCGCATCGAGTTGCCGACCATCCAGGCGGTCACGACCGTCAGCACGGACAGCGGGGCCTGATCGGCGCCTTCCACCTTTCCGTTCACGAACGGTACGAGCAGCTGTGTCACGAGCACCACGACGGCAGCGAGCCCGGACACCCGGCGGGACCGGTTGGCGGCGACCACGCCCAGCGCCGCGTCGACGGCGAGGAACTGCACGTTGAACAGGATGCTGTGATACCCGTGGTCCCCGGCGTGCACGGTGGCGCTGGTCATCGTCGCACCGAGCAGCATCAGCCCCAGCCCGGTCAGCGGCCGGCGGCGCAGCAACGCCGCTGGCAGGGCCACGATCAGCAGCGGCACCAGGTATCGCTCGGGCAGCCACCAACCCATGACGCCGACACCGCCACCGCTCGTCGCCACGACCGGCGCCAGCGCCCAGAGCAGCGGCAGGACGGCCACCCCGGCCCAGGCCAGCACCGTCCGCACCGCCGACAGGGCGGTACGCGACCAGATCCGGGCGGTGGCCTCCACGCCGCACACGGTATCCAGCCAGGCACGGTGTGGGCATCGGCCCACGGGCGTACGCCCTCGGGACAGTGCCCGGCGCGGCGGTGTGGCCGGCGGGCCGACGCCGCGCGCCCCGGTCTTCGGCAGGGTGGACTTCATGATCGAAATTGATGGCCTGACCAGGCGGTACGGCCGCACCACCGCCGTCGACCACCTGAGCCTGACCGTCCGGCCGGGCCACGTGACCGGCTTCCTCGGCCCCAACGGCGCCGGCAAGTCCACCACCCTGCGCATGATCCTCGGGCTGACCACGCCGACCAGCGGCACCGTCACCGTCAGCGGCGTCCGGTTCCGGGACCTTCCCCGCGGGCTGCGGCACGCCGGGGCGCTGCTGGACGCGGGCGATGTGCACGGTGGACGCAGCGCCCGGGCCCACCTGGCGGCCCTGGCCCGCAGCAACGGCATCAGCGTCGGGCGGGTCGACGAGGTGCTGAGACAGGTAGGTCTCGAGAGTGCGGCCGGCCGCCGGGTCGGCGGGTTCTCGCTCGGCATGCGGCAACGCCTCGGCATCGCCGCCGCGCTGCTCGGTGACCCGCCAGTGCTGCTCTTCGACGAGCCGTTCAACGGACTGGACCCGGAGGGTGTGCGCTGGGTGCGGAAGCTGTTCCGGCGGCTCGCCGCCGAGGGGCGCACCGTCTTCGTCTCCAGTCACCTGATGGGCGAGATGGAGCACTGCGCCGACCACCTCGTGGTCATCGGCCGGGGCCGGCTGATCGCCGAGGAGTCCCTCGCCGAGTTCGCCGCCCGGGCCGGCCGATCGGAGGTGGTCGTCCGTACCCCCGATCCGGCGTCGCTCGGGACCACGCTGACCACCGAGGGCGCGAGCGTGCGGCCCGATCCGGACGGGACGCTTGCGGTGACCGGCCTGACCGCCGAACGGATCGCCGAACTGGCCCTCGGTCTGCGGATCCCGCTGCACGAACTGACCACCCGTACCGCCTCGCTGGAGGAGGCATTCATGGCGCTCACCGCCGCCGACGTCGAGTACGCCACCGGGGAGGACCGATGACCACCGTGACCCCGCCCGCCACCACGCCCACCCGGACGACGCAGCCGGCGCGCTTTCGCGATCTGCTCGCCGCCGAATGGATCAAGCTCTGGTCGTTGCGCTCGACCTGGGGCGCGTTCGCCCTGATCCTGCTCGCCATGGTCGGCCTCGCCATCCACGCCGCCCTGGTCACCCACGCGGGCTGGCCGGACTGGTCGGCCGAGCGGCGGGCGGTTCGCTCCCCGCTCTGGGACGCCTTCCCCACCCAGGCGCAGATGTTCGTGGTACTCGCGGCCAGTGGCGTCGGCGCGGTCGCGATCGGCGGCGAGTACGCCTCCGGGCTGCTGCGTACCACCTTCGCGGCCGTCCCCCGGCGCGGCGCCGTCGCCGCCGCCAAACTGACCGTGC
This sequence comes from Micromonospora endophytica, assembly GCF_003236305.1. GTDB lineage: Bacteria > Actinomycetota > Actinomycetes > Mycobacteriales > Micromonosporaceae > Micromonospora > Micromonospora endophytica. Next base: position 510 of record NZ_POTX01000373.1, on the reverse strand, counting down.
TGACCGGTGTGCTGACCCTGCTCGGGGTGCTGGGCGCGGCGGCGGCGTTCGCGGCGTCGCAGGCCATCCTGGCCGACGTGGGCGCGGCCATGTCGGTCGGCGACCCCGGCGCGCTGCGCGGCATCGCCGCCTCGGCGCTGCTGGTGCCCCTCTGCGCACTGATCGGCATGGCCTTGGCGGCGTTGATCCGGCACACCGCCCCCGCGATCGTGACCGCCGCGACGGTGCTGCTCCTGCTGCCCACCGCCGTCAACGAGGACGAACGCTGGACCGCGCTGCTGCGGCACGCCATGCCGGTGCCGGCCTGGCAACGGTTGATCGAGCCGACCGGTCCCCCGCCGTGGACCAACGAGCTGTACCCGGCCACCGTCTCCGGCGCCTGGACCACGTACGCCACCTGGACAGTGGCGACCGCCCTGATCATCGTGTTCGCGCTACACCGCCGCGAACCCTAACCCCCCACCCCCAATACCTGTCTCTTATACACCTTTCTAAGCCCACAAGACTAGC
>NZ_POTX01000372.1 GCF_003236305.1 Micromonospora endophytica | reverse complement strand
GTCAGTGGCCGAGGAGGCGGGAGAAGGCGGCGGCGCGGCGGGAAGGGCGGCCGGTGCGGAGCTCCGACTCGTCGGCCGCGCGCATGACCTTGAGGCCGGCGTTTACCGCCAGCCAGCGCAACGGTTCCGGCTCCCAGCGGGGCGAGCGGTGGTTGACCCACGGCAGCCGGGTCAGCTCGGTCTGCTCACCCCGGATCAGGTCGGCCAGGGTGCGGCCGGCGAGGTTGCTGGTCCCGACGCCGTCACCGACGTAGCCGCCGGCCCAGGCCAGCCCGTCAGCCTGGTGGAACCCGACCGAGGCCGCCCAGTCCCGGGCGATCCCCAACGGCCCACCCCAGGTGTGGGTCACCGGCACGTCCGGGCCGAGCACCGGGAAAAGCTCGCCGAGCGTACGACGTAGTGCGGCGAAGACCCGGGGCTCCCGGTCGAAATCCGGCCGGACCCGCGAGCCGAAATGGTACGGCGCACCCCGCCCACCGAAGGCGAGTCGACCGTCGGCGGTGCGTTGACCGTAGATGATGACGTGCCGGTGATCGGAGAAGGTCTCCCGAGCGGCGAGACCGATCCGCTCCCAGACTGCCGCCGGCAGCGGCGCAGTGGCGATCATCAGCGAGTAGACAGGCGCGATGGACCGCCGCTGCCCCGGCAACCCCGGGGTGTACCCCTCGGTCGCCCGCACCACCACCGGCGCGCGCACCGTCCCGCCCGGGGTCACCGCCGTACCCGGACGGATCTCGGTCACCGGGGTCCGTTCATGGATGGTCACGCCCTGCCGTTCGACCACGCGGGCGAGTCCGCGTACCAGTCGGGCCGGATGCACCGCCGCGCAGTGCGGCGTGTAGGTGGCGGCGCGTACCCCCTCGGCGGCGCACCGGTCCGCGGCCTCGTCCGGACCGAGCAGGCTGAGGTCCGCCGGGCCGAAACCGAACTCCCGGGCCTCCGCCACCGCGGCCTCGGCCCGCGCCAGCTGCGGGCCGCTGCGGGCCAGCACCACAGTGCCGCCGTACGACCAGTCGCAGTCGATGCCCTCGGCGGTGACCACCCGGCCCACCTCGCGCACGGTGTCGTGCATGGCGCGTTGCATGGCGACGGCCGCGTCGCGGCCGTGCCGGCGGGCCAACCCGGTGAGCGACGTGGGCAGCAGTGCCGAACACCAGCCGCCGTTGCGTCCGGACGCGCCGAAGCCGGCCACCTGACTCTCCAGCACCACGATGCGCAGCGCCGGCTCGGCCTGCGCCAGGTAGTAGGCGGTCCACAGGCCGGTGTAGCCGGCACCGACGATCACCACGTCCGCGACGTCGTCGCCGGCCAGCGGCGGACGCGGAGTCAACGGCTCGTCCACGCTGGAGAGCCAGTACGACAGCTCCTGGTAGCGCACGGTTACTCCTAGAGGCGGGACCAGGCTTCGGTGAGTACGGCCCGCAGGATCTGCTCGATCTCGTCGAACTGCTGCTGCCCGGCGATCAGCGGCGGGGCGAGCTGCACCACCGGGTCGCCCCGGTCGTCGGCGCGGCAGTAGAGCCCGGCGGAGAAGAGCGCGGTGGAGAGGAAGCCGCGCAGCAACCGCTCGGATTCGGCCTCGTCGAAGGTTTCCCGGGTCGTCTTGTCCTTGACCAGCTCGATGCCGTAGAAGTAGCCGTCGCCGCGTACGTCACCGACGATCGGCAGGTCGTTCAGCTTCTCCAGGGTGGCGCGGAACGCCGCCTCGTTGGCGCGTACGTGCCCGACCAGGTCCTCGCGGGCGAAGACCTCCAGGTTGGCGAGGGCCACCGCGCAGGAGACCGGGTGCCCGCCGAAGGTCACCCCGTGGGCGAACATGCCGGTCTCGGTGAGGAACGGCTCCATCAGCCGGTCGCTGGCGATCATGGCGCCGAGCGGCGCGTAGCCCGAGGTGATGCCCTTGGCGGTGGTGATGATGTCCGGCTGGTAGCCGTAGCGGACCGCGCCGAAGTACTCGCCGAGCCGCCCCCACGAGCAGATCACCTCGTCGCTGACCAGCAGCACGTCGTACGCGTCGCAGATCTCCCGGACCCGCTCGAAGTAACCGGGCGGCGGCGGGAAACAGCCGCCGGAGTTCTGCACCGGCTCCAGGAAGACCGCCGCGACCGTCTCCGGGCCTTCCCGCTCGATGGCGCGGCCGATCTCCTCGGCGGCCCAGCGGCCGAACGCCACCGGATCGTCACCGTGCTCCGGAGCGCGGTAGAAGTTGGTGTTCGGCACCTTGATGCCACCCGGCACCAGCGGCTCGAAATCGGTCTTGATGCCGGGCAGCCCGGTGATGGAGAGGGCACCCATGGAGGTGCCGTGGTAGGCGATGTACCTGCTGACGACCTTGTGCTTTGTCGGCTTGCCGGTCCGCTTGAAGTAGGCCCGCGCCAGCTTCCAGGCCGTCTCGACCGCCTCGGAACCACCAGTGGTGAAGAAGACCCGGTTCAGGTCGCCGGGGGTCAGCGCCGCGATCCGCTCGGCCAGCTCGACAGCGGTCGGGTGGGCGTACGACCAGAGCGGGAAGTAGGCCAGCTCGCCGGCCTGCTTGGCGGCGGCCTCGGCCAGCTCGGTGCGGCCATGGCCGGCGTTGACGACGAAGAGCCCGGCGAGCCCGTCCAGGTAGCGCCGGCCCTGCGCATCCCAGACGTACGCACCCTCGCCGCGGACGATTGTCGGCACGTCATTGGCGGAGTAGCTCGCCATCCGGGTGAAGTGCATCCAGAGGTGGTCGGTGGCGTTGGCCATGTCAGCCCCATCGGTTCTCGGGCCGGTCAGGGGTCACCGGCCACTCTGCCCACGGTTATCCCACAGCCCGACACCGCGAGGCAAGTGCTATCGGTTGACAACCGGGTCGCTCGCAACGGATTTAGCGATTCGTTGAGCTGGCTGCAACGAATTCCGCATGCTCGTCGCCCGGTCGCGTCGGCGGATCCACTCGGCTTGCCGGGCCGGGAGCGCGACTTGCGGCAACTTGTGGCTTCCGCCGGCCCGGATGCCGCGACTTGCGGCAACTCGTGAGCTTTCGGCGGGCGGGAGACGGCCGAGTCGTTGGCCGCGAAGGTGGGCGTCGACCCGAAGACGGCGGGCCGGTGGATCTCGGACGACCGAGTGCCGCATCCGCGGACCCGGATCGCGGTCGCCACCGTTCTCGGCTGCGAGATCAAGAGACTCTGGCCGGAGCCGTTCCGCCGCCGGGACCTGCCCTGGTTCCAGGAGTGGGCGGATCTGGAGCAGCAGGCCAGCTCGATCCGGTCGTATGAGCCACTGTTGGTGCCGGGCCTGCTGCAGACCGAGGCGTACGCCCGGGCCGTGCTGGCCACCGGCGGCCTGGTGGCACCGGCGGAGGTGGCGGAGATCGTCGCCACCCGGCTGGCCCGGCAGCGGGTGCTGGAGCGCGAGATCCCGCTCCAGTTGATCGCGGTGATCGACGAGGTGGTGTTGCGCCGGCGGGTGGGCGACGACCCGGCGGTGATGGCCGCGCAGTTGACCCACCTGGCCGAAATGGGTGAGCGGGAGCAGGTGCAGATCCGGGTGATCCCGGCGGAGATCCCGTGGCACACCGGGCTGGCCGGGCCGTTCGTGCTGGCCCGGACGCCGGACGGAACCGAGGCGGCCTACCTCGACAACCAACTGCGCGGTCAGGTGGTGACCGAGCGTGCCGACGTTGCTAGCCTGAACGCGAGATGGGAGAGCGTCACAGGTGAGGCGCTGCCCCGTCGCCGGTCCATCGAGCTGATCGGGGAAGTGGCGACGACATGGAGCTGACCGACGCCTGTTGGCGCACCGCCACCCGCAGCAGCAACAACGGCGGCAACTGTGTCGAGGTGGCCGACAATCTGCCCGGCCGGGTCCTGGTGCGCGACAGCAAGGCCCCCAACGCCGGCACCCTGACCTTCACCCCGAGCGCCTGGCGCGCCTTTGTCGCCGACACCCCCCGTCGGACTGCCTGAGCCCGGCCGCCCTCAGGTGGCGGGCCGGATGCCGAACGCGGGATGCGGGATGTTGCGGGTTCCCAGCGCCTGGAGGGCCCGAGATGCCGCATGTCGCCGGGCAGGGCCGGGTCGGGCAGGGC
>NZ_POTX01000371.1 GCF_003236305.1 Micromonospora endophytica | reverse complement strand
GAGAGAGAACAGGCCGGGGACGGCCCGGTCGGTCAGGTCCAGGCGTCGGGGTCGGCGGCGAGCTTGGTGACCTGCTCGGGCAGCAGGTTCTGGGCCACGTCGGCGATTGTCACCAGTTCGAGGATCTGACGCTCGCTGGCGCGCAGGGCGATCCAGACGTCCTGGAGTGCGCGGGCCGCCCCGGTGTAACCGAGCTGCTCGGGGCGCTGTCCCCGGATGTGTGCCAACGGCCCGTCGATCACCCGGATCACCTCGGCGAGGGAGATCTCCTCTGCCGGGCGGGCCAACCAGTAGCCGCCCTCCGGGCCACGCTGCGCCTGCACCACGCCACCGCGACGCAACTGGAGCAGGATGCTCTCCAGGAACTTCGGCGGAATCTCCTGCGCCCGGGCGATCTGGTCGGCGGTCACCGGGCGGCTGCGACCAGCCTTGGTCACCGAGGCCAGTTCGGTGACCGCGCGGAGGGCATAGTCGACCCGGGCGGAGAGACGCATGCCGCACAGGTTAACGGCCAGCTGATTGATCCAGCCGTTCACCCCTGGACCGATCGGCTCACTTGGTTATGCAAAGGGCCCGGTCACGCCCCGACGCGGCGCAGCAGCCCTTCCTGCACGGCGCTGGCGATGTGCCGCCCGTCCACGGTGAACATCCGGCCGGCGGCCAGGCCCCGCGCCCCCGAGGCCGACGGGCTCTCGCAGTCGTAGAGGAACCACTCGTCGGCGCGGAACGGCCGGTGGAACCAGAGCGCGTGGTCGAGACTCGCTCCGACCACACCGCCGGGCCCCCACACCTCGCCGTGCATGGAGAGCACCGAGTCGAGCAGGGTCAGGTCGGAGGCGTACGTCAGGGCGCAGGCGTGCAGCAGCGGGTCGTCGGGGAGCTTGCCGTCGATGCGCATCCACACCCGCTGGTGCGGTTCGGCCGGTCGGTCACCGGGAGCCACCCAGCCAGGCTCGCCGACGTAGCGTACGTCGATCGGTCGGGGGATCTGCCCCCAGATGCCCAGTCGCTCGGGATAGCGGGCGAGCCGCTCCGGCATGGTCGGCACCTCGTCCGGTCCGGGCACGTGCGGCGGGACGGGAGTCTGGTGGTCCAGCCCCTCCTCGGTGCGCTGGAACGAGGCGGACATGAAGAAGATCGGCTTTCCGTGCTGGAGCGCGACCGAGCGGCGTACCGAGAAGGAACGGCCGTCGCGGATGTTCTCCACCTCGTACGCGATCGGCTCGGCCGGGTCTCCGGCCCGCACGAAGTAGCCGTGCAGCGAGTGGACCACCCGTTCCGGGTCGACGGTCCGACCGGCGGCGACCAGGGCCTGGCCGGCGACCTGGCCGCCGTACACCCGCTGCGGGCCGACCGGGGGGCTCATCCCCCGGAACGACATGGTGCCGGTCGACGCGAGGTCGAGCACCTCCAGCAGCTGGTCGACGGCGGCCTGGCCGACGACGGGCCCGTCGGTCACTGCAACGCCCGCGCGGTGGCGGCGTCGACGAGCGATCCGAGCTGGTGCACCCGCAGCGTGTTGGTCGACCCGGGGCTGCCGGGCGGGCTGCCGGCGACGATCACCACGTAGTCGCCGGGGGTGGCCCGGTTGAGCCCGAGCAGCGCCTGGTCGACCTGGCGGAACATGTCGTCGGTGTGCTGCACGAACGGCATCAGGAAGGTTTCCACGCCCCAGCAGAGGGCGAGCTGGCTGCGCACCTCGGGCACCGGGGTGAAGGCCAGCAGCGGCAGGTCGCAGTGCAGCCGGCTGAGCCGGCGCACGGTGTCGCCGGTCTGCGAGAACGCGACGAGCGCCTTGGCGCCGATGGCCCGGGCGATGGAGGACGCCGCGACGGTGAGCGCGCCACCGTGCGTACGCGGATCGTGCTGGAGCCGGGGGACGGCGATCGAGCCGGCCTCGGTGGTCGTGACGATCTTGGCCATGGTGCTGACCGTGAGCACAGGATACTTACCCACGCTGGTCTCGCCGGAGAGCATCACCGCGTCGGCGCCGTCGAGCACCGCGTTGGCGACGTCGGACGCCTCGGCGCGGGTCGGCCGGGAGTTCTCGATCATCGAGTCGAGCATCTGGGTGGCCACGATCACCGGCTTGGCGTTCTCCCGGCACAGCTGCACGGCGCGCTTCTGCACCAGCGGCACCTCGTCCAGCGGCAACTCGACGCCGAGGTCACCACGGGCGACCATGACCCCGTCGAAGGCGAGCACGATCGCCTCCAGGTGGTCCACCGCCTCCGGCTTCTCGACCTTGGCCAGCACCGGCCGCTGCACACCGACCTCACTCATGATCGAGTGACAGAGCTTGATGTCGTCGGCGGAGCGGACGAAGGAGAGCGCGACCAGGTCGACACCGAGGTTGAGCGCGAAGCGCAGGTCGTCGGCGTCCTTCTCCGACAGCGCGGGCACGCTGACCGCCACGTTGGGCAGCGACACACCCTTGTTGTTGCTGACCGGCCCGCCCTCGGTGACCAGCACCCGGATGTCGTTGCCGGTGACGTCGGTGACCTCGACAGCGACCCGGCCGTCGTCGATCAGCAGCCGGTCACCCGGCTTGACCTCCTGCGGCAGCTTCCGGTAGGTGCAGGAGACCCGCTCCTTGCTGCCCACGACGTCGTCGCCGGTGATCACCACAGAGTCACCGGTGCGCCACTCGTGCGGGCCGTCGGCGAACCGGCCCAGCCGGATCTTCGGCCCCTGGAGGTCGGCCAGGATCGCCACCGGCTGGCCGGCCGCCTCGGCGGCTTCCCGGACGAGGTGGTACACCGCCTCGTGGTCGGCGTGGCTGCCGTGGCTGAAGTTGAGCCTGGCCACGTTCATGCCGGCCTCGACGAGCCCCCGGATGCGCTCGGGCGACGAGGTGGCGGGACCAAGAGTGCAAACGATCTTCGCGCGGCGTGTCACGCCCATCAGGCTAGTCTCTCCTCCGGGTCGGACCACGGGCCGACCCCTTGCGCAAAGCGGAACAATTGTCCAACAGCGCACGGTGTCCGCGCGCTGACCGGCGGGTGCGACCGCGCCGGACGATCGATGGCGGGCGACAGCGACCGCGCGCCGGAATGGTACGCCCCCGACACCAGTGTCCGCCGAGGTGCTCCACGTGAACGACCGATCGTGATGAATCCGAGGCGCAACGTGACGCCCTTCGGCGGGCGGCACTTCACCGGGCGGCAGGCACCCGGGCTGGCTAGATTGGCTGCTGAGAGCGCACCAGCGACCGAGGGAGACACCGCATGGCAGTCGAGGCCGGCACCCAGCCCGCGAAGGATTCCGGCACCTACCGCATCGGTGGGGACCTGACGGTCGATCGGCTCGGCTACGGGGCGATGCAGCTCACCGGGCCGGGCGTCTGGGGAGATCCGAAGGACCCGGCCGAGGCGGTCCGGGTGCTGCGCCGGGCGTACGAACTCGGCGTGACGTTCATCGACACCGCTGACTCGTACGGCCCGTTCGTCTCCGAGTTGCTGATCAAGGAGGCGCTGCACCCGTACGCCGATGATCTCGTCATCGCGACGAAGGCCGGACTGACCCGCAGCGGTCCGGGCGACTGGCGGCCGGTGGGCCGCCCGGAGTACCTGCGTCAGCAGTGCGAGCTGAGCCTGCGTCACCTCGGCCTGGAGACCATCGGGCTCTATCAACTGCACCGGATCGACCGGAAGGTGCCGCTCGCCGACCAGCTCGGTGAACTGCTGCTGCTGCGGGAGGAAGGCAAGATCCGGCACATCGGCCTCTCCGAGGTGACCGTCGCGCAGATCGAGGCGGCCCGCGAGATCGCGCCGATCGTCTCGGTGCAGAACCTCTACAACCTGGCCAACCGCAGCGCCGAGGACGTCCTGACGTACTGCGAGAACAACGACATCGCGTTCATTCCGTGGTTCCCGATCGCCACCGGCGAGCTGGCCCGGCCCGGCGGACCGCTGGACAAGATCTCACACGAGCACGGTGCGACCCCCGCGCAGCTTGCCCTGGCCTGGCTGCTGCGCCGCTCCCCCGTCATGCTCCCCATCCCCGGCACCAGCTCAGTGGCCCACCTGGAGGAAAACGTAGCCGCCGCCCAGGTCCCCCTCACCAACACCGACTACGAATCCCTCTCCACCACCACCTAACACCC
>NZ_POTX01000370.1 GCF_003236305.1 Micromonospora endophytica | reverse complement strand
CAACCACCGCCGCCGCCACTCCGCACTCGGCTACCTCAGCCCCACCGACTACGAACAGACCCTCACACCGACTACGCTGCATCAGATCGCGGCATAACCCGGTGTCCACATCCCGGGGGGAACCTCATGTGAGGGGTTATCGGGCGTCGCGAGGATCGGTAGCGTTGGCGTTATTGCGGCCGATCAGTCGGTGGTGCGTCCTGCGCTATGCGAGGAGGTTCCGGGTGGATTCCTTGCCGGAGTTGTCGTTCGGGCAGCGGTTGAAGGTCTATCGGGAGCGGTCCGGGAAGAGTCGGGCGGTGCTCGGTGGGTTGGTGGGGCGTAGCGCCGAGTGGGTCAAGGCGGTGGAGAGCGATCGGATCCTGCCGCCGCGCATTCACATGCTGGATCGGATCGCGCGCGCCCTCAAGGTCGACGTGTCGGTGTTGGCGGTGGAGCTTGGTGACCGCTCTGGTGTGGTCAACGGGCCGGAGCATCCGGCGTTGGGGGCGGTCCGGGATGCGGTGAACCGGGTCGTGCTTCCCGGTGATGCCCCGGCGGAGTCGTTGGCCGGTCTGAGGGGGAGGCTTGCGGTGGCGTGGCGGGCACGGCATCAGGCGGCGGATCACCGTACGGTGCTGGGCGGGTTGTTGCCGGGATTGCTGCGGGATGGGCAGCGCGCCGTGTTGGCGTACGAGGGTGACCAGCGGCGGCAGGCGCAGGCGCTGTTGGCGGAGACGCTCGGGTTGGCGCAGATGTTCCTTGCCTACCAGCCGGCTGCCGAGTTGTTGTGGCGGGTGGCGGATCGGGCGATGGTGGCGGCGCAGGAGTCCGGTGACCCGGAGGCGGTCGCCCGGGCGGGGTGGTTCTTGTGTCAGGTGCATCGGGATGCCGGTGACTGGGACACCGCGATGGCGGTGACGTTGGACGTGTTGTCGGCTCTGGAGCCGCAGGCAGCCGATGGGAGTACGAATCTGCTGGCGCTGTGGGGTGCGTTGAACTTCGAGGCGGCGTACACGGCTGCTCGTGCGGGTGAGGAAGGGCGGGCCTGGCGGTACTGGGATCGTGCGGACCAGGTGGCGCAGCGCCTGCCGCAGGGTTTCTACCAGCCGCAGACGTCGTTTTCGCGGGTCATCATGGGCGCTCATGCGGTGACGGTGGCAGTGGAGTTGCAGAAGTCCGGTGAGGCGGTGCGGCAGGCCCGACGCCATGATGCGGCGGCGATTCCGTCGAGGCCCCGTCGGGCACGCCATCTCATCGAGGTGGCGCGGGCGCACTACGGCAAGGACGACAAGGAAGCGACAGTGGCGACGCTGCGGCAGGCGTACGAGTCGGCGCCGGAGACGATTCGCTTCAACGGGTACGCCCGCCAGATCACCTTGGACCTGCTCGACGGACCGCGTTCCATCCGGGAAGACGCGCGTGACCTCGCGGCCCGGGTCGGCCTCGTCTCCTGATTCAGGGGTAGGAACCTTACCTCGCTTGCCTCCGGCCGCAATCGAGAAACAGCAGTCGGCCGAGTGTGCGAGGGAAGTTGACCTAGCGAGGGACGTACCAGTCAACCTGTGCGCTGAGGCAGCGGCGTCGCCTGGCGACGGGGTCGTGAGGCTGTTATCGGCGCGGAGAGGTGTACCGTCCGAAGTGGCAGCCTGCCGGAATGGTCGGCAAGGGTCCTCGCGTGATCTGGGAGTGCCGCTGATGCCTCGTCGGCCCATACCTGCTGATCCGTCGATTGGCGATCGTATTCGCGCTCGTCGGGAACTGCGTGGTTGGAGTGTGCGGCACGCGGCCAGTCGGGCAGGGATTTCCCATACTTCGTGGTTGCGGATCGAGCGTGGTCAGCAGCGTACGGACCGGTACATGGTGGTGGATCTGGCTGCGGCTCTTGAGTGTTCGGTGGTGGATCTGACTGGGCAGGCGTACACGCCGGCTGATCGGCAGCTTGATGCGGCTCGCATCGATGCGGAGCGGGTTTGGCGGGTCATGATGGACACGCCGATGACGAAGCGTTCCGATGCGGCGGCGACCGTGGAGCAGGTGCGTCGTGAGGCAGCGCTCGTGCGTGACCTGTACGGGCGGTGCGATTACGCGGGTGCTCTGCGGCGGCTCGTTGATCTGGTGCCGGCGATGCACAGCCTGACTGATCGGCGGCTGGCGTTGACGGAGATGGTGCCGGTGTATGGCGTGGCGATGGGGTCGTTGCTCAATGTGAGCTTTCCAGCACACGCGTGGCTGGCTGCGGAGCGGTGTGCCGAGGCGGCCGGGTTGCTGGATGATCCGGTGGCGGTCGGGGTTGCGGCGGCGAATCGGGCGCGGGTGGCGGCCTATTCAGGGGCGTACGGTCCGGCGCGGTCGGTGTGTGACGTCGCGGCTGCTGATCTTGCGGGTAGCGGGGCGGACGGGGCGTTGGACGTGCTGGGGTTCCTGCACCTGGCGCGGGCGCTCCACCTGGGCGGGCTGCGTGACGAGGCCGGTGCGGAGGAGCATCTTGCCGAGGCTGGGCGGATCGCGGCACACACCGGGGAGACCGATAGTTGGGATCTCGCCTGGGGGCCACGGAACGTCGCGCTCTGGCTGATGGCGTTCCTGCTCGACACGGGCCGTCCGGAGGCGGCCATGAAGACGGCCGCAGGCGTGGAGTTGGCGGGTCTGCCGGCGGTGCGGCAGGTGTACTTCTGGCTCGACATGGGCCGGGCCGCCGAGGCGGTCGGCCGCGACCGTGATGCCGTACGGATGCTGCTCGCTGCGGAGCGGGTCGGCCCGCAACACGCCCGCTCGTCGGTGTCAGCGCGGGAGACGGCCCGGTCGTTGCTGCGCAAGGGGGCGGCGTCGCCGGAGTTGCGAGGGCTGTGCGAGCGGATGAGCCTGGCCGCGCAGTAGTGGTGCGTAAGTGTTCCAGCCAGCAACTGCACGTTCCGTAGCGTCTCGATTGCAGCACGGCCGCATGCCCTTTCCTGATCTGTTGCGGTCGCGCTCGTTGGCTGGCGCGACGGTGGCGACATCTCCCGAGAACACCGCCGTGCCCCTTTCCGAGAAGGGGTCGTACGTGGGCGGTGCGGAGCGCGATCAAGGACAGAGTCGGGGCGAGCAGATTCAGGCGGCGGAACGGGAGGCGGCGAAGCAGCGGATTCTTGCGCAGGCTGAGGCGGAGCGAATACCGGTCGAGGAGACGACTCGGGTGGTCCCGGATCGGCCGTGGCGGCGTCGTGAACGGTGACCGGGTGCCGATCGGTCGGCGGGTGGCGTATCTGCGGGTGCGGCGGCGGTTGTCGCAGCAGTCGTTCGCAGACCGTATCGGTAAGTCGAAGAGTTGGGTGGACAAGGTGGAGCGCGGGGTCCGTTCGTTGGAGCGGGTCTCGACGATCCGGGACATCGCCGCTGTGCTGCGGGTCGACGCGGCGACGTTGCTCGGTCGGGACGCTCAGCCCGCCAGTGCGGTCGGCGACGGCGAGGACATCGCGCGGATCCGAGGGGCGTTGTCGGCGTACGAGGTGGTGCGTGATCGGCCGGGACCGGTGCTGCCGGCTGATCGGCTCGCCCGGCACGTCGGGTACGCGTGGACCGCGTATCAGCATGCCCGGTATCCGCAGGTGGTGGAGTTGCTGCCGAACCTGCTCTGCGATGTGCAGCGCGCCTATGTCCGGGATCCGGTCGGGGGGCGGGTGGCAGTGGTGGAGGCGTACCGGGTGACGGCGGCGTTGTTGGTGAAGCTGGACGAGGCGGATCTGGCGTGGCTGGCCGTCGATCGGGCGGTGGCGGCCGCTGCGGGTGATCGGGTGTTGGTGGCGTGTGCGGCGGTGCAGCTTGGGCAGGTGTTGCGGGCTTCGGCGCGGGCGCGGTCGGTGCTGCTGGCGGCGGCGTACCGGATCGCTCCACCGGATGTTGACGCCGGCTCTGCGCAGGAGTTGTCGTTGTGTGGGGCGTTGTTGGTGCAGGCGGCGTTGGTCGCGGCCCGGTGCGGTGACGAGCGTACGACCGGCGACCTGCTGGACGAGGCCGCCGAGATGGCGGCTCGGGTGGGCGACGGGCACGACCATTATCGGACCGCGTTCGGGCCGACCGCTGTCGAGCTGGCCCGGTGTGCCGCTGCGGTGGAGTGGGGTGACGGGTCGGCGGCGGTCGTGCGGCAC
>NZ_POTX01000036.1 GCF_003236305.1 Micromonospora endophytica | reverse complement strand
CCGGCTGCACGGCGAACTCGGACACATCCCACCCGCCGAACACGAGGCCCTACACGCGATGACCCACCCGGTCCCCGCACCCCTGAAAACCAGCTAACCAACTGTCCATCAAACCCGGGGCTTGACACGGCGGAGCCGGAATAGGTGCCCTGCTTGTATCCGCATTCCCGCAGTCGATAGACGGCACCGGTGTCACCGACGGCGATGGCGTACCGTGCACCGCCGCCGTCGGCCCCGAAGATGACCACATCGACGTCCTCGTCGAACGGTTCGCCGATGCGGTCCGGGATGCCGTCGTTGTGGTCCAGCACGGTCTGGATGTAGCGAGGCGAGAACAGAAAGTAGCCGTTTGCGATGTCGGGCAAGGAGACCTCCCCCACCCATCTGGCGACGGCGAGGAGGTCGTCGGGTATCCACGGCAGCCGCTGCCGGAGCATGGCGAGCTCCGACTCCGAGGCCGGCGGACCCACGGTGTGCTCGTCCGGCTCGAACGGATACCTCGACACGATGTCACGCAACGCACGCTCGACGGCCGCCTCGATCGCTTCCGCCCAGCAAGTCAGCCGCTGCTCGTCCAATGCGGGTGCCTTTCCGGCTTGCAGCCCCACACGGGGGACTGCGGAGTGGCTGGCATCCTCTCCTGGTGCTCGACCACCGTCTCGTCGCCCGTCCCAAGCCCAGCCCGCGCGTCCGAAGCAACTCGGACTCCTAACTTAAGCTACACAGCGGTGTCTCCAATTGACGACGCGCGACGCGGTGTGTGGTTCTTACGGTTGCCCGGTGGAGATCGAAACGGCGGATCAACCGAATGAGCTGATGCCGGCTGGGCGCGGTCCATGGTTTCCTGGGCACGTCATCGGCGGCGTCGCATTGATCGTCGGGCCGACGCTGTGGGCGCTCGGCTTGACGTTGCGGTGGTGGGCGCGTTCAGCGGCGGAGTTCAGTCCGGCGCTGCGGAAACACTTCGATGAGCAGCCGTTCGCAGCGCCGGCGGAACTGGCGGCATACGCGTCAGAGCCCGCGCTGGTGACCGCCGGCTATGCCTTGTTCGTCGCTGGAGGGCTCGTGATGTGGCCGGCTGTTGCCACCCTGGCCCAGATCGTCGCGCCCCGGTCACCACGCCTGGCGCAGTGGGGCGGGGTCCTGCTGATCCTCGGGCTGTTCGCGCGGCTGTACCACGCCGGCGTCGACTACACCGCCTTCCAACTCACTGAGGTGCAGGGCCTCGCAGCCGCGACCGATGCGGTGATGACCGAGTACGTCGACATCTCCTACGGGCCCTGGAACATCCCGGTGATCGCCGCCGCTGGCCAGTACGTGGGCGGATTACTGTTGGCAATCGGCGCCTACCGCTCCGGGACATTCGGGTTGGGCCGCAGTCTTCTGCTGGTGTACTGGGCCACGCTGTGGGCCGGGGTGTTGAAGTCCAGCGATGTGTTCGAAGGCCCGTCCGCGGCCACGTTGTGTTTTGCCTGCCTTCCCCTCGGTGTCCAGATTCTCCGCGGGCAGCAGCCACGAGACATGCGGGAAGGAAACCGGCCAGCCAGTATGCGAGGGCGGTACCTGCGTTGGTTGAGTTGGTGAGATGGTCTGGACGCTACGTACGCTGGCCCGGGTGAAAGATGGCACGTGGAGCTGGTCATGGCTGGAATCGACACGGGCCAGGCTGTCCCCCTACATTCTCACCGCCGTCGCCTTTCTCAGCCCTTTCCTCTCCACCACGGCCGGCCTGCGCCCCTACCTACAGGAACTGGCAGGGTTGACCGGGATACCGACGTCCATTCAGGCAACGGTTGTCGGCCTGTCCGCCGCCGCGGCGGCGCGCTTTGCCCCACGTCGCCTGTGGCCGCTGTACCTAGTCGCCACCCTGGATCTGTTCTTCCGATCCTCCGGTCTGCTCGTGGCGCTGGCCTCCTATCTCGCCGCCACGAGCTATCGACGTCCCCGCGACCTGGCGATCTATGCGGTCGCCGCGAGCGGGACGATGCTGATCCCGACCGCCGCGACGACACTGACGTCCGACGGCGGCGGCGTGGTCGTACTTGTGTGGCTTCCGCTCATGATCGGGCTGCTGGTCGCGGCGCGGCGGCAGGTGGTCGCCGAACTGCGCGGGCGGGCCAGTCAGCTCCAGCGTGAGCAGGCCGCCAGAGCCGATCAGGCCCGTGCTGAGGAACGCGCACGTATCGCTCGCGACATGCATGACGTTGTCGCCCACCACGTCTCACTCATGGTGCTGCACGCCGGCGCGTTGGAGATCAGTGCTACCGACGCGGCGACGGCGGCCCAGGCCGAACTCATCCGGAACACCGGCAGCGAGGCCATGTCACAACTGCGTGACGTCCTCGGCGTCCTTTCCTCGTCACCTGAGCGAGACCACCGCACTTACCGGGTCGCCGCGCCGGTTGCCGACCCGCAGCCGAAGCTGACCGACGTCGACCGGTTGCTCGACCAAGCGCGGGTAGCGGGCCTGCCCGTGCACCGCCACGACGAAGGTAGGCCCTACGTGCTGCACCCGATGACAGAGCACGCGGCGTACCGGATCATCCAGGAGGCATTGACCAACATCCGCAAACACACACACGGCAGCACAGCGCGGGTTACCGTCCGGTGGCTGCCTACCGCCCTGGAGATACAGGTCGACAACACGGCTGGCTCGCTTCGGCGACTCACACTGCCCGGCAGCGGGCTCGGCTTGACCGGCCTGCGTGAGCGCGTCGTGCTGCTGGGCGGCGAGTTTTCCGCCCAGCCGGCTCCCACTGGCGGCTTCAGCGTCTGGGCGAGGATGCCCTCGTGATCCGCATCTTGATCGTCGACGACGAGCCACTGGTGCGTACCGGTCTGCGCATGATTCTCAACAGCGCCGAGGACATCACGGTCGTTGCCGAGGCCCGCGACGGCGCGGACGCGCTCGCCGCGATCTCGCAACATCGTCCCGATCTGGTCTTCCTAGATGTGCGGATGCCGCGCATGGACGGCCTGACCGCCCTGCGACGCATCGCCGCTACGCCGGACCCGCCGAAAGTCGTCGTGCTGACCACGTTCGACCTCGATGACTACGTCCACACCGCCCTTCGCAACGGCGCGTCTGGGTTCCTGCTCAAGGACACCGGCCCGCGAGAACTCGTCGCCGCAGCCCGGGCAGCGGCCGACGGCAGCGCCATGCTCTCACCCACCGTGACTCGGCGGCTCATCGACGCATTCGCTCGACGGCAAACGGCCGACTACCAAGCGGCCCGGCAGCGACTGAGCGTCCTCACGCCTCGGGAACACGACGTCGTCCAAGCCGTGGCGCGCGGCCTCAGCAACGCCGAGATCGCCCGCGAACTCCACACCACCGAAACCACGATCAAAGCGCATGTCAGCCGCTCGCTGGTCAAACTTGGCTTGAGCAACCGCGTGCAGATCGCCTTACTCGTACGCGACGCAGCCAATACCTGAGACGGAACTGCCCCTGCCTGTTCACCGGCGCTCCGCCCCTTGGAGGCACGCCGCACTCCCTCGCCACCGACGAGGACATCCTCAACCTTCCTGCCCACCTCACGACAGCCCGAAATATCGCAAACGCGCGCCCACCAGCACCTTCAGCCTCCCACCGCGATCATCCTGGCGGGGACCGAGTCCCATCACACTCGCCGTGCCTTGGAGGGGCTCATCGATACGCGCCTGGTGCAGGAGCCGGCGGCGAATCTGTTCCAGGAAATCCCCTGATCCTTGCGTACGCACGCGAGTTGGCGACGCAGAGCGCCCACGCGGGGTGAGTTGACGCCGTACCTCGAATTGATCGGTTCCATGGATTCCGCAGCAGCCTGCCAACCCAATTTGCCGAATGGAGCCGTGCGGTACGACTGCTGACCGCACGGCTCCATTCGGCCTAACTATTGTGGATAGCCTGGAGAACGTTCATTTTGGATGCGCGACGGGCGGGCCACAGCGCGGCGACGACCGCAATGACGATCGCCGCGAGCAGATAGAGGCCCAGGCGCCCGACGGGAACATCCAGTGTGCTCACCTCGTCGGCCATCGCCCGCTGGAGGGCCCATCCGACAGCCGCGCCGAGCCCCACGCCAAGGACCGCACCGAACAGCGCAATCATGACTGCCTCGTATCTGATCATGGCAGCGACCTGCGACCGCGCCATCCCTACCGCCCGCAGCAGGCCGATCTCCCGAGTCCGCTCGATGACCGACAGGCCAAGGGTGTTCACGATCCCCAGGGCCGCGATCGCGATCGAGAGAACGAGCAGCACCACCACGACTGCAAGGATCTGATCGATACCCTGCCGGGCTGCGGCCTTGGCATCCTCCCGGTCCTGGAGGTCGACGTTCGGATACGCCCGCAGCGTTTCCCGCACACCGGCGAGCGCCGTCGCGGCCCGCGCATCGTCGAAGTCGATGAATGCCTTCTGGATCAGCGTGGTAGGCGCGTGGCTGGTGTAGCCGTCAGGATGAATCATGATCGAGCGGCCCACCACCTTGTTGTCGGCGAAGATCCCACCAACGCGGAAGGTGGCCGGCTTGCCGTCCGGGTACTTGCCCGCCACCGTGCTGCCCACCTGCCAGGCTTTTGACTCGGCGAGCGAGCGCTGAACCAGAATGTCGTCGGGTCCCAGCGTCGCGGAGCCCTCCAGTATCGTCAGGTTGGTCGGCACCGACAGGGCCCGGGCATCGGCGACCACGGCGGCCATCTCCTCACGGCCAACCTGCAGCGAGCCGATCTGCAACGGCGTGACGGTACGGACGCCTGGCACCGCAGCCACCTGTTCGACGACCTCCCGCTTGAATCCGGTCAGCCCACGCGGCTCTATCGTGTAGTCGGCGCCGAACTGCCGGTCGATGTCCGCCTCGGCGGACGCACTCATCGAGGTGGCCAGCACCGTCGCCACCGACACCAAGGCCAGCCCGACCATCAGCGCGGAAGCCGTCGCCGCCGACCGGCGAGGGTCACGGCGGGCGTTCTCCCGGCTCATTCGGCCCACCGCGCCGGCCAGCCTCGCGATCGGCCAGCCGAGCACGCGAATCACCGGACGCCCCAGGCAGGGGCTGACCATTGCGGCGGCCAGCAGCAGGATCACCCCGCTGATCACCACCAGCGCAGCCCCATCAGCACCACGGTCCGCGATCCCACCGGCCAGTCCCGCACCGCCGAACAGTGCCACCGTGAGCCCGAGGACCAGTCGGACCAATCGGGTTCGACGCGCCTCCGCGACGTCGTCGCGTAGCGCCGCCATCGGGGGGATCCGCGACGCACGCCGGGCCGGGACGTACGCCGCCGCCACCGTTACCAGCACACCCACGAGGTACGACCAGAACACCGTCGCCGATGCGACGACCGGCGCGCGGATCGGCAGCTGGGTGCCCGCGAACTGAGTGAACAGCAACCGCAGAAGGAACGACACCCCCACGCCGGCGACCAGGCCCAGGGTGGCACCGAGCAGTCCGACACCCAGCCCTTCGGCGAGTACGGCTCTGGTCACCTGGGCGCGCCCGGCCCCTAGGGCGCGCAGCAGCGCCAACTCCCGCGTGCGCTGCGCGATCAGCATCGTGAATGTGTTGAAGATAATGAATGAACTGACCACGACTGAGACTCCGG
Source organism: Micromonospora endophytica (assembly GCF_003236305.1). Lineage (GTDB taxonomy): Bacteria > Actinomycetota > Actinomycetes > Mycobacteriales > Micromonosporaceae > Micromonospora > Micromonospora endophytica. The sequence continues at coordinate 28,620 of NZ_POTX01000036.1, read as the reverse complement.
CGAAGGCCAGCAGGAAGCGGCTCAGCAGTGCGAAGAGGTCCTTGAGCTCCGCCTCGAACTGTTCAGCCTGTTGGTCCGGTGTCGTCGCCTCGTACTGCGGCGTCAGCAGCGGCCGGACCTGCGCGAGGACCTGCTGTTGGGAGATGCCCTGACGCGGGTTGAGGAAGATCGCGGAGTAGTTACCCGATCCGGTGAGCAGGTCGTGGGCAACCGCCGGTGAGTAGCCGATGTACGTCACGACCCGGCCGATGTCATCGTCCTGGAGCTCGAAGATGCCAACGACCTTCATCCTGCGGGTATCGCGCTGGGCGACCACGGTGTACGAGTCACCGACCTTGACCTGGCCTTCGGTCGCGGTCCTGGTCTCCACCACGATCTCGTCCGCACCGGCCGGTTCCCGACCACTCAGCAGGGTCAGGGTGGCACCGGGACGTGGCGTGAACGCCCCGCCAAGGTTGGCGTTGACGTCCTCTCCGACGATCGAGCCATCGTCACGCACCAGCGCGGAATAGCCCTCGATCTGACCGTACACCTCGGCGTCGGTTACCTTCTGGTCGAGTGTGGCGAGCACCTCGGCAGGCACGGTCGGCGGCGGTGCACCTTCACCGGAGACCGTCTCCACACCACGAACGGTGATCGTCTCCACACCACGAACGGTGATCGTCTCCGCCTGTGCCCGTCTCTCAAATAGCGGCCCGAAGCTCTGGCTCGCCGTGTCCCGAAAGATCATCGTTCCCGACACGAACGCCACCCCGAGCGTCACAGCCATCGCGGTGAACAGGAACCGGGCCCGGTGGGCGAGCAGGTTGCGCACCGCCAGCTTGGCGATCATGCGCGAGGCTCCTTCTCGACCGCTGCCACCCGGGTGTCCAGATCCTTCATCCGCTCCAGCACGGTCGCCCGGGTCGGCTCCTGCAGGCGATCGATCAGTCGCCCGTCGGCGAGGAACACCACGTGGTCGGTGTATCCGGCGGCCACCGGGTCGTGGGTGACCATCACGATTGTCTGCCCACCGGAGCGAACCGATTCACGCAGGAATTTCAGCACCTCACCGCCGGAGCGGGAATCCAGGTTGCCGGTCGGCTCGTCGGCGAAGATGACGTCCGGCCGGCCGGCCAGAGCCCGGGCACACGCCACCCGCTGTTGCTGTCCACCGGAGAGTTGACTGGGCCTGTGCTCGAGTCGCTCGCGTAGACCGGTCGTCTCGATGACGGTGTCCAGCCACTCCGCGTCCGGCTGCCGGCCGGCGACGCTCATCGGCAATATGATGTTCTCCAGTGCCGACAGCGTGGGAATCAGGTTGAACGACTGGAAGATGAAGCCGATCCGATCCCGCCTCAGCCGGGTGAGCTGCTTGTCGTTCATCTGGGTCAGCTCGTCGCCGCCGAGGAACACCCGTCCGGCGTCGACCGTGTCCAGGCCGGCCAGGCAGTGCATCAGCGTCGACTTGCCCGAGCCGGACGGGCCCATGATCGCGGTGAATTCCCCCCGCGTGAGGTCGATGGTCACGTCGTCCAGCGCGACCACGGCGTTCTCGCCCAGCCCGTACCGTTTGGTGACGCCATCGGCTCGGACCGCGACCGTCCGATCGCTGAGTTCGGGGGGGACCGGTTGCGCCGTTCGCTCCGTGGTGTCGGTCATGGGGTGATCTCCGGTTCGGCGATCTGAGGGCGTGTCGTCGCACGCCGGACGATCCAATCCTGGCCCCAAGCAGCTCCTGCCTCGACTGGCAAAAGTATCCGGTCCCTGTCCGAAGGTCCCCGACTTTGGTCGACTGCCCCCGGCGTCCTGCGGTCGGTAGTCTGCGGTCATGAGCTGGATCCATCCGGCCACCTTGCTGCGTGAAGATCAACGCTGGCCACCGATCAGGTGCTCATGACCTTCGAACCGCGGCGGCGGAGAGCCCGCGAGATAGCTGCCGATGTCTGCTGCGTCAGCGCCGCGTTGGTCATCGCGGTCGCGCTCGCCGGTGAGGCCGAGGACATCGGTCAGGTCACCGGCCGGGCGTTGTTCTGGGCCCTGGTGCCCGGTGTCATCGGGTCGACCATGCTGTGGTGGCGGCGGCGTTACCCGGTCAGGGTAGCTCTTGCACTCGCTCCACTGGTGATGCTCACCGACATGGTCGTCGGCTCGCTTCTGATCATCATGTTCACGCTGGCCGAGTACCGCCGGTGGGGGGTCACCGCAGCGTTCATGGCGACCTATCTCGTGGCGCACATCCCGTACCTACTGGTCCGGCCGGACCCGCACCAGTCCGCGCTGGCCATCAGCACGTTCCACGCGTTCCTGCTGATGATGGCGGCGATGCTGGGCACCGTCGTTCGGGCGCGGCGGGACGCCGCCGCGGCGGTGCGTGACCGGGCCCTGCGGGCCAAGGCCCAGGCGGAGTTGCGCACCGAGCAGATCCGAGCCGTCGAACGCGTTCGCATTGCTCGGGAGATGCACGATGTCCTCGCGCATCGGATCTCGCTGGTCAGCCTGCACGCAGGAGCCTTGGAGATTCGTGCCGACCTGCCCGCAGCCGACGTGTCGAAACTGGCTGGGACGATCCGGGTCACCGCGCACCAAGCCCTCGACGACCTGCGGGAGATCCTGGGTGTACTGCGCGGCGGCGGCCTGACGGTCGACGGTGGACCGGTAGGCCTGCGTCCTCAGCCGGACCTGGGTGACCTCGACACCCTGGTAGCGGAGTGCCGGGAAGCCGGCGCCAAGATCGCCGTCACCGACGAACGGCCCGACCGGGCGATGTCCGCGTCGATGAGCCGTACCGCTTACCGGGTGGTACAGGAGGGGCTGACCAATGCACGCAAGCACGCAGCGGGCATCGAGGTGCACCTGCATCTGACCCGGACCCCCAAGGACGAGTTGCACGTGGAGCTGTGCAACCGGCTGGCCGACGGAGCCACGATCATTCCCGGCGCCGGTACCGGTCTGGTCGGACTCGCCGAGCGGGTGGGCCTCGCCGGCGGCCGATCGCACCACGGCATCCGACAGAATCCGGCGGGAGGGCTGTCGTTCTGTCTGGAGGTGTGGCTGCCGTGGCAGACGTGATTCGGGTGCTGATCGTGGACGACGACCCGCTGGTGCGGGTAGGACTGTCGTTGGTGCTCAGCGCCAGCGATGACATCGAGGTGGTCGGGGAAGCGAGTGATGGCGCCCAGGCGATCGAGGCGACCGGCCGCCTGAAACCCGATCTGGTTCTCATGGACATCCGGATGTCGGGGATGGACGGCCTGTCAGCAGCCGAGGCGTTGCAGGCATCCGAGAGCCCTACCGCCGTCGTCGTGATCACCACCTTCGACACCGATGAGCACATTCTGCGGGCACTTCGGGCGGGCGCCGTCGGATTCCTCCTGAAGGACACTCCGCCGTTGGAGATCATCGAGTCGGTCCGTCGAGTCGCCGCGGGGGAGTCGATGCTCTCCCCGCCGGTCATCGCACGGCTGATCGACCACGTGGTGCGAACCGGCACTGACGCCGGACCGCCGTCCGCCGACGATCGGGCGAGCCGGGCACGCACGGCGTTGGCACGGCTGACCGACCGCGAGCGCGAGGTCGCAGACGCCATCGGTGAGGGCCGGTCGAACGCCGAGATCAGCGCCACGCTGTACATGAGCGTCACCACAGTGAAGGCGTACGTGTCTCGCATCCTTGCCAAGCTGCGGTGCACGAACCGGGTTCAGGTCGCCATTCTGGTCTACGAGGCCAAAGGCTGACGCCTCGCAGACCACTTGCCGCTCATCTCGGGTTGATCGGGTCAGATCGGGTCCAGCCGTAAGGTCGTGTGGCTGGCCGCGCTGCTCGGTGTGCTGCACGAGCGAGCCTGCACTGGTTGACACTGCTGATGCGCCCGGACACGAAGTACAGCAAGCCGATCGAGCTGCAACAGCTACCACGGACGCCGGGTCATGAGGGAACCATTGTGCGGTCGGTGGTGTGTTGGGTGGCGTCGCGGACCTCGCCGACGAGCTTCTCGACGATGTCCTCGAGCGCGGCCAGGCCGAGGAGTTGGCCGGACAGGTCGACGACGGTGGCGAGGTGGGCGCCGCGGTGTTGCATGACGGTGAGCGCGTCGCGCAGCGGCCTGGTCGAGTCGAGGGTCGCGAGCGGTCGGATCAGCCCCGGGTCGAGCGGCTCGTCGTGCTGTTCGGCTGGCAGCTCGAGGATGTCCTTGACATGGACGTACCCGGTGAGCTCGCCCTGTGGGTCGGTGAGCGGGAAACGGGAGAATCCGGTTGCCGCGCACTGGCGTTCGAGCTCGGCGACGGTGGTGTCCCGGGGCAGGGTGATGAGCGAGGTCAGCGGGAGCGCGACGGTGGCGGCGGTCTGATCGTTGAAGGCCAGCGCGCCGGTGAGCAGGTCGTGTTCCTGCTGGTCGATCAGCCCTTCCTGACGGGACTGGGCGATGAACCCGGCGATCTCCTCGTTGGTGAAGGTGGAGGCCACCTCGTCCTTCGGAGTGACGCGCAGCAGCCGCAGGACGGCGTTGGCGATCTGGTTGAGCAGCCAGATCAGCGGACGCAGGACGGTGACGATTCCGTAGAGCACCGGCCCCAGGATCAGGGCGGAGCGTTCAGGGCCGGCGAGGGCGATGTTCTTGGGCACCATCTCGCCGAGCACCATGTGCAGGAACACCACGACTGCCAGGGCGATGGTGAACGCGATGGGATGCAGCAGCGCCTCGGGTACGTCGACGGCGGCGAAGGGCTTCTCCAGCAGGTGCGCCACAGCGGGTTCACCGATCGCGCCGAGGCCGAGGGAGCAGACGGTGATGCCGAGTTGCGCGCCCGCCATCATCAGGGAGACGTTCTCCATCGCCCGTAGGGTGATCCGGGCGATGGACGAGCCGGCCGCGACGCGCGGTTCGATCTGTGTACGGCGGGCGGAGATCAGGGCGAACTCCGCCCCGACGAAGAAGGCGTTGCCGGCCAGCAGCGCCACGGCCAGCAGGATCGCGGTGAGGTCGCTCATGACCGGGCTTCCTCGCTCAGGTGGTTGTCGGTACGGCGCAGGGTGAGCCGGTCGACACGGCGGCCGTCGAGCCGGGTGACGGCGAGTTCGGCATGGGTGGGGGTCGGTAGACCGTCCGGGTCGGATTGGTTCCGGTCGGCGACGGGCAGGGTGATGGTGTCGCCGACCTGCGGGAAGCGGCCGAGGTGCTCGGTCACGAGCCCGCCGAGGGTGTCGGTGTCCCGCGCCTCCGGCAGGTCGAGGCCGATCAGCCGGGACGCCTCGTCGGGGCGCAGCAGGCCGGACAGGGTCCACGTGCCGTCGGCGGCGCGGTGGTGGCGGCGATGCGGGGCGTCCTGCTCGTCGGCGATCTCACCGACGATCTCCTCGACGAGATCCTCCAGCGTGACGATGCCAGCAGTGCCGCCGTACTCGTCAACGACGACCGCCATCTGCAGTCCCTGCTCGCGCAGGACAGCCAGCAGTGGATCCAGCGGCATGGTCTCCGGCACCTCCGGCAGACCGGACATGATCGTCCGGACCGACTGCGTGGACCGCTCTACGGCGGGCACGGCCAGGGCGTGCTTGAAGTGCACCGCGCCGACGACGTCGTCCACGCCGGTGCCGGTGACCGGGAATCGGGCGTGCCCGGTGCCGGCGGCGAGGGCCAGGACCTCCGCTGCGGGCGCGTCGGCGGCGACGAACCGCACGCGGGTACGCGGGGTCATCACATCGGCCGCCGTACGCTCGCCGAAGTCGATCGAACGCGCGACAAGTTCCGCGGTCCGCGCGTCGAGGGTGCCCTCCTGGCCGGATCGGCTGACTAGCGAGGCCAGTTCCTGCGGGGACCGCGCCGAGGCCAGTTCCTCGGTCGGTTCGATGCCCATCAGGCGAAGGATCCGGTTGGCGGTGCCGTTGAGGAAACGGATCAGCGGGCCGGCGGCGGTGGTGAAGCCGCGCTGCGCCCCGGCGACGGCGCGGCCTACGCGCAGCGGCTCGGAGATCGCCCAGTTCTTCGGAACGAGTTCACCGAAGACCATCTGGAAGCCCGTCGCCAGCGCCAGCGCCAGCGCCAGCGACATGGTGGTCACCGCGGAGTCGGAGAGGCCGGTGAGCCCGAGCGGGCCGCGCAGCAGCGTGGCCAGGGACGGCTCGGCCAGGAACCCGACGATCAGACTGGTGACAGTGATGCCCAGCTGGGCCCCGGACAGCTGGGTGGACAAGGTCCGTAACCCTGCCAATAGTCCAGCGGAGCGGCGATCGCCGTCTTGCGCCCGGCGCTCGACCGTCGCCCGATCGACCGTCACGAAGGCGAATTCCGCGGCCACGAACAGTGCGTTCGCCGCGATCAGCAGGACCGCGACGGCCAGCAGCAGCCACTCGGTCACCGGCACGCCACCTCTCGGACCTCAGGCTGGTCGGTACTGGGAGGCTCACCATCGCGGGACATGCCGGCCAGGCTAGGCAGGCATCCTGAAATGTTGCTGTGTGCTCGCCGCCACGCCGCACCTGGGGAACACCGCGCGGTGAGAGCTCCCGCCTGCACCTGAAGGCGAGAGCATCAGCGGCCCGTGCGCGTGCGGTGGGGGTGGCGGCCGCACTCCAGCCGGACTCGACACCCACACAGCACCACTCGAGAGTAATGATTCGGATGCTCTCAGCTACTTCTCAGGTGGCGTTGGTAGTTTCCCGGGCGCGATGGCATCCATTATGGACGCTGTTGATCTCGTTGCGGGTGACGACGATGGCGGCGACCAAGAGGCATAAACCACCGCAGATCCACAGTGGGATCCAACAGCACAGGCATGATCTAATTCGGCAGGTTTGTCCGCAACCGGTCGGATCGCCCGATCGGGATTTCAAAGGAGTGTGCATGCCCGTCACCGCCGACCTCACCAAGCTGGTCGACAAGGCCTACCAGGACAAGACCCTCACCGAGATCGTCGACGCCCCGGTATCCGCCCTCGCCGGGGTCAGCGACGGCGACGCCAAGCTGCTCAAGGACGCCTTCAACATCACCACCGTCGGCGACCTCGGCCGCAACCCGTACTTCCGCACCGCCAGCGCCCTGGTCGCCCTCACCGGCACCAAGTAGCGCCATCCGACGGATGCCCGGTGGCCAGGAAACTCCTCCAGGTCACCGGGCATCCGCCGAGATCGTCACGGAGCTCACAGCAGTTTGTCGAGGGTGATGGGGAGGCTGCGGATCCGCTTGCCGGTGGCGTTGAAGATGGCGTTGCCGACAGCGGCTGCGGAGCCGACGGTGCCGAGCTCGCCGAGACCCCGAGCGCCAAGGCTGTTGATGACGGGATCGGGACGGTCGAGAAAGTGGACGTCGATGGCGGGAATGTCGGCGTTCACCGGGACCATGTAGTCGGCCATGTTGCCGGCGGCCACCCGCCCGGTGTCGAGTTCGAGCGGGTCGTCCTCCAGCAACGCGTGCCCGATGCCGAAGATGACGCCTCCGACGAGCTGACTCCGGGCGGCCTGGGCGTTCACGATCCGGCCGGCGTCCACCACAGTGGTGAAGCGGGTGATGCGGGGTTCACCGGTGTACCGGTTGACTCTGACCTCGCAGAAGTGCGCGCCGAAGCTGTGGAACTTGTACTCTCCCGCTTCCGGGCCGGGCTGGGCCGTCGCGGTGGCCTCGACGTTCCGACGGTCGATCGTGGTGAGCAGGCGGCCGAAGGGCATCGACTGGCCCCTACCCCGCAGTTGACCCTTCTCGTACGTCAGTTCCTCGCTGTTCGCACCGTGCCAGGGTGACAGTGGATTGCTGACCGCTTCCTGGATGAGTGCGGCGACCGCCCCTTCGACGGCGGCTTCGACGGCCGGCACGGTACTGGCCGCGGCGGTCGATCCCACGGACGGCGCGCCCTGCGGGAGCGCGGTGTCACCGGCTTCGGATCTCACCCGGCGCAGCGGGATGCCCAGCCCGTGGGCTCCGGTGATGGCCAGCAGGGTGGTCGCGCCCGTGCCCGTGTCCGCGGTCGCCGAGGAGACCAGGGCGGTGCCGTCATCACGCAACTGGACCCGGGCCTGAATGGGTTCCGGCCTGCGGCCGCCCGGGTAGATGGCGCTGGCCATCCCCATCCCGACCAGCCACTGCCCGTCGACCCGGCTGCCGGGCCTGGCGCGGCGGGCCGACCAGCCGAAGCGTTGGGCACCGATGCGATAGCAGTCGTCGAGATGCTTGCTCGACCACCGCCGGTCCGTCCCGGGCACGGTGGTGGCGTAGTTACGCAGCCGCAACTCGACCGGGTCGAGGCCGGTGGCGACGGCGAGTTCATCCATCGCGGTCTCCAGCGCGAAGGCTCCGGGAGCCTCGTTGGGTGCCCGCATGGCGCAGGCCGGAGGTACGTCGAGCATGACGTGCCGCTGGTCGAACGCCACGTTCGGGGTCTTGTACAGCACAGCCGAGACGTCCACGGCCGGCTGCATCCACCGGTAGCCGACGAACGGCACCGCGGCGTCGCTGACGTGACTGACCGCGTTGAGGACCCCGTCGCGGGAGGCACCCAGTTTGATGGTCTGGTTGACCGCACTGCGATGGCCGACCACCGTGAACACCTGTTCCCGGGACAGGACCAGCTTGACCGGGCGGTTCAGTTGGCGGGCCGCGGCCGCGGCCAGGGCGGCGTCGTACCACGGAAAGACCCGGCTGCCGAAACCACCGCCCACGTACGGGGCGATCAGCCGCACCGCCGTCGGCGCGACGCCGAGCCGCCCGGCGGCCACCATGGCGGAGGTGTGGGGCAGTTGCGCGCCGCTGTACAGAATCAGCTGGGTCTGGTCGCTGTTCCACTCGGCGAGGACGGAATGAAGTTCCATCGCGGCGGGATGCTGCATCGGCTGATGGAAGGAGGCCTCCACGACGACGTCGCTCGCGGCGAGCGCCGCCTCGATCGAGGGGACACCCGGGGCGAGGACGGTGGCGCTCGGCGCGGGTACGCCGGGCGGCCCGGTAGCCGGCACGCGAGGCTCGTCGGCGAGGGACAACCGCGGCGTCTGCTCGTCGTAGGTCGTGTGGACCAGCCGGGCGGCGTCCCGCGCCTGCTCGAGCCGCTCGGCGACCACCATGGCGATGATCTGTCCCCGGAACCGGATCTGGGTGTCCTCCAGGGGTGCGTAGTTCTCCCCGGCGCCGGGCACCGGCCGCAGCCCGAGTTTGTTGAACGGGCTGTAGACCCGGATGACGCCTGGTGCGTTCTGCGCCGCGGTGGTGTCCATCGCGGAGATCGTGCCCCGCGCGATGGTGCTGGTGACCAGATAGGCGTGCGCCAGGTTCGCGGCCGGGTAGTCGGCCGAGTACCGGGCGGTGCCGGTGGCCTTCGCCCGGCCGTCGACGCGGTCGATGTCGCGGCCGAGTGGGGAGACGGTCATCGTGACTCCTGACTACGAGAAGAGGACCGAGGCCGGGTGATGCCGACGCCCTGAGCGAGGTGTTCCGCCGTCCAGGCCGGCGGGAAGGAAGCCGACGACGCCACGGCGCGACGGTGGATGGGTACCCCGGTGCGCAGCGGCACCCCGGAACCGCCGTGCCGGTGCGAGACGATCTCCGCCGCGATCGACAACGCCGTCTCCTGCGGGGTACGGGCGCCGAGGTCGAGCCCGATCGGCGAGTGCAGCCGGCTGAGTTCCCGGTCGGTCAGGCCGGCCTCGCGCAGCCGCACCAGCCGCTGCTCATGGGTACGCCGTGACCCCATCGCCCCCACGTAACTGACCGGCAGCCGCAGGGCGGCGGTGAGCAGCGGTACGTCGACCTTCGGATCGTGGGTGAGTACGCAGATGACGGTGTTGCCGTCGAGGCGCTGGGCTGCCAGGTAGCGGTGCGGCCAGTCGACGACGACCTCGTCGGCGTACCGGAATCTGTCCGGTGTGGCGAACGTGGCCCGCGCATCGCAGACCGTCACCCGGTAGTCGAGGAAGGCACCCAGCCGGGCCAGCGCCGCGGCATGGTCGATCGCCCCGAAGATGAGCATCCGTGGTGCCGGGGTGTTGCACTCGACAAGCAGGGTCATCGGCTGCCGGCAGTAGCCGTCGGCCACCCCGATGTCCACAGTGCCGCTCGTCCCGGCGTGCAGGACGCCGGTCGCGTGTACGGCAGCCACCTCATCGAGCCGTTCGTCGCCGAGGGTTCCCTCGAGATGACGCTCGGGACGCACCACGATCACCCGTCCGAGGTGGGTGTCCGGGCCGCGTACGACGGTGGCGACGGCGACCGGCTCGTCCTGGGCGGCGTCGACGTACGCCGCTTCCAGGCCGGGTTCGGCACCCGGATCGTGATGACGCAGGAACAGCTCGATCGTCCCGCCACAGGTGAGGCCGACGCCGATCGCGTCGTCGTCGGTGTAGCCGAACCGCAGGGTTCTCGGGCCGCGCTCCCCCAGCAGCATCTCCTGACACGCCTGATAGACGGCGGAGTCGACGCAGCCGCCGGAAACGTTGCCCAGCACCGCGCCGTCCGCGTCGACGACAAGCGACGCGCCGGGCTGGCGCGGTGCGCTGCCCTCCACGCGGGTGACGGTGGCGGTCACGAAAGGTGTCCGGCTGCGGACCCGTTCGAGGAGTTCGGTGGCGAGCTCAAGCATGAGCGCCGCCGCTGCGTGCCAGTGCGGTCACGGCCTCGGGCTCGCCGTTCATCGGCTCTCCGCCAGGACGGTGAGGGCCCGGACCAGCGTGCGTCGCAGCAGCGCGGGCTTGAAACCGTTGTGCGACAGCGGCCGGGCACCGTCCGCGGCGGCGCTTACCGCCGCCTCGAAGACATCGGCGGTGGCCGGCTGACCGGCCAGGGCGCTCTCGACCGCCGGCAGTCGCCAGGGCTTGGTGCCGACTCCGCCGGCGGCGATCCGGGCCTGCCTGATGGTGCGGCCGCGCCACTCGACGGCGACAGCTGCCGAGGTGAGGGCGAACTCGTACGACTGCCGGTCGCGGATCTTGAGGTAGACCGAGTTCGCCGCCCACATCGAGCGGGGGACCGTGATGCCGGCGATCAGCTCGCCCGGTCGCAGCACGTTCTCAAGGTGGGGTGTGCTGCCGGGCAGGGTGTAGAACGTGTCGAGTGGCACCGTACGAGTGCCCTGGCCGCTGACCAGATGCACGTCGGTGCCGAGTGCCACCAGCGCGACGGCCAGATCGCTGGGGTGCGTCGCCACGCACGCGTCGCTGGTGCCGAGGATCGCGTGCGTACGGTTGATCCCGGTCAGCGCCGAGCAGCCGCTGCCGGGCTCCCGCTTGTTGCAGGGGGTGGTGACGTCACGGAAGTAGCCGCACCGGGTGCGCTGCAACAGGTTCCCGCCGATGCTCGCCATGTTGCGAAGCTGGGCGGACGCGCTCAGCTCCAACGCCTGAGCGATCATCGGATAGTCCCGACGCACGTTGCGGTCGGCGGCGACATCGCTCATCCGTTCGAGTGCCCCGATGTGCAGCCCGTCGCGGTCGAGCGTGATGCCGCGCAGCGGAAGCCGGTTGATGTCCACGACCCGGGCCGGCGTCACCACATCGAGCTTCATCAGGTCCACGAGGGTCGTACCGCCGGCCAGGAAGGCCGTGTCGGTGCCGGCGTCCGCGAGGGCCTCGCGGACGCCGCGCGGCTGGGTGAACGTGTAGGCCCGCATCAGCGCATCACCTTCTGCGCGTCACGGATCGCGTCCACGATGAACGGATAACAACTGCATCGACAGATGTTGCCCGACATGCGCTCGCGGATCTCGTCGTCGGTGCGGGCAGGGCCCTCCTGGACCATGCCGACCGCCGACATGATCTGCCCCGGCGTGCAGAAGCCGCACTGGAGACCGTCGCGCTCGATGAACGCCTGCTGCATCGGGTGCAGCACATCGCCCCGGGCCAGACCCTCGATCGTGGTGACCTCGCGCTCGTCGACAGTGGCCACGAGCGTCAGGCAGGACAGCACCCGCCGACCGTCGACATGCACGGTGCAGGCACCACACTGGCCACGGTCACAGCCCTTCTTCGTACCGGTGAGTTCCAGCTCTTCCCGCAGGGTGTCGAGCAGCGTGACGCGCGGGTCCACCCGTACCGTGACCGGCTTGCCGTTGACCTTGACTTTGACGGTCACAAGTTCGACGCTCGCCGCCTCGGCTACCGGTGCGGCCTGCGCGGCCGGTGCCCCGCCTTGCAGCAGCGGTATCGCCAACGCGGCGGCGGCACCGCCACCCAGAACGCTCCGGCGGGCCACGCCCGATCGGCCCTGGCCATCGTCGTCGTTTGGATTCATCGATTCTCCCCGGATAGACGTCGAACGGGGCGTGCTCCATCACCCTGACCGCGCAGGGATATGGCAGCCAGGGTCTGTCGATCCGAGGTTGGGACCACAGTCGTGCCCTTCGGCGCCCCGTCAACGGGGTCGGCCGCAGCATCTCGCTGGCCGGAACCACGGATCGCTAGGCCCTGGCTGCTCTCCACGCAGTGCACGAGTCTCGGTGAGGGCGACGGACCGGACCATCGATCGCCCGCAACGAAGGAGGGGCATCGTGCCCACACAACGCATCGCTCTGGTCACCGGAGCCAACCAGGGCATCGGAAGGCAGGTCGCCCGCGAATTGACCGCCCACGGCGTCACCGTGTTCGTCGGATCGCGCGACCTCGCCCGCGGTGAGAAGGCCGCCGCCGAGATCGGCGGCGGTGCCACCGCGCTCCATCTCGACGTGACTGACCCCGCGTCGATCGCCTCGGCCGCAGAGCGGATCGATGCCGAGGCGGGCCGACTCGACCTGCTCATCAACAACGCCGGCATCTCCACCACCCGCACCGACCTCACCGTGGCCGAATTCCGAGCCAACGCCAAACCCAGCAGCCGTCATGGCCTGCGGCGACACCGCCACCCGGTGGCTGCGATGGTCGGTCGCGTCGCTCGGGGCTGGGGCATCACCAGCAGCCCTCTCGCACCGCAGCCCTTGGTGGGTGGTCGTGCGGCGGCGGCGTCGCCGTTGAGCGGCTCTCCGTCTTCTATGGAAGCCACCTGTGAGAGGAACCAGCAAGCGTGTCATTCTTCCTTGAGTTCCTGCGCGCGCCGCTGACCGTGGGGGCGGTGCTGCCCAGCGGCCCGGCCCTGGCGGAAGTGGCCACGGCGACGGTGCCCGGCACGGGCTCCCCCGTCATCCTGGAACTGGGCCCGGGCACCGGCGCGTTCACCGGGCCGATCCAACGGCGGCTCGCCGGGGCCGGGCGACACATCGCCGTCGAACTCAACCCGCGGTTCGCCGATCAGCTTGCCGCGCGGCACCCGACGGTCGACGTCGCGGTCGCCGACGCTGCGATGCTGCGGCAGGTGCTCGCGCAGCGAGACGTCGGCCGGGTCGACGTGGTGGTCAGCGGCCTGCCCTGGGCCGCATTCGACGAGAAGCTGCAGCGCGACGTGCTGTCCGAAGTGGTCGCGGTGCTGAAACCGGGCGGAGTGTTCACCACCTTCGCCTACGTGCACGCCCGCTGGGCCCCGCCGGCCCAGCGGCTGCTGCGGTCGCTGCGGTCACGGTTCGAGGAGGTGGTGGTGAGCCGGACGGTCTGGGCCAACGTGCCGCCCGCCCTGGTCTACTTCTGCCGGCGCCCCCTCCCAGCCGTCCCGCCGGCCGTCCCGCGCGAACTCGCCGGCAACTCGGGATGATCCCTGGCTCTTCCACCCGTGTCGCCGGACACGTTCGCAGGCGCAGCCCGACGTGGTGGAGACACTACGGCGTGGCCGACCTCATCACCTCTTGAATGGGCTTGAGGGGTTCAGCTCAGCCGATGCGGGCGACGCCGCCGAACAGGTAGACCTCCGGCTCGTCGGACTCTGGATTGGGGCGCCAGCGCGAGCATGTGACGACGCCGGGCTCCAGCAGATCCAACCCGTCGAAGAAGCGTTCGAGTTCTCTCTTCGTCCTGGCGCGGATTGGCGTGCCGCCGCGCTCGGTGGTTTCTCGCATCACGCGCAGCATCGGCTCGCCGTGGATTTCGGCGGTGGAGTGGGTGAGCACCAGGTAGCTACCGATGGGCATCGCCTGGACGAGCTGCGCGACGGCGCCGTACGCCACGTCGTCGTCCATGAGATGGTTGACGACGCCGAGGAGCATGAGCCCGATCGGCTGCGAGAAGTCGAGCGTCTGTCGCGCGGAGGCGAGGATCGTGTCCGGCTGCCGCAGATCGGCTTCGACGTAGTCGCAGCTGCCTTGCGGGGTGCTGGTCAGGAGTGCACGTGCGTGCGTCATGACGAGCGGATCGTTGTCGATGTAGACCACCCGGCAGCGCGGGTCGAGGGACTGCGCGACCTCGTGGGTGTTGTCCGCCGAGGGGAGCCCGGTGCCGACGTCGAGGAACTGACGGATGCCGGCATCCTCGACGAGGAACCTGACCACGCGCTTGAGGAACGCGCGCTCGGACTTGGCCCCGATGGGGATATCCGGGATGTGTGCGATCACCTCATCGCCGGCGGCCCGGTCGACCGCGAAGTTGTCCTTGCCGCCGAGCCAGTAGTTCCAGATCCGCGCCGAGTGTGGAACCGTGGTGTCCAGTTTGGAGTTTGAGGGGAACTCCCGGTCCTCGGTCATGAGGGCATTGTTCCGCACCGCAGGGGCGGTGACGCGAGCGGGCGGCAGCCCGGAGCATCTGCCCACGAGTACCCGCTGCGACGACATCTAGGAAACGATCCGACGGATCGCTGCGATCTGGTTGATCCAACTGCCCAGCCGAGTGGTCTTGACAACGTCGCCGGTTTTCGGACCTTGGATGATGAGTTCTTGGCCGAGGTACATGCCGACGTGGCGCGGGTTGTTCGTGGTGCCTTCGCTGCGGGGATGAGGATGAGATCGCCGGGCAGTAGGAGCGCCGGGTCGGCCACGGGCTTGCCGGCGTTGGCCTGGCCGGTAGTGACGCGAGGGAAGCCCCGAATCCGGCTACGTCCAGGTGCGTCCGTGTGAGTTCCCCGACATCCGAGCACCCACGGAGCATCCGCATCATCGCCAGCGCCCCGATCGCCGGACGATCGCGATGGTCGGCAATCGTGCGGAGGGGGTGCCGCTACGGGGTCGCCGCCCACGACGGCGCGGGCGGGTTCGCGCTGAACCCGGTACGGGGTGGGACCGGCCGGTCTGGCATCAAGGCGGTGTCTGGCGACGATGTCCGTGCCTCGATCGTGGCCCAGCGCACCTGTATGTCCAGCCCGCGGGCGCCCAGTAGGTCCCGAACGATGGCTTTGACCTGATCCTCGCTGAGCGGGGCTTCCCATGGCGGGCGGCGTGGGTGGGGCCGGGTCCGGTCGTCGTGGATTCAGGTCGGTGTTCCTCATCGATGAGCTGGTTGAGGATCTGGTTGTTCGGTCCGAGATGGCGTCGGAGTAGACCCTGGGCTTCGAGCCGCCGGCAGGTCTGGTTGACCGCCTGCCCGGTGACCCCAATGCGCGCGGCGCGTTTCGTCGTCGTCCAGCGGACGCGTCGCGGTTCGCAGGACTCGCACGCGGTCGGCGAGGGTGGGCATGAGCCCACTGTGTCGGAGCCAAGGTGAGCCCCTCTATTGGCTTACGATCATGGTGATGATGCGGTGGAATCGTGCAGACCACCTATCACGCCGGACCTGTGCGCCTGAACCGTCGTTGTCCCGCCGGACGTCGTTTGCCGGTCCGGCAAGTTTCCTTGCCGGCACCGTGAAACAGGGGGCACCCTCCCAGTGGAGCCCGATCGATCGCGAGGACGTGAGCGTATGAAGTACATGGAACCTCCGGACGCGGCAACACCGGCCGAGTTCTGGGAGAGCCTGCACCAGCAGGTCGCCGCCTCGCCGTGGGAGCTACGCGTCAACCCGGTCCTTGCCGCCATGGTCGGCGACCTTTCGCCGGGCGCCGCCCTCGACCTGGGATGCGGTCAGGGCGGTGACAGTCTGTGGTTCGCCCAACGCGGCTGGCAGGTCACCGCGGTCGACATCGCCGATGCCGCCCTGCAACGGGTGAACGAGCGCGCCGCCCAGGAGCGGCTAAGTGACAGGATCCGTACCGAACGGCACGACCTGGTGGATTCGTTGCCCTCGGGCAGATGGGACCTGGTGAGTGCCCATTACCTGCAGAGCCTCTTCGAGTTCCCCAGGGCCCGCATCCTGCGGGAACTCGGCGAACAGGTGAACCGAGGCGGCATGCTGCTGATCGTCGACCATGGTTCGGTGGCCCCGTGGTCCTGGAACCAGGGGGCCACGATTCCCACCCCGGAGGAGACCTTGGCCGGTCTGGCCCTCGATCCCGCGTCCTGGCAGGTGCTCTGCTGCGAAGCCCGCGTTCGGACGGCCACCGGCCCCGGCGGTCAGACGGCCGAGGTGACCGACAATGTGATCGCCTTGCGCAGGACCGCCTGACAGGATCTTCGCTCCGGCGGTAACCATCGCCGCATCACCTACGCCTGCAACCCGGCGTGCTCGCCTCGCTGACCCCGGCCGCCGCGGTCTGTCAAGCGCTGGATCTGATGGAGAGTTGGTTAGCTGGTTTCAAGGCCCGTGACCGAGTTTCCGAACGGAGGGTGTGGCTGGCCCGTCATGGTGGCGAACACGGTGGCGACGGCTTGCAGGTCTGTTCGGCTACGCTCACGGTCCGCTTCGCGTCTGGCTTGGTTGCGGGAGGCAGCGAGATTCTGTCAGTGAGACTTGCCGCTGAGCCGTTCCGGCGCGGCTTGGAACTGCTCCTGGCACCACGTGCTACAGAAATACCAGGTATTCCCGCCGTGATCGAGGGTGAGCGCGGTATCGGGTGATACAGGCATCTCGCAGACCGGGCACACCGGATGTCCCAATGAGCTCGCCGCGTGGTCGGCGAACTGCCCGTTGCTGTCGGGGTGCATCCAGCCAGTGCCCTGATATTCGAGGTAGGTGGCGGTTCGGCGGGCGACGTCTCGCCCGAAGTAGCGCTCGACGATGCGCAGCGCGAGGTCGGTGCCGGAGGTGAGTCCGCCGGCGGTGGCGATCTTTCCGTCCTCGACGAAGCGGACCCCGCGGATGACGGCGACGGCGGGGAACAAGGCGCGAAGGGCGTTGTAGCCGGCGTGGTGGGCCGTCGCGGTCTTGCCGTCGAGGAGGCCGGCCTGTCCGAGCACATAGGATCCGTTGCAGATAGACATGGTCACGGCGGTGTGGCGGTGGACCCGCCGCAGCCAGTCCAGCGCTTCGGGGGCGATCTTCGCCATGTCCATGGCCGGGACGACCACGATGTCCGGTGTGGGAGCGCTTTCGACGTCGTGACCGGGTACCAGGACCATGCCGCCGGAGATGCGGACGGGTTCGGTCGTGGCCGCCACCGTGTAGAGCGTGAACGGATTGTGCCCGCCGTCGAGTTGGACGTATTCGAACACGCCCCAGGGCCCGGCGAAGTCGACGAGTTCCGCTTGGGGCGAGATCAGGAAAGCGACGGTTATGGTGCCGGTCGTAGGAGTGTCGAGCGGTGCGGTGATCCGGGCATCGGGGACGGGCTCATTGGGCGCGGTTGGCGTGCTCACTGTGAGCGTACCTTTCAGAACTGGGCCGTGACGTACCTGTGGCGAACACCAGGTGCGGCCG
Source organism: Micromonospora endophytica (assembly GCF_003236305.1). Lineage (GTDB taxonomy): Bacteria > Actinomycetota > Actinomycetes > Mycobacteriales > Micromonosporaceae > Micromonospora > Micromonospora endophytica. The sequence continues at coordinate 11,145 of NZ_POTX01000036.1, read as the reverse complement.
GCCGGTGAGTGAGTGGGTGGTCATTGCCGCGCGTACGCCGAAGACCTCGGCCAGTCGTTCCGGGGTGAGCACGGCGACGGGTTCGCCGGCCGCGACGATGCGGCCCTGATCCAGCAGAGCGACGGCGTCGCAGTACGCGACCGCGTGGTCGAGGTCGTGCAGAGCGGCCACGGTGGTGAGTCGAAGCTCGCGGATCAGGTCGAGCAGTTCCAGCTGGGCGCCGACGTCCAGGTGGTTGGTCGGCTCGTCGAGCAGCAGGACCGGTGCGTCCTGGGCCAGCGCGCGGGCAAGCAGGACACGTTGGCGCTCGCCACCGGACAGCGTGGCGAACCGCCGGTCCTGCGCCCACTCGATGCCGATGCGGGCCAGCGCCTCGTCCACGATGGCGCGGTCGGCGGAACTCTCCCGCTCGAGCAGCCGCTGATGCGGGATCCGGCCCATGGCGACGATGTCGCGGACGCTGTAGTCGTTGTCCAGTTCTTGATCCTGCGCCATGACCGCCCGCAACTGTCCGGCCCGGCGTGCGGGGACCTGCCAGACGTCGTCATCGCCGATGAGCACCGCACCTTGCTGCGGACGGATGATCCGGTAGAGGCAGCGCAGCAAGGTGCTCTTGCCCGACCCGTTCGGCCCGACCAGTCCGGTTATGCAGCCGGGCGCGGCGGTCAGCGAGACCTCGTCCAGGATCGGTGCGCCGTCGATGCTCACCGAGACGCCTGTCGCGGTGACCCTCACCGGACCGCTCCGGACTGTCTGCGCAGCAGCCAGAGAAAGAATGGCGCGCCGATGGCTGCGGTGAAGATGCCGATCGGCATCTCGTTCGGTCGGTCCAGGGTCCGCGACAGCAGGTCTACCATGATCAGGAACACCGCCCCGAGTAGCAGCGACACCGGCACCACCCGTCGATGGTCCGGGCCGACCAGCAGACGGACCGCGTGCGGCACCAGCAGCCCGACGAAGCCGATTCCGCCGGCGACGCTGACGATCGTCGCGGTCAGCAGCGACGCCGCGGCGAGCAGCCCGAGCCGCAGTCGGTTGACGTCGATCCCCAGCCCGGCGGCCGACGTCTCGCCCATCGTCAACGCGTTGAGCCGGCGCCCGTCAACCAGCAGCCACAGCAGGCAGCACGCCAGGGCGACGGCCGGTGCCAGCAGATCGCTCCAGGATGCCGTGGCCACCGAGCCGAGCAACCAGAACATGATTCCCCGCAGCTCGCTCGGGTTGGCCTCCAACTGGATGTAGCTGGTCACGGCCGAGCCCAGGTATCCGACTGCCACACCGGCCAGGATCAACCGCCCGGGCGCGACCCGGCCGGCCCGCTGAGCCAGGCCCACAACCAGCGCCACACTGGCCAGCGCCCCGGCGAACGCCGCACCGGCGACCCCCAGCCCGGCGATCACCGCGGGCGCGAGGGTCAGCGCGACAACCGCACCGACCGAGGCACCTGAGGAGATACCGAGCAGATAGGGATCGGCTAGCGGATTACGCACCAACGCCTGCAGACAGACTCCGGCGATGCTCAAGCCCGCACCGGCCACCCCGGCCAGCAGCACCCGCGGCACCCGGAAATCCCACACGATCTGGTCGTACAGCAGGCTGCGCTCGGTATCCCCGGGCGTGAGATGAGCCCAGGTCACCGCAGCCACGTCGGCGAGCGGAACCGACACCGTGCCAACGGCGATCGCGACGGCCGCGGTCAGCGCGACCGCGCCGGCCAGGAGCACAATCAACAACGGGAAGGCGCGATCGGGAATGAGGTGGGCGCGGACCGCCGCCGGACCGGTCCGCCGGATCCGCTCAACCGGCGGCGCGGACGCCATCGCTGATCCGCTTGACCGCGATCGCGTTCAACGGCCCGAGATAGAAGCTGTCGGACACGGAGGTGTACGTCTTCGTCTTCGACGCCGGCCATTGCGGGAACTGCGCGAACAACTGTTCGGCGAACTTCTCGGCATCGTCGTCCGGCTGATAGAGCCCGATCACCAGCACGTCCACGTTCGCCGCGGCCAGGGCCTCGACGTTGATCGCGCCGAGCTGCTGGTCGCTCAGGCCGCCGAACGCGTTGACACCGCCGGCCCGGGTGATGATGTCGTCGAAGATCCCGCCACCGAACACCGCCGGGACCGCGAGCCCCATTGCCGACCCCATGCTCGGGTAGGCGGCCAGGACCCGCTTGCGCTCGGTCGCCGGGGACGGGAGCGCGGCCAGCGCGGCGCGCGCCTCCTGCACGACCTGCGCCGCCCGCCCCTGGACGTCGAAGATCAACCCGAGCTGGGTCAGCAGATCGAACGACGACTCAACCGACCGCTTGGCGTACGTCTGCGTGTCCTCTGGGCGCGGTGAGGTCGCGCCGTTGGCGCAGTTGGACGGCGTCACGAAGCTGTTGATGCCGGTCTTGCCCAGCTCGTCCCGGGTAATCGAGCCGATCTTGTCGTCGAACCCGCCGGCCCACGTCGAGATCACCAGGTCCGGCGACTGGGCCAGCACCTGCTCACGGGGCACCTCGAAGTTCTTGTTCAGCTTCACCCCGCCGGTGGGGATGGCCTTGATCCGCGCAACCATGGTCGGATCGTCCGAGACGCCGTACGTCTGGCTGTTCGCCACGATCGCGCCCTGCACACCGAGCGCGATCATCGACTCGACCTCTGCCACGGACGCGCCGTTGAGCAGCACGACCCGGCGCGGCGCCTGGGTGAAGGTGACCGTGCGGCCACAGTTGTCGATCGTCAACGGATACGTCGTCCGCGGCCCGGCCGCTGCGGAAGCGCCGGCAGATGCCACCGGCGCATCGGCCACCTTCGTCCCGGAACAGGCGCCGAGCGCCACGACGACGCCGACTGCCAACGTCGTACGGAGAAAGTAGGAATTCCTTGAAGGATTCACCGGCACACCAATTCTTGCCATCGAGAGGCTCGCAAGCCTAACGCCGTTCCACCGCGAGGTAGAAAGGTCTTACTTCCAATGTAGTTCGCCATTTGAAGGCAGCCTATAGCCCGTCCGCGAGCGCGCCTATGTCATGTTGGGCAACAAATCTGCCATCGGCCGCCGGACTTGGCCGGCAACCACCGATGCATCCGAGACGCCGCGACGATATTCGGTCGGCGAGACGTCGAGTTCCCGCATGAAGGCCCGGCGCATCGCCTCCGGCGATCCATATCCACAACGGCGCGCGATGCCGAGCACGCCGTCCTGGGTATCGGTCAGCATGCGCTGCGCCGCTTCCAGCCGGACGAGGTCGACGTAGCGGCCCGGGGTCATGCCGACCTGCTCGGTGAAGACGCGTGCGAACTGCCGGGGCGAAAGTCCGGCCCGCTGCGCCATCGCGGGGACGGAGAGGTCGGCGGACAGGTTAGCGGCCGCCCAGTACTGGACCTCGCTGAGCGGTTCGGACCGCGCAATCTGAGTCGTGAGCTGCACGCTGACCTGGGCCTGGTGGCCCGGCCGGCGCACGTAGACGACCAGCAGTCGGGCGATCTCGTGAGCCACCGACCGGCCGAAGTCCTCCTCGACCAGTTCGATCGCCAGGTCCACGCCCGCAGTCACGCCGGCCGAGGTCGAGATCGAGCCGTCCCGTACGAAGATGGGGTTCGGATCGACCTCGACCTCGGGAAACCTCCGCGCAAGGTAGGGGCAGGCCTCCCAGTGCGTCGTCGCCCGGCGGCCGTCCAGCAGACCGGCCAGAGCCAGCAGATAGGCCCCCGTGCAGACCGACATCACCCGGTTCACGCCGGGCGCGCGATCGCGCAGCCACGAGACCAGACGATCATCGACATTCTCGACACCCGGCCCACCCGGCACCAGCAGAAGGTCGGCGCCATCGACCTCGGCCAGGTCAAAGTCGGGCACCAGCCGAAGGCCGCCGGCCGCACGCACCGCCCCGCCCCCGACGGAAGCCGTCCGGACAACGTACGGCGGCCGGCCCGCGCTCCCGACGAAGCGGTCCGCCACCGAGAAGACGTCGACCGGCCCCGCCACGTCGAGCGGCTGCACCCCGTCGAACAGGACGACAAGCACCGACTGGGTACGCATGAGCCTCCTTCGGATCGGCCGGCTCTGTCAGTTCGGTAGTCGTCACCGAACCGGCGATAGTTCCGCGATCGGACGGGAGATCATCGCGACGGCCGGCGACTCGGAACCGGTCATCCCGGCCGGAAGGCCTGCGAACTCTGTGAAAGGAACTGCAGGAGGGGGAGTCAAGGATCTTGCCGGGCAGCGGATTCGAACGGTGTCCATTACGGTTGTTCGGCGCCCATGGTCAAGGTGTGAAGGATGTCGCGTAGCGGCCGGAGAGGGACGCCGGGCGTGCGCCAGGCGATATGTCCGTCCGGTCGGACGAGGATCCCGCCGTCGGCGTCGATGCCGTAGGCCCGGGTGAACGATCCGTCCTGGTACGGAAGCGCTCCGGCGCCGATCCGGTAGATGGTGAGTGGCACGGAAGAGACGGTTGGATCGGTGGACGTGTTCTCCTCGGGTGCCCATCCGGCATCCGGCCCGGCGAGGAGAGTGAAACCGGCGTCGGTCAGGTCGAGGGTGGAAACTCGTTCCTCGTAGGCCTCGATGTATTCCGGTCGGCAATCTGGGTAGCCGCTCTCGGTCGCGCGCAGCGCGAACGGCTGATCACCGACAACCCGGCCCGGGGGATGGAACTACCCCCTCGGGAGCGTCCCCAGCCCGAGGTGTGGACCGAAGCCCGTGTCGCCGAGTGGAAGGCCACCGGTGAGCGTCCGGTGATCGCGGTGTGGACGGCCGCGCAGCTCGCCAGCTTCCTCGACTACGTCCGCGGCGACACCCTCTACGCCCTGTGGTGGCTGATCGCGCTGCGCGGACTGCGACGCGGCGAGGCCGCCGGGCTCCGATGGGTCGACATCGACCTACACGAGGGCCAGTTGTCGGTGGTCCGGCAGCGCACAACGGCCGGCTACGACGTACACGAAGGCCCACCGAAGTCGGCGGCCAGCCGTCGCCAGGTCGCGCTCGACAAGCACACCGTCCAGGTGCTGCGGCAACAACGCGAACGGCAGCAGCAACGTCGGGCCAGACGCCTCGGCGCGGGCATGGTGTGCCACGACAGCGGATACGTGTTCACCAGCCCGGACGGACTGCCGCTGCATCCCGGCTACCTCACTCAACGCCTGCGCCTCCTGGTCGACCGCGCCGGACTTCCCCCCATCCGCTTGCACGACCTGCGACACGGCGCCGCGTCGCTCGCGCATTCCGCGAACGCGGACATCAAGACCATTCAACACCAGCTCGGACATGCCAACATCCGCGTCACCGCCGACATCTACACCACCGTCCTGCCGCCGGCCGCGCGTAAGGTCGCCAGGAAGGCGACCCGGCCCGACGAGCATCCCGGCAGGAAGCCCCACGCCAGAGCATCGGACGGGTAATCAGATGCGCCGGGCCGCAGCGGCGCTGCCGGTGCGCCACAGGGTAGGGCCGCTACCTGGGGAAACAAGCACAATGCCTTCTTGGCGTCCCCGGTCAATGGAACCGTGGGTGCTCCGTGGGTGCTCGGCCGTCGAGAGGTCGCTCGAACCGGGAAAACGCCCCCTGAGCTGCGCAAACGTGGGTCACGACCGTGACCCACACGCAACCCAAACGAAAACAGGGAATATAGCTGGCTGGCTATATTCCCTGTTCAAGTGGCGCGCCCGAAGGGACTCGAACCCCTAACCTTCTGATCCGTAGTCAGATGATCTTGCGAAGGGCGGCGGAGTCCAGTTGCATCCGGACGAGTCCGAAACGATCCCGCCGCGTCCCCGCAGGTCCGGTTCTAAATCGACCAAAACGGATCCCTGACGCCTCCGGCAGACAGGCCGGTACCCATCCCGGTCCCGGAACGTCCGTGTCAGTTCGCCGACGTCCGAGCACCCACCGAGCAACCGCCGCAAGGCGGACCGACGCAGCGCCGGGCAGCAACGACCGGACCACCATCGACAAAATCGTCCATCCGTTCGTACGGGTCTGCACCGACACGTGCGAGCCCCACCGTACGATCGGGTCAGGAGGTGGAGCGATGGTGAAGGCAGGTGGCGCGCCTGCTGGTTCGGGGTACGCGGACCAGCGACACTACGTCGTACCCGCGAGTCTGGCCAACCTGCGTGGTCCGGTCAGCGGCGTGGTGACGCTCGACCGACGTCTCGACTGGTCGGGCGACGCCACGTATCACCTGGACGACCCCGGAGATCTCCAGGTGATGTACCAGACGGTGCTGAACCAGGCCGCCACCGTGGCCGACCTACGTCAGTGGCTCGACGGCGACACGCTACGCCGACTCTGGCCGGACCTGTGGCTCCCCGCTCGGCTGCGGGCGCTGTGGCAGGCCCGCTTCCCCGAGCTGGCCGCGCCACCCCGGGCGCTGGCCGGCTGAGGGTGGATCCGGTTCACCTCCGGCTGGCGGAGATCGGACTCCGCGTGGCTGGCCGGTACGGCTTCGCATTGGCCGGCGGCTACGCCGTACAAGCCCACGGGATTCTGGACCGACCCAGCGAGGACGTGGACCTGTTCACCGCATGGGAGCGCCGAGACGACTTCGCCGTAGCCGTGGACGCCGTCGTCGACGCCTACCGAACCGACGGCTATGCGGTCGAGGTCACGCAACGGTTCGAGACCTTCGCTCGGCTCGCCGTCACCGATCCCGCCACACCGGATCGACCGTACAAGGTCGAACTTGCCGCGAACTGGCGCGCCCGCCCGCCCGTAACGATGGACATCGGCCCCGTCCTGCACATCGACGACGTCGTCACCGGCAAGGTGTCTGCCCTGTTCACCCGCGCCGAGCCGCGGGACTTCCTCGACGTCGACGCCGCCATTCAGACAGGCCGGTACACCCGCGAGAGCAGGTGCTCGAACTCGCCGAGCAGGCCGACGCCGGCTTCAATCGACGGATCCTGGCCGATCTGTTCGCGATGCTCCACCGATATCCAGACCGCCGCTTCGCCGCCTATGGCGTCGATCCCCCGTACATCGCCGCGATGCGCGAGCGCTTCGCGCAATGGCGCGAGGTGCTGCTCACCGGCGAGAAGTAGTATCCGTGAGTTCCATGGACGTGGCGATAGACGGCGAACTCGACCGGCTGCGCCGGGAGTTGGACCGATTGCGGGTCGAGAACGTCCGCCTGCCGCGCCTGCTGACGCTGCGGGTCAGGACACCGCTTCGGCGCCGGAACAGTTGTCCGCGCCCCGCTTCCCGCACGTTTGACCAGTTCACGTGGCATTCACACCAGGCCATAAGTGAGAGATCGGTCCCTACAGAAGGAAGCGGAGCTGAGTAGACAAGACACGGCACGTCCGAAGCACAGCGGAGCCGTGCAGCCTGGACATCGTCAACCAACGTAAAACGTGTCAGAGTGCCGGTCGGCGGCGTCCGGAGGTCGACGGTCGGGGTGCCCGTTGAGAGTTCCTCAAACGGACGCTCCATGCGTCGTGAGCCACCGGACCTCCTGACCGTGGGGGCTGGCAAGCCCGAGAGGCTGGCCGTCCAGAGCGAGGAGGAACATCGCTGGGCCGTCGGGGTCGAGCTTGACGGCTGAGGCAAGCTCGGGCAGCACGCCCGTGCCTTCGTTGGAGATCCAGCGGCAGGGAAGGCCACGCACGAGGTCGGTGAAAGCGGTTCGGGTTTCCGGCGGGACGTAGGTCAGCACCGCGCTGTGAAAGATGACCAGCGTGGCGTCAGCCGGTGCTTGCGCGACCAGGGCCGGCAGGTCGGCGAGTAGATCTCCGGTGACCAAGTGGGGCGGGTCCGCGCGGGCGATGCGAACTGCCGCGTGTAGCCGGTCGCGGCGCTCCTGCTGCTCTGGCCAGATCAGCGCGTCCAGCCAGCGCACGTCGTCGTCGCTGGCAACGTCGAGCGGGTTGAGGTCCAAGCCGGCACGCCACACCACGGCGGGCATCGACTCTGGTATCGGCACGTTACCGCTGATCGCACAGCTCAGCCGTACTTGGCTGTCTGCGGGCCCGAGCACTATCGGGCCGTCGCCGTACTGGTATTGGTAGGCGTCCGGGTACAGGCACAACCCGGCAGATGCACCGACCTCCAGCAGCGCCAAAGGCTGCGGCAACTGCGCCAGGATCGGCAGCATAGTGGCGCAGCGGGTCGGTTCGTTGGTCTGTGTCCGACGACTGCGCATCGTGCCGGATAGTTCGGGCCAGTCCTGCACCGCCCAGGCACTGAAGGCGTCCGGCGTGGCCACGGGCGCGCCGAGGTACTGCGCAGCAGCGAACAGCAGATTCGGCTGCCGCTTCTCCTGCGGCAACTGATCCAACAGCTTCACCAAGTGCTCATCAGCACTGACCGCCAAGGCCAACGCCTCGTACGTGGGCGAGTGCCCCCGCGCCTCACGGACTGCGAACCTCCGGTACCACTCGGCGGTCATCATCACGCCACCGTGCCTGACCGTCGCCGCCGACGCAATGACCCTGGTCTCACGAGCGTCTCTGTCCGCCTCGCCCCACCGCGCACGTTGCCCGGCATCGACCTTCTCCTCATCATGCCGCTGCTTGAGTCGCCGGTACTCGTCGTACCCGGCAAGCAACTCACCACCAGCACCCAGCAACGTCTCGCACCGCTGCCAGAAGACCCGATCAACAACCTGGTCGCCACGCTCAACCCCGGCGACGGTGCTCCGAGTGCTGTGCACCCGCGCAGCCAGATCAGCCTGAGTCAGGCCACGCAAATTACGCCGTTCCGCAAGCTTCGCACCGAGCGTGCGCTTCGCCTCTTGGACCTGCTGCGGATCGATCACGACACCCCGACCTCCACCACCGCGCCACAGACGCGAGAGCCAATCGACGCAGAGCGAAGCCACCGCAACTGACCTCAAGACGGCCAGGCGAGCATCCACTACGCGATGAGTCGGCCGTCCCAACATTCGGACTCTGCAGCCAACGGGAAGCTTCGCCGCCTAAACGTCCCCGTACAGAGTGGTACGGCACCGGACGGAGCAGGACGTGAGGCACGCTCGTCGCACGAGCACCCACCGAGCACCCAACCGTCTACAAGGGACGAAACAAGTAAGGAGCCTGCCTGCCATTCCAGCAGGTCAGACCCCTCTTGATCTTGCGCGCCCGAAGGGACTCGAACCCCTAACCTTCTGATCCGTAGTCAGATGCTCTATCCGTTGAGCTACGGGCGCTGGTGCTCGGCCAGTTTACACACCTGGCCTTCGCGTGCAGACTTCGGGATCCGCCGGTCGACTCGTCCCAGATCGCCTGCCTTCGCCGATCTACGTTACCCGACGAGTGACGGAGTCGCGCAACGGGGTTAACCATCGGGGCGGGGCACATCGAGGCCAGCGTGGACCCCATGCCGGTGAGGACCGGCCCGGCGCGTCGCCTTGGTGGCTCGGGGTCAGGTCTCGACAATCGGGCAAAGCGCACTATCGGCCTCTGCCTCCCAGAGGAGTCGAAAAATCATGAAAAGGTCCATCCGGTTGGGCGGCGCGCTGAGCGTCGTGACCCTTGCCATCTCGGCCTCGGCCGCCGCGACAACACACCCGGTCGAACCGCCGAGCGCCGGCTGGGCGGAGAGCGATCTGCCACCGGTGAGCCAGCCCTTCTTCACTCCGGCGGTGCCGGAGCCGCTGTGGCAGGCCCGTCCAGGGCCGACACCCGGCCTGACGGTCGCTCCCACGCCATCGGTTACGCCCGCGCCGGCACGCCCGACCACCCGCACCCCCGAACCGGACCGCCCGAACGCCGGTACGCCCGACCCGACCGCGAAGCCCGCGCCGGAGAAGCCCGCGCCGACGACGTCCAGGCCGGCCCGGAAGCCGAAGAACAGACCGGCGGCGCAACCGGAGGTCGTCCGGCTCGCTCCGGTCACCGCGCTCGGCTCCCAGGCGACCATCGACAGGAAGAGGTTGGTGACCTGGATGACCAGGCCCACCTGCCTGCTCGCCGGGCACGACTACGCGGGGTGGGACTGGATCGACGACCTGGCGCAGGGCACGATCGTCCACGTCACGACCGGCCCGTGTGCCGGGCGGTACCGGGTGGTCGACAACAGGTGGCACGCACGCAAGGGTGGCCCGGTCCCATCCTGGATGGGCCGCTTCGACCTGGTGCTCCAGACCTGCACCGGGGCTTCGGGTACCGGATTCAGTCTCGCCCAGCGACTCTGAGGGCCTGCGACCAGGGCGAACAAAAAGCCGCGCCCAGAGGACGCGGCCGCAGATGACCTTTCGCGCGGAGACTCCGGGATTCGAACCCGGGAGGGGCTTTAAGACCCCAACCGCATTAGCAGTGCGGCGCCATAGACCAGACTAGGCGAAGTCTCCCCGGTGGCTCGCAGACCACCGGCTGCGAGAATACAGGTCCGGCAGGGCCCGGGGCAAAGCGACCACCGTAACCGGGTGCACCTGAGCCAACACCAGCAACTCCGCCGCCCGCTCCGGATGCGCCGGGTCACGGTCGTACGCCGCCGCCACGTGCAGCACCAGGTTCGCCTGCGACCAGAGCACCACCGCCAACTCGACCACCGGAGCGAAGGCACCGGCGAACGCGGCACCCGCCCCACCCACTGCGGCCTGCCGAACGAACCGCCGGGTGGCCAGCCGGGCCAAGCCGTCGCCGTCGGCAAGCGGATAAATCTCGCGCAGCCGCCGCGCCCACACCCCGGCCCGCGGACCCAGCGTCTCGACCGCGGTCAGCGCCAGTAACTCCGGGGCGAAACCAGGATGATCGAGTACGCGTGCCAGGAGCGCTCGCAACTCCGCTTCCGCCGTACTCCTCTGGGTCTCGTCCGGCTGTGTTTCGGCCCTGCTCTGGTGGGTCTCGCCCGGCTGCGTTCCGGCCCTGCTCTGGTGGGTCTCGTCCGGCTGCGTTCCGGCCGTGCTCCTGTGGGTCTCGCTCGGCTGCGGTTGCGTCGTGCCTTCAGCCGGGTTGGTGGCCTTTCGGGCCCGGGTGGCCTTGGCCGGTGCCGCGGCCGCCTTCTTCGCGACCACCTTGCGGCCCGTCGCCTTCCTGGTGTCGGCGGGTTCGTCCGCGATCACCTCCGGGCTGGCCTTCCTGGTGGTGATCTTCCTCGGCTTGGCGGCAGCTGGCCGCCGGGCCGGCTCCGGCGCGGGCGCAGCATCGATCGGCTCCGGCTCCGGCTCCGGCTCCGGCTCCGGCGCGGGCGCGGGCGGGGGCGGGGGTGCGGTGT
>NZ_POTX01000369.1 GCF_003236305.1 Micromonospora endophytica | reverse complement strand
GCCGCACCCCGCCCGTGTCGCGGGCGTCAGCTGGCACGACGAAGGCGGGCGCCCGCTCGGGGACGCCCGCCTTGCGGGAGTGGGGTCAGCGCCCGAGCACCCGGTCGAGGAAGTCGCGGTACTCCCGGACGGCGACGCGCAGCTCCTCGGTGTCCGACGAGTCCGCCTCCTGCCAGCCACCGAGCTTCCGCTTGTGCTCGGCCAGCGCGGCGGAGAGCGCCTGCATGGCCTCGTCGACAAGCGACTGCGCCTCACCGGCCGCGGCCTTCGGATCGTCCACGAAGCGCAGCTGGACGTCGCGCCAGCGGTCCCGGAAACCCTGTGCGGTCGACTCGTCGAAGAGGGTCGCCGCACCGGCCGGCGTGGCCACCCCCGCCCCCGACACACCGTCGCCCGGGGTCCGGGTGTCCGGGTCCACCATCGTCGGGGTGGCGCTGCCGTAGCCGGCGCCACCGGCCGCCGCCGCCTCGGCGCGTTCGTCTGCGCCGGCATCGCGGGTGGCGGAGTCGCCGTCGAGGTCGTCGGTGTCGTGGTGCGCGGCCGGCACCCGGCGATCGCCGGCCGGTGCGTCGGTGTCGTCGACGTCGTGGCTCGTCAGTGGGCCGGTCCGGTCGAACTCGGCCTCCGGGTCGGCCCGGAAACCCTCGCGCTCGCCGTCGACCGCACCGTCGCCGGGCCGCGCGGTGTCCTCGTCGCGGGCGTCGCGCTCGTCCTCGGGGCGCGGGCTGGCCAGCGCCGACGCGGCCACCGCGCTGCCGACGGTGGTCGCGCCGAAGGCGGTCGGTACGGGAGCGGGCTCGTGGAACTCGGGCCGCTCGTCGTCATCACCCGGACGCCGGTCCCATGGCCGGTCGCGGTCCGTGCCGGTCGCCGACCGGTCGCGGTCGGTCGGCGCGTCCGTCTCGGTCACGTCGTGGTCGTCGGCGGGCGGCACCGGTACGGAAGCGGACCGCACGGCCTCGGGGTGGTCGTTGTTGAGCTGCTGCTCTTGCTGCCGCATGGTGGTCTCCTCAGCGGTTGGTGGCGTCCTGGGCGGCGTCGGGGCGGCGCTGCTGCGGGGTGTGGCTCCCGACCGGCTCGTCCCCGAGTAGATCGGCGAAGAGGGCGCGGTAGTGCACCACGGCCTGGCGGAGGTCCTCGGTGCTGGCCTCGCCTCGGGAGTTGCGCAGGTGGATGTCGTGGGCGTCGCGGTAGTGGCTCAGCGTGCGGGCGTGGTCCACGGACAGGTGCGCGATCTGGTCGGAGAAGTCACCAGTGGGGTAGCCCCGCTCGGCGATGAGCCGGGTGACCAGTTCGTCGGCCTGGCCGACGGTCTCGGCGGGGGAGTCGATGAACCGGACCTGAAGTTCCTCCCAGGCCTCGGCGTAACGGGCCCGGGCGTCCGGGGCGAGCGGGACGAGCTGGAGTTCGGCGTGCCGGCGTTGGCGGTCGCGCAACTCCCGCTCAGCTTCGCTGCGGCTGTCCCGCTCGGCGACGACGTGGTCGTACTCGGGGCCGAACCGCTGACGGAGCGCGCGACGGCGGGCCGCTACGACGGCGACCGCTACGACGGCGGCGACGAGCAGGATGACGAGGACGGTGACGACTATCTGCGTGGGCGACATGGCTCCTCCTTCGCCTGCAGGTATTCCCTCCCTCCACTGATCGCCAATCCCGTTCCGGAGCACTTTCCTCGCCAGATGGGGTGTGCGGGCCCGGCGGATCCCGACAGGCGGTCGAGCGCGGGACGTTCGTCACCGTACCGGTAGTCTCGACGGACGGTAGTGCGTCAGGCGCAGATTACGTATCCTGCCCAAGGCGCCCGATCCTGCGTCCCGGGGGGCAACCGGGGCGCGCACCGGCGACGGCGCTGCCCGGCCGTGCCGGAGCCCTTCCAGCCACCCATTCCGGGCGAGGTCCGATTGAACACCCGCGACTGGCCGATCCGCTCCAAGCTGACCGCGTTGGTCGTCGTGCCGGTGACCGCATTGCTGGCACTGTGGATATTCGCCACCACCCTCACCTTCGGGCCGGCGCTCGACCTGCTCGCTGCCCGTACCCTCCTTTATGACCTGGGCCGGCCGGGCGAGACGGTGGTGGCCGAGTTGCAGCGGGAGCGCCGGCTCTCCGTGGTCCACCTCGCCACGGATCCTGCCGGCTGCCGGCGGTCGTCGGCCGACTGCGTGCTGCCGGCGTTGCAGGAGCAGCGCGCCCGTACCGACGCGGCAGTGACCGAGTTGCGGCAGCGGGTCGGTGGGGACGAGCTGCGCGACGCCGCCGGTGAGCTGCTGGAGGCACGATTGGAGCGGCTGCTCACCCAGTTGGCGGCGTTGCCGTCCGGGCGCGAGTCCATCGATCGCCGGGACGTGGACCGGGTCGACGCGGTCGGCCTCTACAACGGCATTCTCGAAGCCGCGTTCCAGACGTTCGAGGCCCTGGCCAACCTGCCCGATCAGGACCTCAACCGGGAGGCGCTCGCCCTGACCGACCTCGGGCGCTCGCGGGAACTGCTCGGGCAGACCGACGCGGTGCTGGCCGGTGCGCTGGCGGCCGGCGGATTCGCCGAGGGCGAGCACGGCATGCTGGTCCGAAGCATCGGCAACCAGTGGTTCCTGGCCGAGTTGGCCGTGGCCGACCTGCCCGAGCCCGACCAGGCGGCATACCAGCGGTTGACCGAGCAGGAGGCGTTCAGCCGACTCCGGGCGATGCAGGACGAGCTGATCGCCGCCGGCCCCTCGGCCAACCCCACCATCGACGCCCAGGCGTGGCAGACCAGTTACGACACCGTGCAGCAGTCGCTGCGGGACTTCGAGCTGACCCAGGCCGACGGGCTGGCCGACCGGTCGGTCCCGATGGCCGTCCAGACCCTGGTCCGGCTGGCCGCAGCCGGGCTGCTCGGCCTGATCGCCGTCGTGGTGTCGCTTGTGGTGGCGCTGCGGGTCGGTCGGTCCCTCGCGCAACGACTCACCCTGGTACGCGGGACGCTGAAGGAGACCGCCGAACGGCGGCTGCCGGACGTGGTGGACCGGTTGCGCCGCGGCGAGCAGGTGGACGTCGCCCGGGAGACCCCGGTGGCCGATCGGGGCGCCGACGAGATCGGCCAGGTGGCCCAGGCGTTCACCGAGGTGCAGAAGGTGGCGATCCAGTCCGCCATGGTCGAGGTCTCGCTGCGCCGGGGCCTCAACGAGGTCTTCCTGAACATCGCCCGCCGCAGCCAGGGCCTGGTGCACCGGCAGCTCGCCCTGCTCGACCGGTTGGAACGCGACGCGGAGGATCCGGACCACCTGGCCGAGCTGTTCCGGGTCGACCACCTCGCCACCCGGCTCCGGCGGCACGCGGAGGATCTGGTCATTCTCGCCGGTGCCGCACCGGGGCGAGGCTGGCGCAACCCGGTCGCGATGGTGGACCTGATCCGGGGGGCGATCTCCGAGGTCGAGTCGTACGACCGGGTCGACATCACCACCGTGCAGGCCGCCGGCACGCTCGGCCGCTCGGTGGGCGACATCATCCACCTGCTCGCCGAGCTGATCGAGAACGCCACCGCCTTCTCGCCGCCCGACTCCCGGGTGGAGGTCTCCGGTGAGCACGTCGCCAACGGGTACGCGCTCTCCGTATCCGATCACGGCCTGGGCATGAATCCGGCCGCCATCGAGGAAGCCAACCGGAAACTGGCCCGGTCGCCGGAGTTCGACCCGACGGAGACCGCCCGGCTCGGTCTCTTCGTGGTGGCCAGGCTGGCCGCGCGGCACCAGGTCCAGGTGCGACTGCGCCCGTCCGAGGGCACCGGCCTGACCGCGGTGGTGCTGATCCCCACCGAGCTGATCACCGCTGAGCCCTCGCCGTTGCCCGAGCCGGAGGCACCGCCGACGGCGGACGAGGAGGCCAACCCCCAGCAGCGGCGGCTGGCCCGTGCCACGCGATTGACCACTGTGCCCCGGCAACGACCCCGGTCGATGGCCCGTCCGGGCAGCACGCCTCCCGACGACCGGGACCGACCGTCCGGCCCACCCGCGGCGTACCGAGGCGGCCCGGATCAGCGTTCGGCGGTCGCGGCGGCCGAGGACGACGGGCTGCCCCGGCGGATCCGGCGACAGCGCCCGGCAAAGCCCGCCGGCCCGCCGGTCGCTGCCCCGACCCC
>NZ_POTX01000368.1 GCF_003236305.1 Micromonospora endophytica | reverse complement strand
TCGGGTGCCGGATCGGCGGCGGCCGTGGTGGTCAGGGTTTCCGGGGAGCCCGCCCGCGCAGGGATCAAGCCTGACCGCCCGGAGCGGGTGGGCTCCCCGGAAACCCCAACGGTGACCCCCGCGGACAGCGCGCGCAGCAGCTCACCCCGCCCGGCCCCGATGTCCACCACATCGAGTACCGGGGGAAAGGAGAGCGCCGCATCGACCTGCGAGATCAACCGGAGCAACGCCGAAGCGAAGACCGGAGAAGCGTGCACGCTGGTGCGGAAGTGGGCCGCCGGCCCGGTGCCGGCGACGAAGAAGCCGTCGGGCCCGTAGAGCGCCTGCTGCATGGCGGCCCGCCACGGTGTTGGCATCAATTCATTCCTCGTTCAGGGGGTGTCACCGTGCCGACCCTACGGTCAGCCGGTATGAGACAACTGGTGATCTCCGTACTGGTGGTTGCGCCCCTCCTGTTGCCCGGCACTCCGGCGAACGCTGCGCCGGACGAGCCGCACCCGGTACGTGCGGTTCTTGAGACGCCATCCCTGCACGACGACGAGGTCGGTGGGGACGCCGACGCGGATGACCCGGCGATCTGGGTGCATCCGACCGACCGCGCCGGCAGCCTGGTGGTGGTCACCGCGAAGAACGGCGGACTGCGCGTGTACGACCTGCGGGGGCGGGAACGGCAGGCCATTCCCACTCCGACTGCTCCCGGGCCGGGCGACGAGGCCGGCCGGTTCAACAACGTGGACCTGGTCACCGGCTTCCGGCTCGGCCACCGCCGGGTGGATCTGGCGGTGGTCACCGACCGGGGCCGTGATCAACTGCGGTTCTACCGGATCGACCCGGTGACCCGGATGCTTGTCGACGTCACCGCGCCTGACGTTCCGTACGCGTTCAGCCGCGATCAGTCCGAGGTGAACACCCAGCGCACCGCGTACGGCTTGGGCACGTACACCGGCCCGGACGGTGCCGCGTACGCGGTGGTGAGCCGGCGCAGCACCCCGGAGGTGGCGGCGTTCCGTCTGGTCGAGAAGGGTGGGCGGGTCGGTTATCGACAGGTGGACCGGCTCACCCTGCCGGCCGAGTTCACGTTGCCGGACGGCACCCGGTGGTCGCCGTGCGCCGACCCGGGTGATGGGCCGCAGGTGGAGGGCACGGTGATCGACCCGGCCACCGGTGTGGTGTACCTCGCCCAGGAGACGGTTGGTCTCTGGCGGACCCGGCTCATCGACGGGCGGTTCACTGGCCGGCCGGTATCGGTGGAGCGGGTGCGGGAGTACGGCATCCCGGCGGTCTTCGATCCGGTGGAGGACGACTGTGTGGTCGACTACTCCGGCGACCCGGGCTTCGGCGGCCGGATCGCCCAGGACGTGGAGGGGCTCACCATCTACCCGACCGGCCGGTTCGCCGGCACCCTGATCGTCTCCAGCCAGGGAGACGACACCTTCTACACGTACGACAGACGTACCGCGCGGCCCACTGGGCGCTTTGCCGTGGTCGACGGCGGGGTGGACGGGGCGCAGGAGTGTGACGGGGCGGCGGCGGTGGCTACCCCGCTGCCCGGCTTCCCCGGTGGTCTGCTGGTGGTGCACGACGGGCGGAACACCCCGACCACACCTGACGAGGGTGGGGTGGACCGCCCGGACACCAACGTCAAGTTCCTGGACGCCGGGTTCCTGCGTCGCCTCCGTTGAGCTGGCCCGGTGGTGCCGCCACCCGGCTCGGTCGGGCGGGCGGCATCACCGGTGAACGATTTCACACATCCTTGTTTCGGATCCGTGTCAGCGACGCATACTTGCCTCGACCGGTACCCATCTCGAGGACTGGATCGTGACATGAGCGCACCGCTGCGCACGCATCAGGCCGCCCGTCGGCGGACCGCGACCGTGCCCGCCAGCCCGGTCGCCACCCGCTCGTTGTTCACCGTCGGCGTCATCGGTGCCGGCCGGGTCGGTGCCACCCTTGGTGCCGCGCTTGCCGCCGCCGGCCACCGGGTGGTCGCCGCCAGCGGGATGTCCGGTGCCTCCCAGGCCCGGTTGGCGTTGCTGCTTCCCGCTGTGTCCCGCCGTTCGGCCGCGTCGGTGGCTCTGGCGGCCACCGATCTGCTGCTGATCGCCGTGCCGGATGACGCGCTCGCCGGCGTGATCGCCGATCTGGCCGCCGACGGCGCCCTGCGCCCGGGCCAGGTGGTGGCGCACACCTCCGGTGCACACGGCCTGGCGGTGTTGGCTCCGGCCGCCGCAGCCGGTGCCCGCCCACTGGCGCTGCACCCCGCGATGACCTTCACCGGTACCCCCGACGACCTCGACCGGCTGCCCGGCATCTCGTACGGCGTGACCGCACCGGCAGAGCTGCGTCCGTTGGCCGCTCGGCTGGTGGCGGATCTGGGCGGGGTGCCGGAGTGGATCGGTGAGGCCGACCGCGGCCTCTATCACGCGGCGCTGGCACACGGCGCCAACCACCTGGTGACGCTCGTGAACGAGGCGGCCGACCGGCTGCGTGACGCCGGGGTGGGACAGCCGGAGAAGGTGCTCGCCCCGCTGCTGCGCGCCGCCCTGGAGAACGCGCTGCGTCTCGGCGACGACGCGCTCACCGGCCCGGTCTCCCGGGGCGACGCGGGCACCGTCGCGCGGCACCTGACCCGGCTCGCCGACACCGCGCCCGAGTCGGTCGCCCCCTACCTGGCCCTGGCTCGGCGTACCGCCGATCGGGCGGTGGCCGCCGGCCGGCTGCGGCCGGCGGACGCGGCGCAGTTGCTCGACGTCCTGTACCGGGACCACACGGAGGTGGCGGCGTGACCGCGCCAGCAGCACGCGACCCGCAGGGCACCCCGGATGTGCCGGTGGTGGTGCACACCCGAGCTGAGTTGGCAGGTGCTCGGGCGGCGCTCACCGGCACCGTGGCGGTGGTGATGACGATGGGTGCCCTGCACGAGGGGCACGAGACGCTGCTGCGGGCCGCCCGCGATCGGGCCGACCAGGTGATCGTCACGGTCTTCGTGAACCCGTTGCAGTTCGGGCCGAACGAGGACTTCGACAGGTATCCGCGTACCCTCGATGTTGATCTTGAGGTGTGTCGGCGAGCCGGCGCTGACCTGGTCTTCGCCCCATCGGTGGCCGACATGTATCCCGGCGGGGAGCCGGCCGTGCGGGTCGACCCGGGGCCGCTCGGCACGGACCTGGAGGGGCTGAGCCGGCCGGGCTTCTTCCACGGAGTGCTCACCGTGGTGCTGAAGTTGCTCCAGCTCACCCGGCCGGACCTGGCGTTCTTCGGCGAGAAGGACTACCAGCAGCTGACCCTGGTCCGGCGGATGTGCCGGGACCTGGACGTGCCGGTCGAGGTGGTCGGGGTGCCCACCGTCCGGGAGCCGGACGGGTTGGCGCTTTCCAGCCGCAACCGTTACCTGTCTGCGGTCGAGCGGACGGTGGCGTTGGGCCTGTCCCGGGCGTTGCGGGCCGGTGCCGAAGCCGCCGAGGCGGGTCGCGACGCAGGGGCGGTGCTGGCCGCCGCGCACGCCTCCTTCGGCGCCGGCGGGCCCGGTGCCCGACTCGACTACCTGGTCCTCACCGATCCCGACCTGGAGCCCGGGCCGGTCCGCGGCCCGGCCCGGCTGCTCGTCGCCGCCTGGGTGGGCGACACCCGCCTGATCGACAACGCCCCGATCCGGCTCGACCCGGCCCACTGACCTTCCTGCCCGTACCCGCGAAAGGCGTCCCGATGTACCGCACCATGCTCAAGTCCAAGATTCACCGCGCCACGGTGACCCAGGCGGACCTGCACTACGTGGGCTCGGTGACCGTCGACGAGGATCTGCTCGACGCCGCCGACCTGCTCCCCGGCGAGCAGGTGGCGATCGTGGACATCACCAACGGGGCCCGGCTGGAGACGTACGTCATCCCCGGACGGCGGGGCAGCGGCGTGATCGGCATCAACGGTGCCGCCGCCCACCTGGTGAACCCGGGCGACCTGGTCATCCTGATCTCGTACGGGCAGATGGACGACGCCGAGGCCCGCGCGTACCGCCCTCGGGTGGTCCACGTCGACGCGGACAACAAGGTTGTCGAGTTGGCTGCCGATCCCTCGACCGCCGCCTCCCCAGCCAGCGGCCGTCCCCCGACGGCACCCTCAGGGT
>NZ_POTX01000367.1 GCF_003236305.1 Micromonospora endophytica | reverse complement strand
CCTCGCCGGCATCACCGACCCCCGCCCCCGCGACCGCGCCGCCACCCCCACCTCCCCGTCGATCTAGGGACAATCGTCGCTAGTTGATCTCCGATGGCGACGATTGTCCCTAGATCGACGCGGGTGGGCGCGCGGTGTGGATGGCGCGGACGGCGTCGATGGTGTCCGCCTCGGCGGCGGTCTTGTCGTCGCGGTAGCGGATCACCCGGGCGAAACGCAGGGCCACCCCGCCGGGATAGCGGGAGCTGCGCTGCACACCGTCGAAGGCGATCTCCACCACCTGCTCGGGACGGACCCGGACCACCCAGTCGCCGCGTTCGATGGCGAGACCGAGGAAACGCTCGGTCTGCCAGCGCAGCAACTCGTCGGTGAGCCCCTTGAACGTCTTGCCGAGCATCACGAACCCGCCGGTGGCCGGGTCACGGGCACCCAGGTGCAGGTTGGACAGCCAGCCGGTGCGCCGGCCGCTGCCCCACTCCACCGCGAGCACCACCAGGTCCAGGGTGTGCCGGGGCTTCACCTTGACCCAGGCCGAGCCGCGGCGACCGGCATCGTACGGCGCGTCGGGCGCCTTCACCACCACGCCCTCCTGCCCGGCGTCGAGCGCTGCGGCGAACGCCGCCCCGGCCTGCTCCGGCCCGTCCACCTCCACCCGTCCCACCAGCAGCGAGGCGTCGACCGCGCCCCGCAGCGCCGCCCACCGCTCCCGGCCGGGCCGGTCGATCAGGTCCGTGCCGTCGAGATGCAGCAGGTCGAAGAAGTACGGCGTGAGCACCGTCGCGCCGGTACGCGCGGCGGCAGCGCGTACCGCCGGGGCGACCGGCGGCCCGGCAGCGCCCACGCCCGCTCCGGCTCGGCGGGCCGCAGCGCTTGAGGTCTCCTGGAACGGCAGCGGCCGGCCGGTCTCGTCCAGCCCGATCGCCTCGCCGTCGAGGACCAGTTCCCGTGCCGGCAGGGCGCGCACCGCCGCCACCACCTCGGGCACCCGGCCGGTGATGTCGTCCAGGCTGCGGGTGAACACGGCGATGTCGCCGCCGCTGCGGTGCACCTGGATCCGGATGCCGTCGAGTTTCACGTCCACCACGGCGGGCGTGCCGGTGGCCACCAGCGCGTCGTCGACCGACGACGCGGACTGCGCCAGCATCGGCGCGAGCGGCCGGCCGACCTGCAGCCCGAAGCCGGCCAGCGCGTCGGCCCCGCCGGTCAACGCGGCCACCGCCACCTCGCGCAGGTCACCGGCGAGCAGCAGGGCCCGGCGGACCGCCGGGACCGGCACCTCGGCCGCGCGGGCGATCGCGTCGGCGAGCAGCCCCGCCTGGGCGCCCTGCCGCAGCTCACCGAGGAAAAGCCCGGTCAGCAGGCGCTGTTCGTCGGCGGTCGCGGCGGCGTAGAGGGCCTCCACCAACCCCCGGCGGCGGGCCTGCGAGCCCGCCCCGTGCACCGCCGCGATCCCGTCGATGGCGGCGTCGACCGCGGCCACGGTCAGGGTCGGCTCCGCCGCCGGCGGCGGCAGGTCACGCAGGCTCGCCCAGCCGACGCCGGTCTGCCGCTGCCGCAGCTCACCGGCGAGCCAACCGGATCCGGCCGCCACCTCGTCGGGGGCGAGCCGGCGCAGCGCGTCAGCGAGCAGCTCCACCTTGGCCCGCCGACCCCTGAGGGCGCCGACTGCCGCCGAGGTCGCCGCCAGCTCCAGAAACCGCATCACCCCAGCGTAAGGAGAAGTGTTAGGAGGGGCCCCCTGTTAACGCCTGGTGTATAGCAGGGGGCCCCTCCTAACACCTGGTGCCGCGGGCGGGCGGAGATCATGCCGGCACCGATTCCTCGATCCGCAGGCCGCGGGCACGAACCTCCTCGGCGATGCGGGACAGCGACGTGTCCAGGGCGACAAGGGCGGCGGACAGCTCACCGAGCTGTTCCTTGAGCGTGTCCTCGGGCCACGCGGAGACATCGACGTCCCCCAGTGCGCTGACGGCGGCCTCCAAGCGGGCCATCACCTCATTCGTACGCATGTTCGAGAGGCTACAACAGCCCGCCGTCCGACACACCGGAAACGGGCACCTGACCTGTGAAGTTACGGATTCACCGGGCGCGCCGCCCCGGTCACCGGGATTCCGCATCGACTCCCGCGCGTCCCGCCTCGGCCACTGCGGCCAGCAGCAACGCCTCGGCGAGGCAGACCCGGGCGAACTCGCCCAGATGCAGGCTCTCGTTCGGCCCGTGTGCCCGGGCATGCGGGTCCTCCACCCCGGTCACCAGGATCGCCGCCTGCGGGAACAGTTCCTGGAAGGTGGCGATGAACGGGATCGAGCCGCCGACGCCGATGTCCACCGGGTCGGTGCCGTCCCAGGCGGTACGGAAGGCCGCGCGGGCCGCCTGGAACATCGGCCCGGTCGCGTCGATGACGCACGGCGCACCATCGTGTTCGAAGGTGACGCTCACCTGCGCGCCCCACGGCGCGTGCCGCTCCAGATGGTCACGCAGTGCCGCGTACGCCCGGGTCGGGTCGTCACCCGGCGCCAGCCGTACGCTCAGCTTCGCCTTCGCGGCCGGGACCAGGGCGTTCGGTGCCTCCGCGGTGGCCGGGGCGTCGATCCCGAGCACGGCCAGCGCCGGCCTGGTCCAGAGCCGGTCGGTGATCCGGCCGGTGCCGATCAGCTGTACGCCAGCAGCCAACCCGGCCTCGGCGCGGAACCGGCCCTCGGGGTAGTCGACTGTCGCGTTGTCCCGGCTGACGAGCCCCGCCACCGCCACGTTGCCGTCGTCGTCGTGCAAGGTGGCGAGCAGCCGGACCAGGGTGGTGAGGGCGTCCGGCACCGCGCCGCCGAACATGCCGCTGTGCACCGCGTGGTCCAGGGTGCGTACCTCGACGAAGCAGTTGACGATGCCGCGCAGCGAGGTGGTCAGCGCCGGTACGCCGATGTCCCAGTTGGTCGAGTCGGCGATCACGATGACGTCTGAGGCGATGCGGTCCCGGTGCTCGGCGAGCAACTGCTCCAGCGAGTCGGAGCCGTACTCCTCCTCGCCCTCGATGAAGAGCACCACGCCGACCGGCAGCCGGTCACCGAAGGCCCGCAGCGCCGCGAGGTGCGCCATGATGCCGGCTTTGTCGTCGGCGGCACCCCGCCCGTAGAGCCGCCCGTCCCGCTCGACCGGTTCGAACGGGTCGGACTCCCACAGGGTCCGGTCCCCGACCGGCTGCACGTCGTGGTGGGCGTAGAGCATGACCGTCGGCGCGCCGGGTGGTGCCGCCTTGCGGCCGATCACCGCCGGCTGCCCACCGGCCCGTACGACCTCCACGTCGAGCCCACAGCCGCGCAGCAGCTCGGCCACCGCCTCGGCGGACCGCTCCACGTGGGCGTGGTCGAAGCCGTCGAAGGCGATGCCGGGGATGCGGACGAGCCGCTCCAGGTCGGCCCGGACCCCGGGCAGTTCCCGCGCCACGGCGGCCCGCAGCTCGGCCTCGGTCATGATCGGTGTGGTCATGACCGGCATCGTATGCCGCCCTCACCTGGTGGTACCGCCCACCTGGCAGGCCCGCTGCCGACAACCGGACGGGCCGGTCGGGCCAGCACCAGACCCGCCAGCCCGACGTTACCGATCGGGTTGTCCCACACCACTTCGGACCGCAAGCTCCGCAGCCGGGCGGCATGATCGTGCCGTGTCCCATTCCGTGATGAGTCCCGGCGTCGAGGCGTTGCTGGAGCAGGCCCGCGCGGGCATGACCAGGTTGACCCCGCAGGAGACAGTGCAGGCCGCCACCCGGGGCGCGCTCGTGATCGACACCCGAACCGAGGCGCAGCGGCGGGAACAGGGTGACCTACCCGGCGTCATCGTGATCGACCGCACGGTGCTGGAGTGGCGACTCGACCCGGCCAGCGACTGGCGCATCCCCGAAGCCACCGGGTACGACATCGAGGTCGTGGTGGTGTGCCGCCAGGGCTACAGTTCCAGCCTCGCCGCGGCGAGCCTGCGCGCGCTCGGCCTGCATCGGGCCACCGACATGATCGGCGGGGTGGACGCCTGGCGCTCGGCGGGCCTGCCCTTCTCCGACCAGCCCGCCGACGTCCGCCACTGACCCGGGGATCAGCGCGGGCAGGCCGGGCGGGACGACAGACGTCAGCGCGCGGGGGCGCCGGG
>NZ_POTX01000366.1 GCF_003236305.1 Micromonospora endophytica | reverse complement strand
GGGTGGGGCGGTGGGGCTGCCGGTCCGGGAGCGGTCATGGAAGCCAGCGTAGTGCCCGGCGACTCACCGGTAAGGACCCACAGCCCGATCGCTGGCGACCACCACCACGTCGCTGTCCGGGGCAGCGGTGGCCAACGCCTCGTACGCGGACGGCTCGTCGATGCTCTCGGCCAGCAGCGGCACCGCCGTGACCTTGACATCGAAGCCGCCGAGGGCCCGGCGGTAGGTGCCTACCGACTCCCACTCGGTGACCAGGCACCAGTGCCGGGGGTCGTCCAGCGCCCGGACCAACTGGCCGCGCAGGTAGCCGGGCCGGGCGGCGAGCGCCGCGAGGGCGGCGTGGGCCCGGCCGGTGAACGCCTCGCTGGCCTCTTCGTCGACCACGAACCGGTTGGTCACCAGCACCGGAGCCTCCTCCTCGTAGAGTCTGTGGAATGCAGCGTACGCAGAGCGGAATCGCCGCCCGACTGGCCCGGGCCAACCCCACGACGGTGTTCCTGGTCACGCTGGCTCTGGTGCTTGTCGCGTTCTTCGCGCCAGGCCCGGTCGGCGGCCTGCTGATGCTGCTGCTCGCCGCCGGGGTCGCGGCTCTGCTGATCACGACCTGGCGGGTGCAGACGCCGCCGACCCGGGCGATCCGGCTGCTGGTGCTGACCATGCTGGTCACCGTCGGCCTGGTGAAGCTGCTCTGACCGCCGCCGCCGACCATCCCGCCGACCCGCCGCCGGCCGAGCCGGCACCCGGTGGGATGACCCGACCGCCGCCGGCATGCAAGCATGCGCTTTTGACAATCATTCTCGTTACGCGGAAGGTTTGTCGCATGACCTTCCGCTCGACCTCGCGTTCGCTGGCCGTCACCGCGGCCACCGTGTTGACCCTGGCCGGCCTCACCGCCTGCTCGACCGACGGCGGCTCGGGCGGCAGCGACCCGAACCGGGTCGACGTGGTGGCCGGTTTCTACCCGTTGCAGTTCCTCGCCGAGCGGATCGGTGGTGACGCCGTGACGGTGACGAACCTGGCCCGACCCGGTGCCGAACCGCACGACCTGGAACTCAACCCGGGTCAGGTCGGGCAGATCAGCGAGGCGGAACTCGTCGTCTTCCTGCACGGCTTCCAGCCCGCCCTGGACGAGGCGGTGGAGCAGAACGCCGGCGACCGGGCCTTCGACGTGGCCGGTGTCGAGCCCCTGCTGGACGCCGCCGCCGGCGACCACGACCACGACCACGAGGGCGAGGGCGAGGGCGAGCACGCCGAGGAGTCGTCCGACGGCGCCAAGGATCCGCACGTGTGGCTGGACCCGACCCGGTTGGCCACCATCGGTGACAAGCTCGCCGAGCGGCTCGGCACTGTCGACCCGGACCGGGCCGGGGACTACACCCAGCGGGCCGCCACGCTCCGCACCGAGCTGGAGCGGCTGGACTCCGAGTTCACCGAAGGGCTGAAGAGCTGCCAGCGCCGGGAGATCGTGGTGAGCCACACCGCCTTCGGCTACCTGGCGCAGAAGTACCAGCTCGCACAGATCGGCATCACCGGGCTCTCGCCGGAGGACGAGCCGTCACCGCAGCGGCTGGGCGAGGTCATCGAGGAGGCCCGGGAGCACCAGGCCACCACCATCTTCTTCGAGACGCTGGTCAGCCCCAAGGTCGCCGAGACCATCGCCCGGGAGGTCGGCGCGCAGACCGCGGTGCTGGATCCGATCGAGGGCCTGTCCGCGGAGAACGGTGGGGACTACCTTTCGGTGATGCGCACCAATCTCGAAACCCTTCGCACGGCGTTGAGCTGCCCGTGACATCTGACGTGGTCTCCGTCACGAACGGGGTGGCCGGGTACGACGGCCGCCCCGTGCTCCGTGACGTCTCGCTGACCGTGACCGCCGGCGAGGTGGTCGCGATCCTCGGCGCCAACGGCTCCGGCAAGTCCACGCTGGTCCGCGCCGTGCTCGGGCTGGTGCCGCTCAGCGCCGGCTCGGTGACCCTCTTCGGCCGGCCGGCGCGCCGGTTCCGGCAGTGGCACCGCGTCGGGTACGTCCCGCAGCGCCTCGGCGCGGGCAGCGGCGTACCGGCCACCGTGGCCGAGGTGGTCGCCGCCGGCCGGTTGGCCCGCCGGGGCATCCTGCGCCCGCCGGGGCGCGCCGATCGGGAGGCGGTCGCCGAGGCGCTGCGCGCCGTCGGCCTGGCCGACCGGGCGAAGGACCCGGTGGCCACCCTCTCCGGTGGGCAGCAGCAACGCACGCTGATCGCCCGCGCTCTGGCCGGCCGGCCTGAGCTGCTGGTCCTCGACGAGCCGACGGCGGGGGTCGACGCGGTCAGCCAGGAGGCGTTCGCCGGGGCGTTGCGCGACTTCACCGCCGGCGGCGGCACCGTCCTGCTCGTCGCCCACGAACTGGGTCCGCTGCGACCGCTGATCAGCCGCGCGGTCGTCGTACACCAAGGGGTGATCGCGCACGACGGCGCGGTGCCGGATCCGGCCGGTCACCACGCGGCGCCGGACCACGACCACGTGCACCCGCACGGTCCCGAGGAACCCGCCGGGTTGTGGAGCGCAAGGTGAGCCTCTTCCAGTACGACTTCATGCTGCGCGCCCTGCTCGGTGCGCTGATCATCGGTCTGGCCGCGCCGGCGCTCGGCATCTACCTGGTGCAGCGTCGACTGGCGCTGATCGGGGACGGCATCGGGCACGTCGCGCTCACCGGCGTCGGTGCCGGCCTGCTCTTCCAGACCTCGCCCGTGCTCATGGCGGTGGTCGCGGCCACCATCGGAGCGGTCGCCATCGAGCTGATCCGCGAGCGTGGCCGCACCTCCGGCGACCTGGCCCTGGCACTGCTCTTCTACGGCGGCATCGCCGGCGGCGTGGTCCTGGTGGGGCTCTCCGACAGCACCAGCGCGAACCTCAACGCGTACCTGTTCGGGGCGCTGACCACCACCCACCCCGAAGACCTGATCACCATCGCGGTGCTCGGCGCGGCCGTCCTGGTCACGATGCTTCTGCTGCGCCCCGCGCTCTTCGCCGTCTGCCACGACGAGGAGTACGCCCGGGTCTCCGGCCTGCCGGTGCGTGCGCTCAACCTGCTGCTCGCGATCACCACCGCGATCACCGTGACGATCGCCATGCGCGCCGTCGGCGTACTGCTGATCAGCGCGCTGATGGTCGTCCCGGTGGCCACCGCGCAGCAGGTCACCCGGGGGTTCCGCAGCACGATGGCGGCAGCGATGGCACTCGGCCTGTTCGCCGCCGGAGCGGGCATCTGGATGGCGGCGGTCGCCGACACCGCGCCCGGAGCCTCGGTGGTGGTGCTCGCGATCGCCTCGTTCGTCGTGGTCACCCTGTTGGCCGCCGGTTGGCGCCGGATCCGCCGGTCCCGCCCCCAGCCCACGCCGGTTCCCGAGCCGCACGAGGTGGTGCTGGGCGGGTCCTGATCACAGGCTTCGCGCTGGTATTGGTTACCGTTGCAAGGTGACCAGCGGATCCGGCTACGACGCGTACGAAGGCGCCAGTGAGTTGCTGCGCGCCCTCTCGGCACCGATCCGGCTGGCCATCGTCAGCGAGTTGGCCGGCGGTGAGCGCTGCGTACACGAACTGGTGGACACGCTCGGCGTGGCGCAACCGCTTGTCTCGCAGCATCTGCGGGTGCTCCGCGGCGCCGGGGTGGTGCGCGGTTCCCGGCGCGGCCGGGAGATCGCGTACGCCCTGGTCGACGAGCACGTCGCGCACATCGTGGCGGACGCGGTCAGCCACGCCGGGGAGGGATCATGAGCGAGAGCGGCGCCGCCGTCCGCAACACCCGCCAGCGTTCGGCGGTAAGCGCCCTGCTGGCCGAGGTGGAGGGCTTCCACAGTGCCCAGGATCTGCACGCGATGCTGCGCGACCGGGGCGAGCGGGTCGGGTTGACCACGGTCTACCGCACGTTGCAGGGCCTGGCCGACGCGGGCGAGATCGACGTGATGCGCCCGCCGGGTGGCGAGCACCTCTACCGCCGGTGCAGCGAGGGGCACCACCACCACCTGGTCTGCCGCGCCTGTGGCCGTACGGTCGAGGTCGCCGGCCCCACCGTGGAGACCTGGGCCGATCGGGTAGCAGCCCAACACGGCTACACAGACGTCAGCCACACCCTGGAAATCTTCGGCACCTGCCCCACCTGCACCCCCTGACCCCTGTCTCTTA
>NZ_POTX01000365.1 GCF_003236305.1 Micromonospora endophytica | reverse complement strand
GTGGGCGGGGGAGTCGTCGGTGGCGGCGGGGTGGGATTCGTCGAGCCGGTGCAGACCGTGCCGTTCAGAGTGAAGGAGGTCGGCGAGGGGTTGGCGCCGGTGAAGCTGCCGTTGAAGCCGATGTTGGTGCTGGCGCCGTTGCCGAGCGAGCCGTTCCAGCTCTGGCTGCGCGCGGTCACGGCGTTACCACTCTGACTCCACGTCGCCGACCAGCCCTGGGTGACGCGCTGGCCGTTGTCCGGGAAGGAGAAGCCGAGGCTCCAACTGGACACCGCGTCGCCCAGATTGGTGATGGTGACGCTGGCGGTGAACCCGCCGGACCAGCTGTTCGTCGTGTAGCTCACGGAGCAGCCGGTCGCGGCCATGGCGCTGGTGGCGGGCAGGGACGCCAGCGCGCCGAGGGTCAGCGCACCGACGGCACCGGCGGTCACCAGCAGGCGTCCGGTGCGGCGCGGGGGATGCTTCATGGTGGACCGTCGCAATCTGATCGTGGTGGTGGGACGGCAGCTCCGGCGTGCTCGGACGGAATGGCCGGGAGCGCTCCCACGGCAGCCTACGACGCGGCGAAACAGTCACGCAATATTTCCATACATCGAAGTCTTGGAAAGGCTCGGGTCGGTCATCTCGTCCTCCTCCTCGACAGGTGTCCCATCTCGGTACCCGCGGGGTGCCACGTCCACACCGTGCGATCGGGAGAGTGTGATCCGTAACCATGCGTGTCCACGCACCGGAACCCCGCTGGCGGAGCGGCGGCCCTGATTTGCCTGGCTGGCTACCCTGGCCCTGATCATGTGCCAGTGAACCTCTCGACATTGACAAGGGCCACACATGAGTGACAGTCACCCTCCGTACGGAGGGCAGCCGGACCCGAACGCCGCGTGGGGCACCCCGCCCGGCTCCCCGGCTGGTCCACCGCTGCCGCCCGGTTCTCCGGTCGGTCAGCCCGGCCAGCCCGGATATCCGTCCCCGTACGGCGCACCGCCCCCGCCGCCGATGTACGGCGTCGCACCGCAGAAATCCTCGAAGACCGGGCTCTGGCTCGGGGTGGGCATCGGTGCCGCCGTGATGGCGGTGCTCGTCGCCTGCGGTGGCTTCATCGGCTTCGTCGTGTTTTCCAGCGAGGACGAGCCCACGGTCACCACCGGCGCGACCGGCCCCACCGGTACCCCCGGTCCGACCGGTACTCCCGGGCCGGGCGAGAGCCTGCCCGCCAACTCGTCGCCCGAGGAGCAGCCCAACAACAACGCCATCACCGCCCGCAACTCCAGCGACATGTCGGCGGTCTGTGAGGGCAGCCCGATCCTCAACGCCGCCCCGTACACCGCCGCCAAGGGCGCCAAGGTGTTCACCTTCGCCAACTCCCCGGACCGCCCAGAGTCCTGGCTCAGCAAATCGGTCGGCTTCGACAAGCCATACTACGCCCGGACCTCGGACTGGGCCTCGGTTTCCCTCATCGGCTGCCTCGCCTTCGAGCCGGGCAGCGACGGTGAGGCGCGCAAGTGCGAGTACAACGACAGTGACGACAAGAAGGTCACCGTCGACTATGTCTCCGCGCGCTACACGTTGACCTTCTACGCCGCCAAGACCGGCGAGAAGGTCGGCGACGGTGGACGGATCAACGCTCCGGCGGTCCGTTGCCCGAGCTTCATCTCCTACAACAAGGAGACCATGAAGGCGTACGCCCAACCGGACAGCGCCGCCCTCGAGCTCGCCCTGGAGAAATTCACCTCCTGAGCCGGAGCACACGTGCGGCGGGGCGGGGCATCAGCCCCGCCCCGCCGCCGTCCGGCCCGGTTCGACCGCTCGCGACCGTCCGGTCAGCTACCGGAGAGTTCGCTGAAGTCGACGACGTCCTTCTCGGCCGGCTGCACCAGCTCCGGGTACGACTCCCCGAACCCGCCGATCGTCACGTCACCGTCCGGCGACTCGATGAGCAGCGGATACGGCTCACCGGTCGTCGCCACGTACAGCGTGCTCTTCGCCTTCTGGTCGACAAGCCCGATGGCCGGACCGGCCTCAAGCTCCTTGGCCTCGCCCTTGGCCAGCGTTCCGTCCGGCTGGAGCAGCGTCTTCGGGTCGGCCATCCCGGAGATCTCGGACATGTCGCCGAACATCTCGTCGTCCGCCGACACCTTGACCCACCGGTCATTGATCAGCTTGGCCACGCCCGCGCCATCGGCACCGCCCATCGCCTTCCAGAAGTCGGCGTCCGCCTTGAAGTAGGTCTGGTTCTCCACCACCAGCAGCTCAACCCCGCTGCCCTGCATGTTGATGGTGCCGCCCCAGCTGCCGTTGGCGAACTTGAAGTCCATGGACGTCACCTCGCCCTCCTCGGTCGCCTTGCCGCTGACCTGGTAGGAGCCGGCCTTCTCCAGCGCCTCGATCGCCTTGGCCAGGATCTCGTCCGGCGTCAGCTCCGCCACCCCGTTGCTGGCGGGCGGCGTGCTGGCGGGCGGAGCGGACGACGAAGACGTCGTACCGCCGTTGTCGCCGCCGCCGCAACCGGCGAGCAGGGCGACCGCGATCGCGGCAGGCACGAGTACGCGTGCAACGCGCATGATGTTTTCCCCTCGTTATTGGAGGCCCAAGAGTAGAAACCCGATGCACGTGGGAGCGGCCGGGGCGGTCGATCCGTCAGTTGCCGGCAACTGGCAGGCTGACGCCATGGGGAGTGTCGTCGCGCAGTTGCCCGCCCTGCTCGGTGTGCTGATCGGCACCGTCGGCACCATCGTCGCCACCTCCCTGACCGACAGGTCACGGTGGCGTCGACACCAGACGGTGCGCTGGGACGAGCGGCGGCTGGACGCGTACGCCGAATTCGCCCGGGCACTCAAGGAGGTGCACACGATCGCCAGCCGGATGATCGGCGGCTACCTCGACCGGGAACAGGAACAGGCCGCGCTCACCGAGGCCGGCTTCCGGCACACCATCGCCTGGGAGAACGTCCTGCTGCTCGGCGACGGACCCACGGTGACCGCGGCCCGAGCGTGGCGCGACGCGGTCTGGCAGATCGAACGCCTCGCCCGCGGCGCACAGACCAGCGAGGAACTGCCCGACCTGCTGCACCAGGCCAACGAGGCGCGGGACCACTTCTACCGCGCCGCCCGCGACGGCCTGGGCGTCGGCGGCGGCTCGGTGGCCCAGGCCGAGCTGCTATCGAGCCGCCTGCACCGGAAGACCGCCGCGGCCGACCGCTGAACCTCAGGAGTGGGCGGGTTGGTCGAGGATGGCGCTGAAGCGCTCCTCGGCCAGGTCGAGCTGGTCGAGGATGTGCTGCCGCACCGGCGCGGTCAGTGGCGTGTCGGCCCGGGTGACCAGGTCCCGGAAGAGCGGCACCAGTGGACGGTACTTACGCGCCGACGACTCGACCTTCGGCCCGACGGCGTGGATCACACCGACCCCGTTGTCGGTGAAGTCGGAGACTTTGATCACTCGCGCCCACGGCTCCCGCTCCAGGCTGGCGGCGACGTGCTCGTGGTACTGCTCGTTGCGGTCCCGGCCGGGATCCCAGGTCGGGTTGGTCACCGCCGCCACCAGCCGTGCCACCCGCGGTCCAAACCGCTCCGCGAGCACACCGAGCGCCGCTGCGGTGGGGTCTGTGCCGCTCGCCCCATCCGCCAACTCCACCGGGTGGTCCTCCACCGCGTCGTGCAGCAGCCCGGCGACGATGACGTCCACGTCACGTACCTGGTAGTGGTGCATCATCCGGATCGCCACCCGGAGCAGATGATTGAGGTACGGCTCCCGGGTCCGCCGGTCCGCCCGGTGCAGCCGGGCGGCCAACTCCAGCGCCTCGCCCAACCGCTGCCGTTCGTCGGCGTCGAACGCCTCGCTCTCCAGCCGGAACCGCTCCCGCAGCCCCGCCTCGCCATACATCTCGGTGATCGCATGCATCGGCATACTGGCCAGATAAGACGGCAACCCCACCCGGAACCCTCTCTCCGTGATTCGTGGCAGCGATCTGTGGCAGCCAAGAACGCCTTCGTACTGCCACAGATGCATAGCAGACCACCAACCCCCGCCGCCGCCCCGGTTCGTCATGATCGTTGACGTCACGGCGACGTGACACGCCGAGAAAACGACAGCCGAAACGCCAGCGATCATGGGGTCGCCATAGCAGATCGACGGGAAACGCGGGGGTTGTCCACAGGCGGGGTGGGTGTCCACAGGTGGAGTG
>NZ_POTX01000364.1 GCF_003236305.1 Micromonospora endophytica | reverse complement strand
GGCGGGGGAGGCCCCGGGTGGTGGCGGGTCGGCGGTGGCGCTCGTCGCGCGCGGTCTGGCGTTGTTGGTGGTGTTGCCGGTACGGCTGGGCTGGGAGCTGCTGGCGGCGATCGGCCGCTGGCTGCACCGTTGGGTGTTGGTGCCGACGGCCCGGTTCATCGACCGTTGGCTGCTACGTCCACTCAGCTGGCTGCTGCATCACCTGGTCTGGATCCCGGTCGGCTGGATGGCCCGCGCGGTTCGGTGGCTGTGGCTGACGCTTGTCTGGTCGCCGCTGACCTGGCTCGGCAACGGCGTGCGCTGGCTGTGGCGCAACGCCTTCTGGCCGCCGCTGCGGTGGTGCGGCCGGGGCGTGGCGTGGGCTTGCCGGTGGGTCGTGCATGGACTGGCCTGGCTGGTGTCGACGCTCATCCTGGTGCCGCTGTACCACCTGCTGTGGGTGCCGCTGGCCTGGCTGGTGCGGGTGCTCACCCCGGCCGTCCGGCTGCTCCTGGTCACGCTGGGTGGGTGGCTGCACGCCTTGGCCCGCCGGTCGGTGATCGTGCTCGACTGGGCCTGGCGGGTCGCCGGACGGATCCTGTGGTGGTGCTGGGCGCTGACCCTGCGTCCGGTGTGGCTGGCGGGGCGCCGGCTGTGGCGGGCCACGGTGCTGCCGGTGGGTCGGGCGGTCGGCGCGGCCTGGCGGGTGACCGTCACACCGATGATCCGGTGGCTGCGTGGCAGTGTCCTGGACCCGGTTCGTCAGGCCACCCGCGAGGCGCTGACCACGCTGGGCCTGCGGCGCTGACCACGCTGGGCCTGCGGCGCTGACCACCAGCGAGCGGTGGCGTCAGAGGAGCAGGTTGAGTAGGAGGGTCAGCACGATCGAGGCGACGATCGAGAAGAGGATCATCAGGAGGCAGCCGAGGCCGCCGCCGGCCGGACGGATTTCCGTGTTGCCGATACGCATGGTGTCACCTGTTCGTCGGTTCATCGGGGATGGTCGTGTCGAGAAGCGCACGTAACGCCTCCGCGACCTGCCAGGGTGCGGTGGTGGCCACGTTGTGCGCGGCATCGGGAACTGCCGCGGTGCGGGCGTCGGGCACCAGCTCCGCAGCCCGTGCCCGCCAGGCCGCCGGCACGAGTGGATCGCGGCTGCCGGTGAGTACGAGGGTGGGTGCGGCGATCCGGCGCAGGTCGTCCTCGATCCGGTTGTGGATTGAGTGGGACAGGGTGGCCCACACCCTCGGCGGTCGCGCGTCGATCACGTCGCGTAGCAGGATCGGGGCCTGCCAGCGGGCCTCCCGGGTGGTGTCGAGCAGAAAGCGGCGCACCTGACCCCAGCGGCTCCGGGCCCGCGGGTCGCTGGTCGGCCCGGCGAGCACCACCGCGCGTACCGTCTCGGGGTGGCGGGCGGCGAGCGCGGCGGCGACCTCCGCGCCGAATGAGTGCCCCAGGACGCAGACCGGCGGCAGCCCGTACGCGGCCAGCAGCGCGGCCAGGTGCTCGGCGTGCTGTCGCGGGTCGTACGCGTTCGGGGGACGGGCGCTCAGGCCGAAGCCGGGCAGGTCCGGCGCGTACACCGGATGGGTGTCGGCCAGTGCGACGGCCAGCGGCGTCAGATAGCGGTGGGACACCGCCAGTCCGTGCACCAGCAGCACCGGTGGGCCCTGCTGATCACGCTCGGCGCTGCGGCGCACGTGGGTGCGCAGGCCGTTGACGGTGCGCCACTGGCTGGTCAGCCCGGCCGCGTCGCCTGGCGCGGCGAGCGCCAGGCGACGCAACGCCAGCCCCGACGGCCCGGCTGCCGGCGGGCCCGGCGGCTCGGCAGTGGGCAGGGCCGCATGCGCCATAGCCGGTAGGTGGCCAGCGCCGTGACAGGTCACAGCTCGCGCAGCCGGGGCAGCAACTGCTCCTGCGCCCAGTCCAGGAACATCGGTTGGCTGTCACCGCCGATCTGGACCACCGCCACGTGCGTGAACCCGGCGTCGACGAACTTCTTGAACGCCGCCACGTGCTTGTCCACATCGGGGCCGCAGGAGATCGAGGCGGCCACGTCCTCCTCGCGGACGCTGCGGGTGGCCGCCTCGAAGGCGTCCGTGTCGGGCAGGTCGGTGTTGACCTTCCACCCCAGCCCGAACCAGCGGAACTGATCGTGAGCGATCTTGCGGGACTCCGCCTCGTCGGGGCCGTAGCAGATGCTCACCTGCCCGTACCGGGGACGCCCGGCACCGCCGGCCTCCTCGTACATCTCCACCAGGTGCGCGTCCGGATCGGTGGCGACCATGGCGTCGGCGTACTCGGCGGCGAGGGTGGCCGACTGCCGGCCGGAGGCGGCCACGGCCATCGGCACCGGTGAGTCCGGGCGGTCCCAGACATACGCGTCGGGTACGTCGTAGTGGTTGCCGGAGAAGGTGAGGGTCTCGCCGTTGAGCAGCGGCCGGATGATCTGCAGCGCCTCCTCGAACATCTCGTGCCGCTGCTGCACGTGCGGCCAGGCACCCACCACGTGCTCGTTGAGGTTCTCCCCGGCACCGAGGCCGAGGGTGAACCGGCCGTCGGAGAGCAGCCCGATGGTGGACGCCTTCTGGGCCACCACCGCCGGGTGGTAACGGCGGATCGGGCAGGTCACGAAGGACATCAGCTCCGCGCGGGAGGTGGCGTGGGCGACCGCGCCCAGCACCGACCAGGCGTACGGGGAGTGACCCTGCGACTCCAGCCAGGGGTAGTAGTGGTCCGACATGACGAGTTGATCGAAACCGGCCGCCTCGGCGCGTACCGCGTAGTCGACGAGCTGCTTCGGGCCGGCCTGCTCGCACATCAGGGTGTAGCCGATGCTGACCATGGTGTCTCCTTCCGGACCGGGTGACCCGTTCCGGATACCCCGCCCCTGTCTGATCAACCCTGGGCCGTGCTTGACGCCCTCCGCGCCCCTGCCTACCGTTGACCTGAACCGGTTCAGACGCCGGCGTGCGGCACATCCTGTGGTGGGGATGCCCACTTCCCGTGGCGGCCCGATTCTCGTGGGCCGTCACGGGAGGGCGGCCAGGCGAGGCGTTACTGAACCGGTTGCCTTCGGCGATCTATCGGCTTACGCTGATGTCTGCCTCGCCGGGCCCCGGACAGCGGCTGTCGGGCACCAGCCGCCATCACCAGCCACCACCGCACCCCCACTGGGCACGGGGGAAAATCTCCTGCGAGGAATGCCATGAGACGACTATTCGCGGGCGTCGGCGCCCTGCTGCTGGCGACCGTCGCCGCCGTGTTCGCCTTCGGTCCGTCGGCGCACGCCGCCGCCGGCTTCACCGTCAGCGGCGGCAAACTCTACGACGCGAACGGCAACGAGTTCATCATGCGCGGGGTCAACCACGCGCACACCTGGTACCCCCAGCAGACCAGTTCCTTCGCCAACGTCAAGGCGCTCGGCGCGAACACGGTCCGGGTGGTGCTCTCCAGCGGCGACCGGTGGACCCGCAACAGCGCCGCCGACGTGACGAACGTGATCCAGCTCTGCAAGACCAACCGGCTGATCTGTGTGCTGGAGGTGCACGACACCACCGGGTACGGCGAGCAGAGCGGCGCCATCACCCTGGACCGGGCGGTCGACTACTGGCTCAGCATCGCCAGCGCGCTGAACGGCCAGGAAGCGTACGTGATCGTCAACATCGGCAACGAGCCGTACGGCAACCAGAACTACACCTCCTGGACCACCGACACCGCCAACGCGATCCGCCGGCTGCGTACCGGAGGCATCCAGCACACCATCATGGTCGACGCCCCGAACTGGGGCCAGGACTGGGCCTTCACCATGCGCGACACTGCCCCGACGGTGTTCAACGCCGACCCGGCCCGCAACACGGTCTTCTCGGTGCACATGTACGGCGTCTTCGACACCGCCGCCGAGATCAGCGACTACCTGGGCCGGTTCCGCAGTCGTGGCCTGCCGATCGTGGTCGGCGAGTTCGGCCACAACCACTCCGACGGCAACCCCGACGAGGAGACCATCCTGTCGTACACCCAGGCCAACGGCATCGGCTGGCTGGGCTGGTCGTGGAGTGGCAACAGCGGCGGCGTCGAATATCTCGACATGGCCACCAACTTCAACCCGAACCAGCTGACCAGTTGGGGCCAGCGACTGTTCAACGGCACCAACGGCATCCGGCAGACCGCGCGGGAGGCCACCGTCTTCGGTAGCACCCCGCCCCCCACCAG
>NZ_POTX01000363.1 GCF_003236305.1 Micromonospora endophytica | reverse complement strand
ACCGACGCCTAACCCACCCACACCAAGCGCCCCGCCGGAGGCCGGCGGGGCGCTTGGTGTGGGTGGGTTAGGCGTCGGTCATGGTGAGGTCGGTGATGACGACCTCCTTCTTCGGGTGGCCGCCACCGGCCTGCTCGGCGAAGGCGCCGTCGTCGCCGGCCTCGGCGACCTCCTTGACGAGGTCCATCCCGCTGGTGATCGTGCCGAGCACGGTGTAGGCCGGGTCCAGCTGTGCGTCGCCGTAGACGATGAAGAACTGGCTGCCGGTGCTGGCCGGCTGGCCGGAGTTGGCCATCGCGATGACGCCAGCCTCGTACGGCGGACGCTTGTCGGTGGGCAGGTTCTCCTCGGCCATCCGGTAGCTCGGGCCGCCCGTGCCGTCGGTGTCCCGCCAGCCCTTGCCGGTGGCGCTCGGGTCGCCGCACTGGAGCACCTGGATGCCCTCGGTGACCAGGCGGTGGCACTTGGAGTTGTCGAAGAAGTTCTTCTCGGCCAGGTACGTGAAGCTACCCGCCGTGCAGGGGACCGCCGACTTGTCGATCCGCGCGGTGATCGGGCCCAGGTTGGTGGTGATCGTCATGGTCTGGGTGCCGACCCGGCTCTGCTCGACGTTCGGCATTCCGACGTCCTTGGTCGTCGGGCTCCGCTGGTCGGCCGGGATCTCCACCCAGTCGCACTGCACGGTGCTCGCGTTCTGGGCGGTGTTGTCGGTGCCGCTGTCGTCGCCGATCAGGCTGCTGACCAGCCAGGCCGTGCCGGCGACCACCAGGAGCAGGGCCACACCGCCCCCCACGACCGCCTGCGTCTGACGCCGCTTGCGGGCCCGTGCGGCCCGCTCGGCCATCTCCTTCTCGAGCCGGGCGCGGGCCGCCGCGCGCTGCCGCTCTCTGGTGGACGTCACGCCTCGATCCTCCTGGACGGTATGTGGATGCCGCTGCTGTGGTGGAACCGGCCGGTTCAACCGGCGCTCGCGCTGGCCTCGGGGGCGCCGGATGCCTCCGGGCTCGGCGTACCCGTGGGGGCCGGATCGGCGGGCGATGCCGGATCCAGCACCGGCTCACCGACGGTCAGGCTCTGGATGACCACGTCGTCCTTCTCCGGCTTGACCTTCTCCCCAGCCCCATTGTCCACGGTCGGCAGGGCTCCGATCTTCTCCACGACGTCGAGCCCCTCGGTGACCCGGCCGATGATCGGGTACTGCGGGTCCTCGGTGGGGGTGTGGTCCTTGAAGAAGATCAGGAACTGGCTTCCGTTGGCACCCGGCGGGTTCGAGATCATGGCGACCGTGCCCTTCGGGTACGTCGGTGCGGCGTCCGGAGCCGGGCTGGCCTCCGGTGACGCCTCCGGCGCGGTGGGCACGTTCTCGCTGTAGAACGTGTACGTCGGGCCGCCCAGCCCGGTGCCGCTGGGGTCACCGCAGCGCACCGCGCCCTCGGGGCGGATCTCGTGGCACTTGGTGTTGTCGTAGAACGACTGGCTCGCCAGGTGGGTGATGCTCGCGGCGGCGCAGGGGGCACCGGCCAGGTCCAGCTCGACGGTGATCGGCGAACCCTGGTTGGTGACGACTGTCATCGTCCGGATGCCGGTGACGGGCAGCCCGGTGGTGGCCGGCTCGCCGACATCCTTGAGGTTGCTGTTGCCCTGGGTGTTCTGTGGGGTCCAGAGGCAGGTCTCGTCGGCGGCGCTGGTGTCGGTCGGCTCGGAGTCGAACGCGCCGAGCGCCCAGGCCGAGCCCGCGACCACAAGCAGCAGAACCAGAGTGGTGCCGACGCCTGCGCGAATCTGCCGGCGACGTTTGGTGGCAGCGGCCCGCCGGGCCATCTGCCGGTCGAGCTTGGCCCGCGCCAGTTTGCGCTGCCGGTCCCTGCTGGAAGCCACCCGTGCTCCCCTTCCTCTACCCTGGTCGTCAGCCGGTGGTCGCGTAGCCGTCGGGCGGCAGGTGCGCCACGCCACACGCCCGCCAGAGTGTACGGGTACCGGCTGGGAAAGTGGTGTACGAGGTGGCCGTCGATGTTCATCGGGGTGCGTGAGTGTCCTCTGGTGCCGCTGGGACGCCATCTGCGGTGACCGGTCGGGCCGTGCCGGTTAGGCTGCGCAACGACGTACGCCAGCGCGACGGAAAGGGGAGCGGACGTGCTCGTGGCCGGCTTTCCCGCGGACGCCTTCGGCACCAACTGCTATGTGGTCGCCGCCGGTCCGGGGGAACAGTGCGTGGTGGTCGACCCCGGCATCGGGGTGATCGACCGGCTCGACGCGCTGCTCGCCGAGCACCGCCTGCATCCGGCCGCGGTGCTGCTCACCCACGGGCACCTCGACCACACCTTCTCCGTGGCACCGGTCTGCGGGGCGCGCGGGATCACCGCGTACGTGCACCCGGGCGACCGGGAGTTGCTGGCCGACCCGGCCAAGGGGCTGTCGGTGGAGATGGCCCAGCTGTTCGGCGGACGCCTGCCGTACACCGAACCGGAGGACGTGGCCGAGTTGGCCGACGGTGCGACGCTCACCCTCGCCGGGTTGGAGATCACCGTCGACCACGCGCCCGGCCATACCGGCGGGTCGGTGCTGTTCCGGCTGCCCGGCGCCGGCTCGCCCTGGGAGGCGGAACAACTCTGCCTCTCCGGTGACGTGCTCTTCGCCGGCTCGATCGGCCGCACCGACCTGCCGGGCGGCAGCATGCCGACGATGATCACCAGCCTGCGGGACAAGATCCTTCCGTTGGCCGACGACACCGTCGTACTGCCCGGCCACGGCCCCGCGACCACCATCGGCCGCGAGCGCGCCACCAACCCGTACCTCGCTGAGGTGGCCGGGATGGGCGGCGGGCGAGCGACGGCCCCCACCCGCGGCCTGTAGCGCCGCACCCACGCTTTCCCGCGCGGACCGTGCGGGTTTCCGAACGGAGCATCATGAGCAAGCCCACGCCCATCTCCGGCTTCCCGGAGTGGACGCCTGCCCAGCGGATGATCGAGCAGTACGTCCTGGACCGGATCCGGTCGACCTTCGAGCTGTACGGCTTCGCGCCGCTGGAGACCCGGGCCGTCGAGCCGCTCGACCAGCTGCTGCGCAAGGGCGAGACCTCGAAGGAGGTCTACGTGATCCGGCGGCTGCAGGGCGATCCGGAGGGTCCGGCCGGTGACGACGCCCTCGGCCTGCACTTCGACCTGACTGTGCCGTTCGCCCGCTACGTGCTGGAGAACGCCGGCAAGCTGCACTTCCCGTTCCGCCGCTACCAGATCCAGAAGGTGTGGCGCGGGGAACGCCCGCAGGAGGGTCGCTACCGGGAGTTCCTCCAAGCCGACATCGACATCGTCGACCGGGACACCCTCGCCCCGCACCACGAGGCGGAGATGCCGCTGGTGATCGGCGACGCGCTGCGCTCGCTGCCGATTCCGCCGGTCCGCATCCAGGTCAACAACCGCAAGATCTGCGAAGGTTTCTACCGGGGCATCGGGCTGACCGACCCGGAGGCGACGCTGCGTGCTGTCGACAAGCTCGACAAGATCGGCCCGACCGGTGTCACGGAGCTGCTCGCCGAGACCGCCGGGGCGACCGAGGCACAGGCCAAGGCGGTGCTGTCACTCGCCGAGATCTCCGCACCGGACGCCTCCTTCGCCGACGCGGTGCGCGCGCTCGGAGTCAGCGATCCGCTGCTCGACGAGGGCGTCGAGGAACTGGTCCGGGTGGTGCAGACCGCCGCCGAGCACTCGCCCGGCCTCTGCGTGGCCGACCTGCGGATCGCCCGCGGCCTGGACTACTACACCGGCACCGTCTACGAAACCCAGATGATCGGGTACGAGCGCTTCGGTTCGATCTGCTCCGGCGGCCGGTACGACAACCTGGCCAGCGCCGGCAACGTCAGCTTTCCCGGGGTGGGCATCTCGATCGGGGTGACCCGGCTGCTCGGCCTGCTCTTCGGCGCCGGCGCCCTGTCGGTGTCCCGGGAGGTGCCCACCTGTGTCCTGGTGGCGGTGACAAACGAGGAGCTGCGTGCCGCCAGCAACCGCGTCGCCGAGGCCCTACGCTCCCGAGGCATCCCCACCGAGGTGTCACCGAGCGCGGCCAAGTTCGGCAAGCAGATCCGCTACGCCGAGCGGCGCGGCATCCCGTACGTCTGGTTCCCCGGCACCGACGGCGCCCCCGACGAGGTCAAGGACATCCGCTCCGGCGAGCAGGTCGTCGCCGCAGCGGGAGAGTGGACCCCGCCCCGAACCGACCTCACCCCCTCAATCACCTGACC
>NZ_POTX01000362.1 GCF_003236305.1 Micromonospora endophytica | reverse complement strand
GGGGGTCGGCGGGTTGGACGGCGGCGGGTTGCTCGGCGGCGGGTTGGCGCCGCCGCCGAACTGCACGTCGCTGCAGATGTAGTACGCCTGGTCGGAATGGCTGGCCTGCCAGATGGTGAAGATGACGTGCCGGCCGGTGCGTCCCGGTGCGTTCACCGGAACCTCGATGGACACCCCGCCGGTCTCGGGCTGCCACTGGGAGGCCGGCGTGTTGCCGATCTGGCCGACAAGTTCCAGGTGTGACCAGGCCAGCGGCGTGGTCAGCGGGTCGTAGCCCTGGCGGCTGGCGTACACCCGGATGTAGTCGGCACCGTGACTGGCCTGGTCGTAGAACTTGAGCCGGAAGTTGTTGGCGACCGAGGTGGCCCGCCAGGCGCCGGGCGTCTCCATCGCCCGGTAGCGACCGTTCTCGGTGCGCCCGCCGGAGCAGAGCTGGCCGTTCGGGACGGCGGCCTGGTGGTTGCCGCCCACGCCGTCGCGGTACAGGCCGTTCCAGTTCCACATGGCGTTCGGATCGGCCTGCCACGCCTGCCAGCACATCGGGTCCTCGGTGGCCATCCGTGGGTTCTGGAAGTCACCGCCCCAGCGCTGCCAGCAGCCGTAGTTGCGGGACACCGGGTTGGCCACCGATCCGTGCGCGGAGACCGGGTTGGCCAGCGCCGTGCTGAGCAGCAGCGTGGCGACGGCCGCGACGGCCGCGGCGGCCAGCAGCCAGGTGGCGCGCGATGATCTGAGTACGTTGGACATGGAGCCCCCAGGGGGAGTCGTCGGATCGCGTTGTCGCCCAGACGACCCGGGAGTTGCCCCTCCCGCGCCGGTTCGTGTGGCCCCTGCTGTGCCGGCTCCGACCGGAAGAATGGCACAATCCATCGCCATCCGTCAATTTGGAAACCGTTTTCCGGCAGGTGGTGCCGATCCCGCCCGAGGTGACTGCTGACCGTCCGGTCAGCGGTGGCGGCGCATCGGGATATGCGGGATGCCGTCCTCGACGTACTCCGGTCCACTTGCCGCGAAGCCGTACCGCGCGTAGAAGCCGACCAGGTGCGACTGGGCGTCCAGTACGCACGGCCGATCGCCGACCTCGGCCAGCGCCAGGTCCATCAGCCGTCCGGCGTGCCCACCGCCGCGCACCGCCGGGGCCACCACCACCCGCCCGATCCTGGCGACTCCGCCGGGGTCGGCCAGGATCCGCAGGTACGCCACGGGCACGCCGTCGTGCGCCAGCCAGACGTGCCGGGTGCCGGGCTCGACGTCCCGCCCGTCGATCTCCGGGTACGCGCACTCCTGCTCCACCACGAACACGTCCACGCGCAGTCTCAGCAGGTCGTGCAGGGTGCGGGCGTCCAGGTCGGCGAAGGCGGCGACCTGTGGTTCCGGGCTCGGCATCCTGCCAGGTTAGGCCGTCGCAGCCCCGGCGACCGCTCGCGGATGGCCGGGCTAGGCCGGGCTAGGCCGGGCTACGTCGGGCTAGGCCGGGCGGGCACCGACGGCGTCGCGGATCTCGGCACCCTGCTCGGACTCCACCGCTCGAGCGCAGTGCCCGCAGCAGAAGAAGCGGCCGGACACCTCCACGCCGTGTCCGACGATCCTGATCTGGCAGTGCTCGCAGATCGGCGCCAACTTGTGCACCGCACACTCGAAGCAGTCGAAGGTGTGCACGTCGCCGCTGACCGTGCGTACC
Source organism: Micromonospora endophytica (assembly GCF_003236305.1). GTDB lineage: Bacteria > Actinomycetota > Actinomycetes > Mycobacteriales > Micromonosporaceae > Micromonospora > Micromonospora endophytica. The sequence goes on along the minus strand of NZ_POTX01000362.1, from coordinate 2,571 downwards.
TCGAACGCCATCCAGTAGTCGTTTCCGCAGACCTCGCACGTCGCCACGACGTCATCCCTTCGCCAAGTCGGTGTTCCGCCCAGCGTGCGACCCGCCGGCACCGGGGCCGGGCGAAAACCGCCCGGGTCACCCGGCGGGGCGGCGTGTCGCGCCTGCGTGTCGGGCGTTGTACCGGATGACCTGGCCGATGGCGGCGGCCCGGCCGCCGGTCCGTCGAGATCGCGAACCGGGAGGACGACAATGATCAAGCGAAACCGGCTCTTCGGCAGCCAGACCCGGGTCACCTTCTCGCTGCCCCGGGACACCCCACCCGGCACGGTGAGCGTGGTCGGCTCCTTCAACGATTGGCAACCCGGCGAGCACGTGCTGGTGGCCCGCCGCGACGGCACCCGAACGGTGACCGTACGCCTCGGGCCCGGACAGCACCGCTTCCGCTACCTGGCCACCGGCGGGCTGTGGTTCGACGACGAAGCCGCCGACCAGGTGGACGACCAGGGCGGCCTGCTGGTGCTGTGAAGGTCGCCGCCCCGGCCCGCCGGCGGCCCGCGGGTCAGGTGTTGCTGGGATCCAGCCGGATCGAGAGCGAGTTCACGCAGTGCCTGGTGTTCTTCGGGGTGAAACCCTCACCCCGGAAGACGTGGCCCAGGTGGCTGTCGCAGCGGGCACAGCGGATCTCGACCCGCCGCATGCCGAGCGAGTTGTCCTCGATCTCCTTGATCGCACCCGGGATGGCGTCGTCAAAGCTCGGCCAGCCGCAGTGCGAGTCGAACTTGGTGTCGCTCGGGTAGAGCTGGGCACCGCAGGCCCGGCAGCGGTACATGCCGGGGGTCTTGGTGTCGACGTACTCGCCGGTCCAGGCCGGCTCGGTGCCGTGCTCGCGCAGCACCCGGAACTCGTCGGGGCTGAGCCGGACCCGCCACTCGTCCTCGGTGCGGGGCAGTTCACTGTCGGGAAGACTCACGCGCCAACGGTACGTCGAACGTCGGACCCATCGCATATGGTCGCGAAATGGCAGGCACGAAGGCTCCGGCCGAGGAGATCGAGGTCGCCGGGCAGACCGTACGATTGTCCAGCCCGGATCGGGTCATCTTCCCCGAGCGCGGCTTCACCAAGGCCGACGTCTTCCGTTACTACCTCAGCGTCGGCGACGGCATCATGCGAGCCCTGCGCCACCGGCCGACGACTCTGCAACGCTTCCCCGACGGCATCGATGGGGAGATGTTCTTCCAGAAGCGGGTGCCGAGCCGCGGCGTGCCGCCCTGGGTGCAGACCACGGAGATCAGCTTCCCCAGCGGGCGCAAGGCCGCCGAGCTCTGCCCGGCGGACCTGGCCCACGTGGCCTGGGCGGCGCAGATGGGCACCGTCGTGTTCCACCCCTGGCCGGTGCGCGCCGACCACGTCGACCAGCCGGACGAGCTGCGGGTCGACCTCGACCCGCAGCCCGGCACCGACTTCGCCCACGCGGCCTCCGCCGCCGCCGAGCTGCGCGCGATCCTCGACGAGCTGGGGGTGACCGGCTGGCCGAAGACCTCCGGCGGTCGGGGCGTGCACGTCTACCTGCGCATCCAGCCCCGCTGGAGCTTCGTCGAGGTGCGCCGGGCCACCATCGCGCTGGCCCGGGAGCTGGGCCGCCGCCGCCCCGACCTGGTCACCACCGCCTGGTGGAAGGAGGAGCGCGGCGAGCGGGTCTTCGTGGACTTCAACCAGATGGCCCGGGACCGCACCATCGCCTGCGCGTACTCGCTGCGGGCCAACGCGCGGGCCACCGTCTCCACCCCGGTCGACTGGGACGAGTTGGCCGCCGTCGACCCGGACGACTTCGACCTGCGTACGGTGCCGCAGCGGCTGGCGCAGCACGGCGACCCGCACGCCGGCATCGACGACGCCGGGTGGGACATCACCCCGCTGCTGGAGTGGGCCGAGCGGGACGCCGCTGCCGGCGAGGGCGACCTGCCCTACCCGCCGGACCACCCGAAAATGCCAGGCGAGCCCAAGCGGGTCCAGCCCTCCAAGGACCGCGACCGCCCGCGCTGAACGGGTTTGTGCCGCACAGCCTCGTCGTCGACTGCGAGGTCCGCGTTCCATGGCGCTGAGTGACGTCTTGTGGAGGCGGTGAACGGACTGGAACGGGCGGATGGGTTGGCCAGCCTCAGGGCAGTTGGCCGGTTTTGACGGTCTCGATGAAGCAGCGCCACTGCGCGGCACCGAACAGCAACGCCGGTCCGGCGCTGTCCTTGCTGTCCCGAACCCCCACGACCGCCCCGAGCCTGTCCGCTACCTCGACACACTCGCCCTCCGCGCTGCGGCTGCTCTTGCGCCACCGGGCGATGGTCAGGTCATTCATCGAAGCTCTCCTTGATAACCGTCCCAATGAGGTCTTCAGACTCGCGTACGCCGAGCGAAAGGTCCAGAAGCGAGGACCAGGCGTCGACATAGGCCTGCACTGGCCTTCCCCCTGAGATGTGGACACCCTGAGACTGGATGTTGGTCCAGAGGAAGGGGTGTCCCCGTTGGGGCGTCCATCGAAGTACACGGAAGAGTTTCAGCGTGACGCGGTTGACCTGGTTCACT
>NZ_POTX01000361.1 GCF_003236305.1 Micromonospora endophytica | reverse complement strand
CCCCACCGGCGTCGTCCGCACCGGACGCGGAGAACTCGGCGTCGTCCGCACCGGACGCGGAAAGCTCGGCGTCGTCGGCACCGGACGCGGACATCGCGGACCTGCCGAAGGCGACCGAGCCGGAGCACGACACCGCCGACCCGGCAGAAGTCGAACAGGCACCGGAGCCGGCGGGCAAGGCGGCCACCGACGCGACGCAGACCTCGGCCGAGCCGAGCGCAGCCGCCATCGACGCGCCACCGCGCCCACCCGGATCGGACCCGGCCGCCGCCGACCCGCCGCAGACCCCGGCCCCACCGGACCCGGGCACCGCCGACCCGCCGCAGACGGCATCCGGGCCGGACCAGGCCAGCGCCGACCCGCCGCAGACCTCAACCCCACCGGACCTGGGCACCACCGACGCGCCGCAGGCCCCGGCCCCACCGAAGCCGGCTGCCACCGATCCGCCACCGGCGGGGCCGGACGCCGGTGCGCCGCCGCGCGAGCGGGGGGTGGTGCCGACGACGCCGCTGCCCCGTCCGGCGCTGGCCACCGAGGACCGCCGGGCGGCGGGGTACGGTCCGATGTGGTTGAGCGCGGGGCAGCAGGTCAACGCCGAGCAGTTCGAGGCGTTCGTGGTCATCCCGGTGGACACCCGGTCGGTCGCCGAGGGGATACCCACCGCCGAGTTGTTCCTGCTGGCGTTCCTGGATCCCCGGTCGGTGCCGGAGGGTGACCGGCTGCTGCGGGTCCGGGTGGAACCGGGCGGTGCGATCCCGATGGAGGTGTTGCAGGCCCGGCTGCCCGCGCGCCTGCAACACCTGCGTGGCCTCCGCGAGGCGTACCTGCTGCCGGCGGCACGCCTGGACCGGGCCCGTGCGGTGGACACCTTCGACATGGACCGCGCCGGTCAGCTGACGCCGGCCGGCGAGGGCCCAGAGGCGTCGCTGCGGATCCGGTGCGCCTCCCCCGCCCGCTCGATCGCCGGCCTGCCCAACGACGTACGACGCTGGCCCACCCTGAGCACCCGGCGGGCGTACGCTCTGCTGCCGGCGAACCGGGCCCGCCTGCCCCGGCACTGGCTGCGGCTGCACCGCAGCCTTCCCCCGGTGCGCCCGGGACGGCTGCTGCTGGAGCTGCGGGTGCCGAGGAACCGGGCGATCGACGTGACGTCAACCGCCGACCTGCTCACCCCACTCACCCGGGTCCGTTCCCGGGCACACGCGCTGCGTGCCGCCGAGGTGGAGTTGATCCTCAGCAGCCGCTCCTACCGCCGGGTGCGGGTGCACCGCGCCTATCGCGCCGAAGCTGGCACCTGGCAGCGAGTGCCGAAGCTGGAGAAGGGGCCGCTGTCCACAGTCGTACCCCACCTCAGTCGCTGACGCCCCACTGAGCCCGCGCCACCGCGCAATCCCGCCGACCCGCCGAGCCCGCCGGCCCGCCGAGCCGGCCGCCCCGCCGAGCCGGCAACTTCGGCGAAGATGCTGCCTCACCCCGCTGCCCTTCCCGCAACTTCGGGGAAGATGCTGCCTCACGCCTGCGACGGTGGTCCCAGATGCCACTGGTCGTGCGCCACCAGCCAGGCGAACGCCTGCGCCCACGGCCGACAACGACGACGCCGACAACGCGGACACCAACTGGTGCCGGAAGCACGACGGTGCTCCTCCAGGACCCGCCACCACCCCACCGCCGCACTCACCACTAACCTCGAGCGGCGGCGAGCACGGCGACCGGCACCAGGATCTCGACACACGGCGACGGACACTCCACCACCACCAGACAGCAACTGATGTCGTGCGCGTGGACCCACGCCCACGCCGGATCCGCCGCCGGATGAACGGCGACCAGGTCGATGATCTCCCGGCTGGTGCCGGGACGGCCGGGGCAGAGTTGCCACTGGCCCGGCTCGACTGTTATGCGAGTGCCAGGGGCTGGTCGGGGAAGGTCATCAGCGCTGCTCACGACGTCGCCTCCGGCCGGGCACCACCCGGGTCGTGTCGTCGAGCGGCGTACGCTCCGCCTCCGCCTGATCCAGAATCCGCCGCCGGGCGGCCTCCTGCTCAGCGACCTGAACGGCGGGCCGCGCGACGCAACCCGGGGCAGGAACGGTGGGCTGTCGGCGGATCCAGCGCCGCGCCCAACGAACGAACATCATCGGTACCTCCCTCACCTCGACCGAGAGCGGCAGCGGTACCGATGCGCGTGACCGTTGGGAAGGCACCGCCGCCGCCAGATGCCGGTCGAGAAGGGGAACTCGACCAACACCCACAAGCATCGTCCGATGACAGCGCGTGCCCGGGTCAGAGGCTCGGTGTCCGTTACGGCGTCACGGACAGGCCCAGGTCACGGACAGCCGCGTCGACCTGCTCGGCCAGCCGGCGCGAAGCGGTCGCCACGGCGATCGACCGTGCCCGCTCCAGCACCTGACGCGCCGAGCCGCTGTCACCGGCCCGCCCGTGGGCGACAGCCAGGTGTACGAGGTGCCGGCCGTGCCAGTCGGCGCCCTCGGCTGCCTCGTCCACCCCGGCTGTGCCGGCGGTCAGCAACTCGACCGCCCGGTCATTGGCCCGCGCGTCCCGGTCACCCAGGTGCCGCCACACGATCCCCTGCTGCACGGCATAGAAGGCGGGGGTGTACCAGTACCCCCACGCGGGCAATGGCGTCTCCGCCGCCTCAATGGCCAGGTCCGCGGCTCGCTTCAGCATGTGCCGCACCTCGGCCGGGGACGCCCCGGCCATGGCCAGGCCCCGAGCCTCCTGGCCGGCAGAGTACGCGCGCAACGCCGTGTTGGCGTTCGGGTCACAGCGGGCAGACCGGGACAGCCCGATCATCTCCGGCAGGTCGCCGCGACCCTCCGCCCGGTGGCCCTGGAAGGACAGCACCGTCGCGGTCAGGTCGGCGTTGCCGGCCTCGGTGGACCATTGCAGCCCGTGGTCCAGCCAGGCGCGGGCGGTCCGGTCGTCGCCGTGGGCGATGCCCAGCCAGCCGGCGAACTGCGCCCACTGCGCGGCGACGTCGACCACCCCCGGGCGTACCCGATGGTCGGCTTCTCGCAGCAGCGACACGATGGTGTCGAGCTGGGCGCGTACGGACGGCAGCACGGCGGCGGCGCCGATGGAGTCCTCCAGCCGCCGGTAACCGGCCAGCACGTCACCAAAGGCACGCACGGCGGCCAGGTCGACACGGCGCGGGTGCGTGGCGACGTACGCGGCCCGATCTCCACCGTCGGGGGCATCGACGACCAGCCCCGCGAGAATGCCCCCGGCATCGAGTGCGGCATCGAGGCGGGCGGCCACGTCGACGGCGGGTCGGGTCTGCCCGGTCTCCAGCTGGTGGATGACGCTCTTGCCGTAGTTCGCCGCGGCCGCCAACTGGCGCAGCGACAGGCCACGGTCACGGCGCAGTCGGGCCAGCTCGGCGGGGAAGCGTGGGTCGACGATGGTGTGCGCGCGTGGCGGCATGGCGGCGCTCCCAGGTAGTGGTCTGGGCGGCGGCGCTGCCGACCGCTACAACCGGCTGGCCGCCACGGTCGACGGTACCGTGTGGTGGGTGTCGTCGACCGTGGCGGCGGCAGGGAGAGCGGACGCTGAGAATCGAGACGGCTGCCTAGCTCTCGACGTCGAGCTGAACCGACCACCGGCTGTTGGCGACCGGACCGATCACCATCGGTACGCAACGACTGTCGGCGGCGAGTTCACGTATCCCGGCTCCGGCGGCCGTGATGACCACGTACGGCTCGTCTCCGTCGTCCGGCTCGGGTAGCCGGGCGAGGCTGCGGCTGCCGGCGACGGACTCGGCACCGAGCGCGTCACCGACCACGGTGACCTCGATCCCATCCGCGTGCAACTGCCGGGCGTACGCCGCGGCCAGCCGGCGGCACTCCGCCATGGTGCCGACCAGTGTGAACACGTCAGGTGCCCGCCCGAGGTCGACCTGGAGCCGCCACGGGCCCTTGCGTCCCAGCACCAGCGGTACGGCTGCCGCCGGTGCCGACTCGTCGTCGGCGAGCCAGGCGTAGGCGGGGGTGGTCGGGCCGGTGGTAACGCCGGCCAGCCGGACCAGGGTCGGACCGACCTCGGTGTGCACGTCGGCCCGGACGTACGGCACATCGCCGTCGACGGGCAACGCGGGCCGGGGTGGCACGGGTCCGTCCGTACCCTCGGCTCTGCCCTGCTCACCTGTTGGTCCGGTCGCTGCCGGCGGCCCCAAGGGTGCGCGGACAGCTGCCTTTCCGGCGAACGGCGGCCATTCGGGCGGTGGCGCCGCCGGGGCGTGCGGGCCGACCGAAGCCGAGGGCGCGGGGGGTGGAG
>NZ_POTX01000360.1 GCF_003236305.1 Micromonospora endophytica | reverse complement strand
CGGGTGGGCCACCCCTGATGGAGGTCACGGCCGGCCATCCTGACAGGTCCGGCGTACGCCCTCGGTTTCGGCGTCGTCACGGGTGACCGCCGGCACGGCCGGTGGGGGAGTGCGTGGCGACGGCCTGGCGGCAGCACCTGAGGGGATGGTGCCGGCAGGCCGTCGCCGGGACGCGGCGCTCAGCCGACGGGCGGGTACGGGTCGTCCCGGTAGGTGTACTCGGTCTCGATCCGTCCGTCTGTGGTGTGCACCACGAGCTGGCTGGGCTCGTTGCCGTGCGCCACCTGGCGTCCGGCGTCGACCGCGCGCTGCTTGGTGTCGTACGTGCCGACGACGGTGCTGCCCTGCTCGATCTTCCAGCTGTCGCCGTCGGGAACCACGTGGTACTCGGTGCGCGTCATCACCACCACCCCTTCCTCGTCTTCCTCGTCGGCGAGGAGGTACCCCGGGCCGGAATGACGAAACTCGATCGTCAAGCGGCACCGGGCCCGGCATCGCCGGACCCGGTGGTGGCCTGCGTGGTTACCAGCTCAGGTAGCTGGGCTGGCTCTGCACGTTCAACTCGCGGTAGTGGACCAGCTTGGCCGTCCAGACGCGCCAGTCGTTGATGTCGAGCACGTCCAGTCCCTTCTGGATGTCCGAGGAGTAGACGTACCCGTTGTAGTAGTACGCCGACCAGGAGCCGCCCACGACCAGCTGGGTGTCCGACAGCGGGCCCCGCTCCCAGTAGCCGATCTCCTTCGGCTTGCGCGAGTCGGTGAAGTCCCACACCGACACGCCACCCTGATACCACGCCTGGACCATGATGTCCTTGCCGAGGACCGGGATCAGCGAGCCGTTGTGCGCCACGCAGTTCTCGGTGTCGCCGTTGACCCGTGGGATCTTGAAGTAGCTGCGGAAGACCAGCTGGCGGTTGTCGCCGCGACCGGTGATGTCGTAGATGGCGTTGGCGCCCCGGTTCGGGCCGATGGCCTCGTTGCAGGTGGCGCCACCGCCACCACCGAGTTCGTCGGTGAAGACGACCTTGTTGCCGCTGTTGTTGAAGGTGGCCGAGTGCCAGAACGCGAAGTTGGTGGTGTCCCGCACGGTGTGGATCACCCGCGGCGCCTCCCGCTTGGTGATGTCCAGCAGGATCCCGTCGCCCATGCAGGCGCCGGCGGCGAGGTCCCGCTGCGGGTAGACGGTGATGTCGTGGCAGCCGGTGGTCGCGGAGCCGCCCTGCCGGCCCGGGTAACCGCCGTCCGGGAAGAGGTTGGGCGTGGCAACGACGGCGGCGTCGGTCGGCTTGTGCAGCGGCACCTTCACGATGCTTATCGAGTCGTGTGGCGGCTGGCAGTCCGGGAAGGTCGCCTGCGGGCTGTACGAGGAGACGTAGAGGTAGACCGTCTTCTTGTCCTTGCCCGGCACCAGGGTGTGGGTGTGCGAGCCGCAGGCGGTCTCGACCGACTTGATGTAGCGAGGGCTCTTCTTGTCGCGGATGTCGAAGATCTTGATGCCCTCCCACGACTCCTTGATCGCCGCGGACTGGGCGACGCTGCTGCACGAGTCGTCGCTGCGCGAGGAGTCGGTGGAGAGGAACAGCAGGTCGCCGTGGATGGAGATGTCGTTCTGCGAGCCTGGACAGAGCACCTGTGACTCGATCTTCGGTTTGCTCGGCTTCGAGATGTCGTAGATGACGAAGCCGTCGTAGTTGCCGACGTACGCGTACTTGCCCTGGAACGCGATGTCGGTGCCGAGCGCCGAGGTGCTGTCGAAGGGCGCTGCCTTCGGCAGGTTGGCGATCAGCCGGAGGTTGGGGCTGCTGGAGATCTCATCGACCCCGAGGGGTGCGTCCACGGCCGAGGCGGGCTGGACGGCCGTCCGGGTGACCGGCTGCGCGTTGCCGGGTGTGGCGGCGACGGCGCTGCTGGCGAGGAGGAGCCCGATGGCGGTCACACCGACGATACGTAGGTGCCGCCCTCGAGGCAGGGTCAGGTTACCCATTGGCTACGCCCTTCGGAAAGGGAGGGGGAGGATGGTCGTACCTTACTCCCCGACGATACATGTCGATGTGACCCGGATCACGCCAGGAGAGTGCCATTGGTTAGCGTCGATGTCGCTGACCTCGATCCGGCGGGCCGTGACGTAACCGCCCGCCAGGAATGATTGCTGCTCGTCGTAACAAGGGGTCTGCGATGTTAACAGGGGACCCCTGCTATACCGCAGGCGTTAACAGGGGGCCCCTGCTTGCACCTACCCTGAGTGACGATGAGCGCGAGCCCTTTCCGTCGGCCGTGGCGCAGTGTCGTCTTCGACGTGGCCGTCAGCGGCGTGGTGATGCTGTTCGCCGTGACGTTGGCGGCCATCCAGCCGGGCCGCTGGTGGGCGACCGCGATCGGTGTGGCCATGGCCGTGGCCCTGCTGTTCCGCCGGGGCCGGCCGGTGCCGGTGACAGTGGTCGTGGCGCTGCTCGCCTTCGTCCAGGTCGTCCTCGGCTGGGCGCCCATGCCGTACGACGTGGCGGTGTTGATCGCCCTCTACAGCGTGGTCAAGTACGCCGACCGGCTCCGCGACGGCGTGATCGCCGGGATCGTCGCCGCAGTCGGGGTGGTGCTCGCCGCGACGCAGACCTCGGGACAGGTGGCCTGGTACTTCACCGCCATCTACTACGGACTGGTCACCGGGGCGGTCTGGCTGGTGGCGCTGAACGTGCGTACCCGCCGGCTGTACGTGCTCACCCTGGAGGAGCGGGCGGCGACCCTGGAGCGGGAACGCGAGGCCGAGGCGCGGGCGGCGGTGGCCGAGGAACGCACCCGGATCGCCCGGGAACTGCACGACGTGGTGGCGCACGGCATGGCTGTCATGATCGTGCAGGCGGACGGGGCCCGCTTCATGATCGACAAGAGTCCGGAGACGGCCCGCGTCGCGGTCAAGGTCGTGGCGGACACCGGCCGGCAGGCACTGGAGGACATGCGCCGGCTGGTGGGCGTCCTGCGGGAACCCAGCCCACCGGAGTCCGGCGCCGCCGCGTCCGCAGCGGACCCGGCCGACCTCCCGGGACAGCCGGCGGCCGAACCGGTCCACCGACGCCCCGCCGTGACCGAGCTGCCCGCCCTGCTGGACCGGTTCCGCGACGCCGGGTTGCGGGTCGGCTACACGGTCACCGGCGAGATGGCCCCGCTGCCCGCGGCGCTGGAACTGACCGTGTACCGCCTGATGCAGGAGGCGCTCACCAACACACTCAAGCACGCCGGGGTGGGCGCCGCCGTGCACGCCACCCTGACCCACGACGCCGACGCCGTCGAGCTGCGCGTGATCGACGACGGCCGGGGCGGTGGGCCGGTGACGCCGGCGCCGTCCGGCGGGCACGGCCTGATCGGCATGCGGGAACGGGTTTCGGTGTACGCCGGGAGCCTCACCGCCGGTCCCCACCTGGCCGGTGGTTGGCAGGTGCACGCGCGGCTACCGATACCGTCGTGCACCGGGACGGAGGTGATCGCCCATGGCGCTGCGCGTGGTGATCGTGGATGACCAGGCGCTGGTCCGCGCCGGCTTCCGGATGGTGCTGGACTCCCAGCCCGACCTGGAGGTGGTCGGTGAGGCGATCGACGGCGCGGACGCGCTGCGACTGCTCGACCGGGTCGAGGCCGACGTGGTGGTGATGGACATCCGGATGCCCACCATGGACGGGGTGGAGGCCACCCGGCGACTCTGTGCCGACCGGCCGGCGGGGCCACCGAGGGTGCTGGTGCTCACCACGTTCGACACCGAGGCGGACGCGTTCGCCGCGCTGCGGGCCGGAGCGAGCGGCTTCCTGCTCAAGAACGTCCCGCCGGAGGAACTGCTGGCCGCGATCCGGGTGGTCGCCCAGGGAGACTCGGTGGTGGCGCCCTCGATCACCCGGCGGCTGCTCGACCGCTTCGCCGGTCAACTCGGTGCCGGCCCGCAGGAGGACCCCCGGCTGGCCCAGCTCACCGAGCGGGAACGCCAGATCCTGCTGCTTGTCGCCGAGGGCCTGTCCAACCTGGAGATCGCCGGCCGGGTGCACGTCGCCGAGGCGACGGTGAAGACCCACGTGGGCCGGATCCTGGCCAAGCTGCACCTGCGGGACCGGGTGCAGGCGGTGGTGTTGGCCTACGAGAGCGGCCTGGTCACCCCCGGCGTGGCCGACCGGCGTACGACCTGAGGCGTACGGGTTCGCCCCTCCGGGACGACCTGGGACGGACAACCCTCGAGCGCGTGGGTTGATCTCGACGTGGGGCTGCTCTCCATAGCGTCGACAGGTGTCCGAGCACCACCTGTCGTCATGGGAGCAGCACGTGTCTCTCGCCCCACC
>NZ_POTX01000035.1 GCF_003236305.1 Micromonospora endophytica | reverse complement strand
GCCCGATTCTCTTCTCCCACTAGCCCCACCCCGCCGCGATCTGCGGCGAGCGGGGCGTGGTCAGGAGTCCTGGGTCAGCAGGGCTTCGGTGACCTTCTGGCAGTTGTCCATGCCGTACTGGTAGCCCTTGTTGATCGGGTACTGGAGCATCACGCCCATGGTCCAGGTGTCGCCGATGGCGAGGCAGTTGACGTGGATCTCCTGCTCCTTGATGCGGTCGACCCAGCCGTTCTTGATGGCGATCGTCTTGGCCTCGGCGGCCGGGAACGCCTTGCGAATGCCGAAGTCACCGGCGCCGCGTACCAGGCGCATCTCGTTGAGCAGCCACTTGGTCCACTTGGGGCCGGCGGCGGTGCCCTCGGCGATGCAGTTGCCCAGCCGTGCGGTGTCCCGGGGGGACAGCTCGGTACGACTCCAGCCCAGGTCGCTGGAGACCTTGCTGTCGGTCAGGTCGCAGGTCGACAGCAACCGCTTGATCGAGGCGGAACGCCCGATCTGGGTGTAGAGCGCCTCGGTGCGTTCGTTGTCGCTGTCCCTGATGATCCTGGTCAGGTCGTCGAGCTTGGCGTCGCTCGGGGTCTGCCCGGCCTCGGCGGCCCGGCGCAAGTAGTCCGCGACGATCCAGGACTTGATCAGCGACGCGGTGGTGCTGGTCTCGTCCATGTCGTCCGAGCCGATGATCTCGCCGGTACGCCGGTCCAGGACGCTCCAGCCGTACCAGCCGTCGATGTCCAGGTCGAGCTTCTTCGCCTCGAACGGCAGTGGCTCGGGCTCCGGCGACGGGCTCGGTGACGGTCGGCTGCTGCGGTCGGTCAGATTGCCGCTGCGCTCGTTCAGTGGCGAATCCCCGCGCCCCCACTCGGCGGCGGCGGTGGACTCGAACGGCGAACCGGGCAGCAGGCGCAACGAGACCAGGACCAGTCCGACAAGTACGGAGGCGATGGCGATCAGCCGTAACGGGGATGTCTCGCCTCGGCGGCCCCGGCGACTGCGACTGCGGCGGGCCATCAGAGCTTCCCGGGCTGCTGGGGCACCTTCAGGGCGCCGCCGGGCTGCGGGGTGACGAGCTGGGCCGCGACACTGGCGCAGACGTCGGCGCCGTAGTCGAGACTGCGGCCGAACGGGTAGCGAAGCATCACTGCCAGACTCCACTTCTCGGTGACGGCGAGGCAATTGACGTGCCAGCTGCGGTCGTAGTGGAGGCGGGTCCAGCCGTTCTTCATGCTGACCGGGCCCTGACTGGTGATCGACTCTGGCAGGCCGTCGATGATGCCCCACCTGCCGCCGCCCCAGCCGTCCGCCTCGTGCTGGTCCTTGTCCGCGGTGCTGCCTCGTACCTTGCTCATTTCGTTCAGCAACCAGTCGGTCCATTTCGGGCCGGCGGCCCGGCCGTCGGCGATGCAGTTGCCGAGCCGGACCGCGTCGCGCGGCGACATCTGGGTGAAGCTCCACCAACCTTCGTATCCGGCGACGTTGCCGCGCTTGGTGTCGGTGAGGCCGCAGGTCTTGATCGCCCGCTTGATCACCGGCCCCGGCTCGCCGTTGGCGGGCACCCGGTAGGTGCCGCCGATCATGTGGTACAGGAAGTTGGTCGCGTTGTCGTCGCTGTCCCGGATGGCCCGACGGACCTCGCCCTTCCCCAGATCCTCGTCGCCGTGTTGACGCAGGAAGTCGGCGGCGATCCAAGCCTTGATCATCGACTCGGTGGAGCTGGTCGCGGCCATGTTCTTCGAGCCGGAGATCTCGCCGGACTCGCGGTCCATCAGCGCCCAGGAGAAGAACTCGCCCTCGAAGTCCACCGACACCGTGCCCGCCGCGAGGGTCGGCGGCGGCGGTGGCGCGGGCGGCGGAGCCGCGACGGTCTGCTCGCCGGCCTCCGCCTCGTCGGGGGAGAGTCGGGCGTATGCGGCCGGCACCAGGATGGCGCCGCCGAGCAGGATCGCCAGGACGGCGAGCACCAGGGTCACGCGGGATCGCATGAGCGGGTGAACTCCAGATGTCAGGGCCGGGGGGACCGGCTGTTGCCAGGACTGACCGGTGTGGATCGCCCGCGGGGCCCGGGGGACGGGCCCTGTACCAGCAGCGATCGTCGATAACCGATCGGTGTGTGACGTGGGAAGTCTACGTGCGGATTGGCGAAGTGCCAGGAATCGACACCAGGTAACTCGCCACTAAGGCGGGGTATCCAGACGCTTTGTGCCTGTTACGAGGATTTGTCGCCGCTAGGTGACCAAAGTCATAGCCGAAGCGGGTTACGAAGGGCGCTTGGCTGGTCACGATCGGCGGTTTCAGGTTTCTGTGACACCCTCTGGCGTGTTGCATAGCAAGCTGTAACACTGAAGGCATGTATGGCAGTGATTTCCCGGGAGAGGACGCGCCCGGCGGTCTGCTCGGCGAGGTCGAGGCCGCGGAAGCGGCACTGCGTAGCGCCGCCGCACGGGATCGCGAAGTGGCCGGCCCGGACACCGACCTGGCCGACCACTTCGCGGAGATCGTCGCCGCCGACCAGAAGATCGAGCCGCGCGACTGGATGCCGGAGGCGTACCGCCGCACCCTGATCCGACAGATCGCCCAGCACGCCCACTCCGAGATCATCGGGATGCAGCCGGAGGGAAACTGGATCAGCCGGGCCCCGTCGCTCAAGCGCAAGGCGATCCTGCTGGCCAAGGTGCAGGACGAGGCCGGTCACGGCCTCTATCTCTACGCCGCCGCCGAAACCCTCGGCATCAGCCGCGACGAACTCGTCGACATGCTGCTCGAAGGCCGGCAGAAATACAGCTCGATCTTCAACTACCCCACTTTGACCTGGGCCGACGTCGGTGCCATCGGCTGGCTGGTGGACGGCGCGGCGATCGTCAACCAGGTCCCGCTCTGCCGCTGCTCGTACGGCCCGTACGCCCGCGCGATGATCCGGGTCTGCAAGGAGGAGTCGTTCCACCAGCGGCAGGGCTACGAGATCCTGCACACCCTGGCCCACGGCACCCCGGCCCAGCAGGCGATGGCCCAGGACGCGGTGGACCGCTGGTGGTACCCGTCGCTGGCCATGTTCGGCCCGCCGGACGGCGACTCCACCCACTCCGCCCGGTCGATGGCCTGGAAGATCAAGCGCTTCTCCAACGACGAGCTGCGCCAGCGTTTCGTGGACATGTGCGTCGGCCAGGCCGAGGTGCTCGGGCTGACCATCCCCGATCCCGAGCTGCGCTGGAACGACGAACGTCAGGCGTACGACTTCACCCAGCCCGACTACGCCGAGTTGATGCGGGTGATCTCCGGTGACGGCCCGTGCAACCGGCAGCGGATGGACCACCGCCGGCGCGCCCACCACGAGGGCGCCTGGGTACGCGAGGCCGCCGCGGCGTACGCGGCCAAGCAGGCGAGCAGGGAGAAGGTCGCGGCATGACTGAACACACTCCGCTCTGGGAGGTCTTCGTCCGGGCCCGGCGTGGGTTGGCGCACAGCCACGTCGGCAGCCTGCACGCCCCCGACGCCGAACTGGCCCTGCGGCACGCCCGCGACCTCTACACCCGTCGCCAGGAAGGGGTGTCGATCTGGGTGGTGCCGGCGAGCGCGATCACCGCCTCCAGCCCGGACGAGAAGGACGCCTTCTTCGACCCGGCGGCCGACAAGGTCTACCGCCACCCCACCTTCTACGACGTCCCCGAAGGCGTGGCCCACCTGTGAACAATCCCCTCACCTTCACCTTCGCCCTCGCCCTCGGCGACGACGCGCTGATCGCGGCGCAGCGGTTGGCCGAGTGGGCCACCCGGGCACCCGAGATGGAGGAGGACATCGCGCTTGCCAACATCGCCCTGGACCAGCTCGGCGCGGCACGGCTGCTGCTGTCGTACGCCGGCGAGTTGGAGGGCGCGGGCCGGGACGAGGACGCGTTGGCCTTCCTCCGCGACGACCGGGAGTTCCGCAACTGTCTCCTGGTCGAGCTGCCCAACGGCGACTTCGCGATGACCATGGCGAAGCTGCTCGTGTTGTCCGCGTACCAACTGCCGCTCTACACCGCGCTGGCCGGCTGCGCCGACGAACGGCTGGCCGCGATCGGTGGCAAGGCCCGCAAGGAGTCCGCGTACCACCTCGACCATGCCGCGCTCTGGGTGAAGCGGTTGGGCGACGGGACCGAGGAGTCGCACCGGCGGATGCAGGCCGGCATCGACCAGGTCTGGCCGTACGCCCACGAGCTGTTCGTCGCCCAGCCACAGGCGCCGGTCGACCCGGCCACCCTGCGCGGCGAGTTCGACGACACCGTCTCGGCGGTGCTGGCCGAGGCAACCCTCACCGTGCCGGAGTCCGGCTGGGCGCCGGGCGGTGGACGCGACGGGGTGCACACCGAGGACCTGTCGTACCTGCTCGCGGAGATGCAGGTGTTGCACCGTGCCCACCCCGGAGCCCGCTGGTGAGCGCGACGCGGGTGAGCCGGCGGTGAGCAGCGCTCGGGAGGCCGCGGCGGCGGTGGTGGATCCGGAGATCCGGGTGGTCACCATCGCCGACCTCGGCATCCTGCGGGACGTCGAGGAGGATCCGGCCACCGGTCGGGTGGTGGTGACCATCACCCCCACCTACACGGGTTGTCCGGCGATGGACGTGATCCGCGCCGACATCCGGCACCGGCTGGCCGCCGCCGGGCATCGGGACGTCGAGGTGCGTACGGTGCACAGCCCGGCCTGGAGCACCGACTGGATCAGCGACGCCGGACGCGCCAAGCTGGCCGCCGCCGGCATCGCCCCGCCGGCCCCGGTCCGGCGCGACGGGGTCGTACCGTTGACTCTGGCCGTCCGTTGTCCGCGCTGCGGCTCGCCGGAGACCGCGCAGCTCAGCCGCTTCGGCTCCACCGCGTGCAAGGCACTCTGGCGCTGCCGCGCCTGCTCCGAACCCTTCGACCACCTGAAGGCGCTGTGACTGTCACCATCACCCGCCCGGTCCGTCGCCGGCCGGTGTTCCATCCGCTGCCGGTGACCGCCGTGGACCGGCTCACCACCGACGCCGTCGCGATCACCTTCGCGGTGCCCGAGGAGCTGCGCCCGACCTTCGCGTTCCGCGCCGGACAGCACCTCACGGTGCGCCTGCCCGGCCCGGACGGCGGCGAGGAGGTGCGCCGCTCGTACTCCATCTGCTCCACACCAGACGAGCTGGCGCGGCACGGCCGGCTGCGGATCGGGGTGCGGGAGATTCCCGGCGGCGCCTTCTCCAGCTACGCCTGCGGGGCGCTGCGCAGCGGTGACAGCGTCGAGGCGTTGCCGCCGCTCGGCCACTTCACCACGGACTACCAGCCGGAACGGGCCCGTCGCTACGGCGCGGTCGTCGCCGGTTCCGGCATCACCCCGGTGCTGTCGCTCGTCGCCACCACCCTGGCCGTCGAGCCGGCCAGCACCTTCACCCTGGTGTACGGCAACCGCACGGCCAACAGTGTGATGTTCGCCGAGGAGTTGGCCGACCTGAAGGACAGGTACCCGACCCGGCTGCACCTGGTGCATGTGCTCTCCCGCGAGCAGGGCGAGTCGCCGCTGCTCTCCGGTCGGATCGACGCCGAGCGGCTGGGTCGGCTGCTGGACACGATCGTGCCCGCCGACGCCATCGCCGAGTGGTTCCTCTGCGGCCCGTACGGGCTGGTGGTGGAGGCGCGCGCGGTGCTGGCCGCGCGCGGGGTGCCGGAGGCGGCCGTGCACGCCGAGCTGTTCCACGTCGACGCGCCCCCGGAGCCGGTGCGCCGTGCCGATGCGGCGATCGGCGGCACGGAGGTGACGATCGTGCTGGACGGCCGTTCGTCGAGCTTCACCATGCGGCGGGACGAGCGGGTGCTGGACGCGGCGCTGAAGGTTCGCGGCGAACTGCCGTACGCCTGCAAGGGCGGGGTCTGCTCGACCTGCCGGGCGAAGGTGGTCGCCGGGGAGGTCGAGATGGCCCGCAACTACGCGCTGGAGCCGGACGAGGTGGCCGCCGGCTACGTGCTCACCTGCCAGTCCAGTCCCCGCACCGACACCCTCACCGTCGACTACGACGCGTGAGGTAACCGTCTACGTTGGACGATTTTTTGCCTTGCGGTAAACGCGTTCCGCCCTTCGGCCGTCAAACGGTCGAGAGCCAGTGCGGCTCTCGTCGGTCGAAGGGAAGTCATGCGTAAGTTCACGTCCGTGGTTCTCGCCACTGCTATGGCGTTCGTGGCGATGGAAGCGGTGGTCGGCGCTCCCGCCCGAGCGGCCGCCCCGCAGGAGTACGTCGCGCTCGGTGACTCGTACGCCTCCGGCGTCGGTGCCTACCCGTACGACTCCGCCAGCGGTGCCTGCCTGCGCAGCCCGAAAAGCTACCCGAAGCTGTTCACGTCCGCGGTGTCCGGTTACACGCTGAAGGACGTCACCTGTAGCGGCGCCACCATGGCGGACGTACGCGGCAAGCAGCTTTCCGCGTTGAGCGGCAACACCGCCCTGGTCAGCATCACGGTGGGTGGCAACGACGCGCAGTTCTCCTCGGTGGCCACGGGCTGCCTCACCCAGAGCGAGTCGTACTGCGAGACGGCGACGATGTATTCGTCGTACTACGCCAGGAACCAGATGGTCGGCGAACTCGCCGGCCTGTACGGCGAGATCAAGCGCCGCGCGCCCCGGGCCAAGGTGGTCGTGCTCGGCTACCCGAGGCTTGTCGCCCCGACCGGCTCGTGCGGCGCGATCAGCCCCAGCGCCACCAAGCGCGCCCACATGAACGGCAACGCGGACGCCGTGGCCGAGGGCACCCGGGCCGCGGCGAGCCGGGCCGGGGTCACCTTCGTCGACATGCGTCAGGTCCTCGCCGGCTACGAGGCGTGCAGCCCCAAGCCGTTCATCCACGGCGTCAACCTGACCCGCCTCACCGAAACCTTCCACCCGACGGCCGAGGGACACGCGGCCTACACCTTCCTGTTGGCGGCGAACCGGCTCTGACGTTCACCGTGTCGGCGCTGTCCCGTGCCGTCTGGGCAGGGGGCAGCGCCGCCCCAGATCATCAACTAGATTCCTCCTGATCGTTGTCCCCTGCCGTGGTCCCAGCTGCTGCGGGACGGCGGCGTTGTACCTGAAAATCATGGGGGGGAACGGGCGTTGAGCAGACAACTTCGACAACGACGCTGGCTGGCCTTGGCCGCAGCGACGGCGATCACCGGGGCCGGTGTGGTCGGCGCGGTGCCTGCCGGTGCGGTGAGTGATGGCGACCCGGTCACCGACCCGGCCTTCGCCTTCGCGGCCAAGGTGGCCATGGGTGACGCGAGCGCCTGCTCGGGTGCCCTGGTCGCAGCACAGTGGGTGATCACCGCAAAGTCCTGTGCCGACGCCGGGACGCCGCGGACCACCGCCGGCGCGCCAGCCCAGCTCACCACCGTGACCGTGGGTCGGCTCGACCTGACCGGCACCGCCGGCCACGTCCGCCGGGTCGCCTGGGTGGTGCCGCATCCGGACCGCGACGTCGCGCTGTTGCGCCTGGTCGTGCCGGCGGTAGGGGTCACCCCGGTCGCCCTGGGCAGCACCCCGCCCGCGCCGGGCGAGACGTTCCAGGCGCTGGGCTTCGGCCGTACCGCGACCCAGTGGGTGCCGGACAAGCTGCACGGGGTGGCTGTGACGGCGGCTGCGGTGACCGCGACGACAGTCGACATCACCAGCAGCGGTGGTCCGACCACCTGCAAGGGTGACGCCGGTGGCCCCACCGTCCGGCTGGTCGACGGCCGTCCCGAACTGGTCGCCCTGCACCACACCTCCTGGCAGGGCGGCTGCCTTGGCGAGACCGAGACCCGGCGGGACGCGATCGAGACCCGCACCGACGACCTGGTGGCCTGGATCCGCCAGCACAGTGTCTCCGCCTGCAACGCCGGTGGCGGCACCGCTGGTCCGGGGGACCAGGGCAGCATCGCCCGGCTCGCTGACTTCACCGGCGACTGCCGGACCGACGTGGTCAGCCAACGCGCCGATGGCACGCTGCGTTTCTACCCCTCCAGCGGTCAGCTCTCCGGGACCACGCCGCTCTTCCCGGGCCCGTACCGCAACGTCAACGGGACCACGAGCTGGACGACGACCAACCGTCCGCACGTGCTGGTCGGGGACTTCAACGGGGACGGACGCGCCGATCTGATCGGCGGCACCTCCGACGGCCGGCTCACCGCCCAGGCGTCCACCGGCGACCTCTCCGCCGACAACAAGCTCTTCGGCCCGGAGGTCGTCGTCGGCACCGGGTTCCGGGCGAGTTCCCTGCCGCGCCTCTTCGTCGGGGACTTCAACGGCGACGGGCGGACCGACCTGCTCGGCCAGTTGGCGAACGGGACGCTGCGGGTGTGGCCCTCCAGCGGCGACCTCTCGGCCGACGCCCGACTGTTCAGCATCGCGCCGAGCGACGTGGGCACCGGGTTCACCACCGCTGAGGTGCCGCGGATCCTCACCGGCGACTTCAACGGCGACGGGCGCACGGATCTGATCGCCCAGTTCGCGGACGGCTCGTTGAAGGCGTACCCGTCCAGTGGCGACGTCTCCGTCAGCGGTCGACTCTTCCCGACCACCGGTTCGGCGAAGGTGGTCGGCTCGGGGTGGCGGACCAGTTCCATCCCGCGCATCCTCCCCGCCGACGTGGATGGCGACGGCATCACCGACCTGGTGGCCCAACTCGCCGACGGGCAGCTGCGGGCGTACGTCTCCACCGGTGACCTGACCGGCTCCGCTGTCACCTTCCCCGGCCCGTACCGGTACGTCGGCACCGACTCGAACTGGGCCTCGGCGAACCGTCCGCGACTCATGGTCGGCGACCTCTCCGGAGACGCCCGGACCGACCTCGTCGCGCAGCACACGGACGGCACCCTGCTCGCCTTCGAGTCGACTGGTGACCTGTCGGCCGACAACAAGCTCTTCGTGAAGAGCCAGAACACCGTCGGGACCGGCTGGACCAGCACCAGCATCCCGCGCTTCTTCTGACCTCGACCGAACCGCCCGGCGGCCCGGCCCACCCGCACCCAGGGTGGACCGGGCCCGCGCGTAGTTTCGGGCTCTTTCCCGGGCCTTGTCGGGCAGACTCCGCGGGCTTCGGCTCAGCCCTCGCGGACGCGGGCGGTCCAGTAGGTCAGGCCGGAGCGGTGCTCCACAAGCGTCACCCGCTCGCCGCAGGCCTCCTCGATCGGAGGGTCGGCGGCCGAGGCGCAGTCCCGGGTGGCCGCTCGGCTCGGCCGGCAGGCCATCCTGAGCCGCCCGCACGCCCTGATCGACGAGGCGGTGTTGCGTAGGGCGCTCGGTGGCCCGGCGGTGATGGCCCGCCAACTGCGGCATCTGGTCGACGCCGCCGAGCGGCCGAACGTGACGCTGCGGGTGGTGCCGCTGACGGTCGGCGCACACACCGGGCTGGACGGCTCGTTCGCGCTGCTCGACGGCGAGGCGGACAGGCTTGCCGCAGTGGCGCTGAGCCCCGCCGAATCGGTGCGGCTCGTTGCGCGGATCGCAACGGAGCACGAACGGGAGTGAGCCGTCATGATCATCCTCGACCTGTCCGGCGTGACCTGGCGCAAGTCCAGCCGCAGCGGCACCAACGCCAACTGCTTGGAGGTGGCCGAGTTGACCCGGGCGGTAACCGTACCCGATTCCAAGGACCCGAGCGGACCGGTGCTGGCCTTTGCACTGCCGGCCTAGTCGTATTTTGTCGCTGCCTTCCGGCAGTCGCGTCAGCCCTGATCCGAGACCGGCCGAGATGGTGTTCCGTCTCGATCGCTGAGGTGTGGCCCCGAGCGCGGCGGTAGGTATGGCCGCCAGGTGCAAACCATTCGCCGCGTCGGCGCCTTGTCCGGCGATTGCCGTCAAGCCCCGTTGACAATGGGCCCCTGGCATGTTGTGGGGCGGATGATGCCGGATCAGCCGCGCAGTTGGCTCCCGCTCGGGCGGCGGAGGAGGACGCCGGCCACCGCACGCGCCACCGACTCGGCTTTGTCAGGGAGGGAATGGCGGCTCGGTCGCAAAAGGATGGCGGTCGGGCGGACATTATCCCGTCGCTTTGAAGCGTCGATGCCCGCATCATCGTGATTCCTTGCTGCGCAGGCCGCCTGGTGCCTATAAATTGCGCGCATCGCCTCTGGGGTATCAAGGGACGAGCCCCGGCAGGGCCCGGAATTGTGCGACCGTCGGGGCGGTGCCGATCTGCCCCGATTGCCGTCCTGCGGTAGGAGTGGGTAGCCCGGTCAAAGCTCGCTTGGGGCACAGCCTGCCTGCTCTGCGCGGCCTCCTGGGCCCGTGCGGCCTCCTGGGCCCGTGCGGCCTCCTGGGCCCGTGCGGCCTCCTGGGCCCGTGCGGCCTCCTTCTTGGCCTGCGCGGTCCACTCGCCCTGCGTGGCCCGCTCGGTCCACTCGCGCTGCTCGATCTGCTCGGCCTGCGTGGTCCGCGCGGCCTGCGTGGTCCGCTCGGCCCGTTCGCACTGCGCGGCCCGTACGCCCCATGCGGGTTGCTCGGCCCATGCGGGTTGCTCGGCCGTGGGCTGTGCTGTGCGGGTGTTCGACCTGGTCCGGGCGTGGCGTAAACGCTCGGCGTGGCGGCGGGTCAGGCCCCAGGTGCGGTGTCGTTCGTGAGTGCGGCGGAATTCGTCACGGCTCGGACAGTAGTTGCGGGATGCTTTCCTGTCCCGCATTCTGGCCAACTCGGCCGTGGTGAACAACTGTAGCTGCCGCATGCGAATATTATCGCGCAACGAAACGGTCTGCGCCTGCCCGAACGGATGTTCGATTCAGATATTTTCGGCGCTGTTTATGGCCGCCCCACTGCCCACTGCCCACTGCCGGCAGCCATGATCCTTTCTGAACCCGGCGGCTGGTGCGGCGTCGGAGTTTCATTGCATCACCGGGTCGGGGCGCTACCCACTTCCGCAGCGAGCGCTTGCAATAGATCCCGACACTGTAGTAGCAGGGCGGAGATCTCGTCGAATGTCGCCGCGTCGACGATGCTGTTCTCGAACCACAATGCGCGTACGGCCGTATGACTCTGTTTCAGGTAGGTGCCGGCGGCCTCGACCAACCCGATGAACTCGTCACGTCGGTCCGGCGGGGCGAACTGAACTGATCCTCGCGCGGCTCGCAGCGGCTCCCCGGGTGTGGTGAAGACGGTCGCGGCGTTGCCATCCGCCTGATCGGCACCGATCCAGGCGAGCAGATACTCCAGCTCGGTCGCGGCCAACGTCAGTCTGCCGACCGCCAGGACCGTCTCATCAGTGAGTCGCCGCATCGACCAACGGTAGCGAACCGTTTGCTCTCCGAAGGTGGTCAACCCGACCGGCGTGGCGACCGGGCTGGCCGCCTTTCCTACCGGCGACCTGTCAGGTGAACACGGGAAGAGCGTGTGGCCCAGGTCGCGGATGGGCGCAGGTGGCCGGTGGTTCGGCCCGGCGTACGCTCGGGGTGTGACGGTGAGCCGGGAGATCGACGACATCCTGCAACGCGGCGCGGACGGCGGGCGGATCACGCCCGAGGAGGCGCTACTGCTCTACACCGAGGCGCCCTTCCATGCTCTCGGTGAGGCGGCCGACGCGGTACGCCGGCGGCGGTACCCGGACAACATTGTCACGTACCTGATCGACCGCAACATCAACTACACGAACGTCTGCGTGACGGCGTGCAAGTTCTGCGCGTTCTACCGGGCGCCGAAGCACAAGGAAGGGTGGACTCACCCGACCGAGGAGATCCTGCGCCGTTGCGGTGAGGCGGTCGAGCTGGGCGCGACCCAGGTCATGCTCCAGGGCGGTCACCACCCGGACTACGGCGTGGAGTACTACGAGGAGCTGTTCTCCTCGGTCAAGCGGGCGTACCCGCAGCTCGCCATCCACTCGATCGGGCCGAGCGAGATCCTGCACATGGCAAAGGTGTCCGGGGTGAGCCTGGACGAGGCGATCGCCCGGATCAAGGTCGCTGGGCTGGACTCGATCGCCGGCGCCGGGGCCGAGATGCTGCCGGAGCGACCCCGCAAGGCGATCGCCCCGCTCAAGGAGTCGGGCGAACGCTGGCTGGAGGTCATGGAGCTGGCGCACCGGCAGGGCATCGAGTCGACCGCGACGATGATGATGGGCACCGGCGAGACCGCCGCCGAGCGGATCGAGCACCTCCGGATGATCCGTGACGTGCAGGACCGCACCCGCGGCTTCCGCGCCTTCATCCCGTGGACGTACCAGCCGGAGAACAACCACCTCAAGGGCCGGACCCAGGCGACCACGCTGGAATACCTCCGGCTGGTGGCGGTGGCCCGGCTGTTCTTCGAGACGGTGCCGCACCTTCAGGCGTCCTGGCTGACCACGGGCAAGGACGTTGGCCAGTTGGCGTTGCACATGGGCGTGGACGACCTCGGCTCGATCATGCTCGAGGAGAACGTGATCTCCTCGGCCGGTGCCCGGCACCGGTCGAACCTGCACGAGCTGATCGGGATGATCCGCTCCGCCGACCGGATCCCCGCCCAGCGGGACACGCTCTACCACCGGCTGGCCGTGCACCACACGCCTGAGGACGATCCGACCGACGACCGGGTGGTCTCGCACTTCTCCTCGATCGCCCTGCCCGGTGGCGGCGCGGCGCGATCCCTGCCGCTGGTCCAAGCAAACTGACCCGCACGCCGGACCCGAGCCGATCTGGCACGCCGAACCCGAGCCGTTCGGGCACGCCCGGACCCGAGTTGAGTGGATGCGTGATGGTCGCCCTCCGTGAGGGCGGTCGCCACATTGGGTTGACGGTGCGTCGTGCGCGGTGGTCACCCGAACGGCTTGGTCGTACCATCCATCCGGCTCGAAGCGTCTGGGCCGCCATGGTGCGCCCACGGATGCCCCGGGGCAGCAAGAGCCATCAATCCGGACAATCCTTAAGTGGCTATTAGCTGAGCAGCTTGTGGTGGGTGTGTTCCGGGGTGGCGCGAGTGATCGGCGGCCGCTAACGTCCCCGGCCGTACGTTTCCATTCGCCCACGGGGGAGACCCATTCCATGATCTTCCGTACCCGCCGCGCCGTGAGCCTGGCCGCGGCCGCGCTGCTTGCCTCGGGCGCGTTCACCGCCCTTGGCGCGCCGGCCCAGGCAGCCGGCACCGAGACCGATCTGGCGATCACCGCCGCCGGTACCCGGACCACCGACGGCGTCCAGGGCAAGTTCGGCTGGGCCAAGATCGCCAACCTGGGCGAGGGCACGCCGAGCAAGGTGCTCATCAAGGTCGACACCTCCAAGGTGGACTTCGACAAGCTCGTGGTGGGCGCGTTCACCCAGGGCGACTGCGAGGTCGTCGGTGACCTCAAGCCCGAGCTGTGGGTCTGCGAGCTTGCCGAGGACGAGATCCCTGGCCCGGGTGAGACGACCGAGGTGCCGCTCGTCCTGTTCAAGTCGACCGAGGAGACCATCGGGGCGTACAAGGCCCCGGTGACCATCAGCATCGAGTCGCCTGACGACACCGACGAGAGCAACAACAGCATCGACATCGACGTCGAGGTGACCCCGGAGAGCGGCGTCGACCTGGGCGTCATCGTCCCGGACGTGAAGAGCCGGCTGGACCTGGACACGCTCGACGAACTCGGCCCGCTGAACCCCGGTGACCGCACCGCCGTCTACAGCGAGATCGTCAACCAGGGTGATCTGACCGCCAAGGGCATGAAGCTGACCTACCAGGTGCCGGAGGGCGTCTCCATCCTGCCGATCGAGGGTTGCGACCTCAGCGCCGACAAGCGCACCGTGGTCTGCGAGGACGAGAACTTCGTGTTCGAGCCGGACACGATCCTGGTCCTCCCGCTGCCGGTCGAGGTGAGCAAGGCCCTCGACGCTCCGGTCACCCTCAAGGGCGGCTCGCTGGAGGCCGCCGCCTTCGGTGTGCTGGCGCCTGACGCCCGGCTCAGCCAGCAGCAGCGCAAGCCGGCCTTTGCCGCGGCCGAGCTGCGTAAGGCCAACGAGTCGGAGTTCACCGACCTGGACCCGTCCGACAACTCCGACGACTTCGCCGTGGTGGTCTCCGCCCCGAGCGACGGCGGCAACGGTGGCGGCGGCGGTGGTGGCCTGCCGGTCACCGGCGTGCAGGCCGGCCTGATCGGTGCGGTCGGCGCGGGCGTGGTGCTCGCCGGTGTGGCCATGTTCCTGGTCTCCCGCCGTCGTCGGGTGGTCATGGTGGCCCCGGGCGACGAGAAGTCCAACAGCTGAGGTTCGTCCTCTATCGGCCCGCGCGGGCCGTTCACATAACGCAGGGCAGTGCGGGCGGGATGGGTGACCATCCCGCCCGCACTGTGTCGTGGCCGACCCTGGCCGGGTGGCAACCGAGGGTGGGCTGGCAGAGTGGAGTGGTGAGCCGTACCCCACAGGGCCAGCGCGCCAGCCTGGACAAGCAGCCGCACGAGGTCGCCGCGATGTTCGACGGGGTCGCGGCCCGTTACGACCTGACCAACACCGTCCTCTCCTTCGGGCAGGACCGGTTCTGGCGGCGGGCCACCCGGGCCGCGCTCGAGCTGCGTCCCGGTGACCGGGTGCTCGATGTGGGCGCGGGCACCGGGGTCTCCACCGAGGAGCTTGCCCACTCCGGGGCGTACGCGGTTGGCGCGGACCTGTCGCTCGGCATGCTGTACGCCGGCAAGCGGACCCGGCCCCACGTGCCGTTGCTGGCCGGCGATGCGCTGCGGCTGCCCTTCGCTGACGCCAGCTTCGACGCGGTGACCATCTCTTTCGCGTTGCGCAACGTCAACGACACCGACGCGGCCCTGCGGGAGCTGGCTCGGGTGACCCGGCCGGGTGGCCGTCTGGTCGTCTGCGAGTTCAGCACTCCGGTCAACCCGGCCTTCCGCACCGTCTACCTGTCGTACCTGATGCGTTCGCTGCCGGCGGTGGCGCGGGCCGTGGCCAGCAACCCCGACGCGTACGTCTATCTCGCCGAGTCGATCCGGGCCTGGCCCGACCAGGCCGCTCTGGCGGACCGGATCAGCTCTGCCGGCTGGCGGCGGGTGGCGTGGCGCAACCTGACCGGCGGGGTGGTGGCACTCCACCGGGCAATCCGGGATGAATCGGCCATTTAGGTCGATACACTGATTTAGTTCGGTTTGTCGGCGTAGGCTGGCCGGCATGACGGATCCGAAGGAAGTGGCCACCGGCGATGCCGCGGAGCTGGTCGACCAGCTCCGCGAGTTGGCCGGCGCGGATCCCGCCGACGTGCGCCAGGTGGTGTCCGAGGTACTCGCGGCCCTGGATCGGGCCGCCGGTGGCACCCTGCGCGAACACCTTCCCGAAACCATCCGCGCCGGCCTGGACGCAGTGACCCCCTGACCTCGCCGACGCGGAGAGGTCTGTCGATCAAGAAGTTTGCGTCGGGCGGGCGCGCGAATTTGGACGTAAAACTCTTGATCAAGGCGGGTGAACGGGCGTTCGGCAGGTTAGGTTGTCCTAACAACGCGAGCTTATGGCGTCGGTCATAGACTCCTCCCGGTTGGCTTGTGAAGCATTTCACGAGCATGCGGGAGGAGGCGCGGATGACCGCGGTGGAGAACGACGCCGACGTGATCGTCGTGGGCGCCGGTCCCGGTGGCTCGGCGACGGCGTACCACCTTGCCCGGCACGGCGTACGCGTGTTGCTGCTGGAGAAGACCGAGTTCCCCCGGGAGAAGGTCTGCGGTGACGGGCTGACCCCGCGTGCCGTACGGCAGTTGATCCGGATGGGTGTGGACACCTCACCCGAGGCCGGCTGGCTGCACAATCGTGGCCTGCGGGTGATCGGCGGCGGTGTCCGGCTGGAGCTGGACTGGCCCGATCTGGCCAGCTTCCCCAACTACGGCCTGGTACGCACCCGGCTGGACTTCGACGACCTGCTCGCGAAGCAGGCAGTGGGGGCGGGCGCCACGCTGCGCACCGGCGTCAACGTCATCGGCCCGGTGCTCGACGACGCGGGTCAGGTGATCGGGGTGGAGGCCGAGAACGGCCCGGACAAGGCCCCCGTCACCTTCCACGCGCCGCTGGTGGTCGCCGCCGACGGCGTCTCGGGCCGCTTCCCGCTCGCCCTCGGACTGGCCAAGCGGGAGGACCGGCCGATCGGCGTGGCGGTGCGCCGCTACTACCGCTCGGAAGTCCGGCACGACGACGACTACCTGGAGTCCTGGCTGGAACTGCGGGCCAAGGGCACCAACGAGCTGCTGCCCGGGTACGGCTGGATCTTCGGTCTCGGCGACGGGCGGGTGAATGTCGGGCTCGGCATCCTCAACTCCTCCTCGGCCTTCGGCAAGACCAACTACCGGCGGCTGCTGACCGACTGGCTGGCCAACACCCCGCCGGAGTGGGGGATGACCGACGAGACGAACGCCGAGGGATCGATCCTCGGCGCGGCACTGCCGATGGGCTTCAACCGGGTGCCGCACTACACCCGGGGGGTCATGCTGGTCGGCGACTCCGGCGGCATGGTCAACCCGTTCAACGGCGAGGGCATCGCGTACGCGATGGAGTCCGGCGAACTGGCCGCGGAGGTCGCGGTGCAGGCGCTCGCACGACCGGCCGGTGCCGAGCGGGAGCGGGCGCTGCTGGCGTACCCGCAGGAGTTGAAGACCCGGTTCGGCGGTTACTACCGGCTCGGCGGGATCTTCGTGAAGCTGATCGGTCGACCGGAGATCATGCGCGTCGCGACGAAGCACGGCATGCCCCATCCGACGCTCATGCGCTTCGTGCTCAAGCTCCTGGCCAACCTCACCGACCCGCGCGGCGGTGACGCGATGGACCGGGTGATCAACGCGATGACCCGGGTCGCGCCAGCGGTCTAGCGCGTAAGTTCGACCCCCGCCGACGGCCGCCGGGTGGGATGTGAATAGTGTGAATTTCGCCAACGAACGAGGGCAGGGAAGGACGAGCAGGAGAAGAAGATGTCGCTCTCGCCTTACGTACCCATCATCGGGCTGTTCGCCCTCGCCGCGGCCTTCGCGCTGTTCTCGATAGCCGCCGCCCGGTTCACCGGCCCGCGTCGCTACAACAGGGCAAAGCTCGAAGCCTACGAGTGTGGAATCGAGCCTAGCCCGCAACCGATCGGCGGAAGCCGGTTCCCGGTCAAGTTCTATCTGACGGCGATGCTCTTCATCGTCTTCGACGTGGAAATGATCTTCCTGTACCCGTGGGCGGTCTCCTTCGACATCCTGCCGGTGTTCGGATTCGTGGCCATGTTGGTGTTCATCGGTGCGGTCTTCGTCGCGTACGCCTACGAGTGGCGACGCGGCGGCCTGGACTGGGACTGAGGAAGGAAGCGCAATGGGTATCGAGGAGAAGCTTCCCGCCGGTGTCCTGCTCACCTCGGTGGAAAAGCTGGTCAACTGGTCGCGCAAGTCCTCGGTCTGGGGTGCCACCTTCGGCCTGGCCTGCTGCGCGATCGAGATGATGGCCGCCGGTGGTCCGCACTACGACATGGGCCGCTGGGGCATGGAGGTCTTCCGGGCGTCTCCCCGGCAGGCCGACCTGATGATCGTCGCCGGCCGGGTGAGCCAGAAGATGGCCCCGGTGCTGCGCCAGATCTACGACCAGATGGCCGAGCCCCGCTGGGTGCTCTCGATGGGCGTATGTGCCAGCAGCGGCGGCATGTTCAACAACTACGCCATCGTGCAGGGTGTCGACCACGTGGTTCCGGTCGACATGTATCTCCCCGGCTGCCCGCCCCGGCCGGAGATGCTCATCGACGCGATCCTCAAGCTGCGCGAGAAGATCGGCCACGAGCCGCTCGGGCCGAACGGGCGCAAGATGCTCGCCGCCCGCGAGGCGCGCGGTGACGTGCCGGTGGTGCCGTACGGCTCGATGCCGTCGTCGTACCGCAACGACAAGGCCCGCCGCGCCGAGTGGACCAAGGCCGTCCGCGAGGGCCGCGAGGAGCAGCTGCGGATCGAGAACTGGATGAAGGCCCAGAACCACCTCCACCCGTACCGGGGGATCAAGTGACTGACTCCAAGCCCACCACCGGTGGCGTGCCGATCCCGGTCACGCCGGCCGGGGCCACCAGCGGCGCCCCCGCCGAGCTGCCGCCGTCGAGTCCGGCGGGCCGGGGCATGTTCGGCAACCAGGGCAGCGGTGACGTCTCCGGCTTCGGTGGCCTGGTCCGGCCGCGACCGACGCGTACCGACTCGCCCCGGCCGTACGGCGGCTACTTCGACGAGGTGCACGACGCACTGGAGGAGGCGTACCCGGCCTTCGGTGAGGCCATCGAGCAGGTGGTGGTGGATCGCGGCGAGCTGACCCTGCACATCCGCCCCGAGCGGATCGCCGAGGTCTGCCAGGTGCTGCGGGACGACCCGGCGCTGCGGTTCGAGCTCTGCTCCTCGGTGTCCGGCGTCGACTATCTCGGTGCCGACGCCCGCCGGCTGCACGTCGTCTACCAGCTCACCTCGATGACCTACCGGCGGCGGATCCGGCTGGAGGCCGCGGTCACCGCCGAGGACCCGCACCTGCCCAGCGTGACCTCGGTCTATCCGACCGCTG
Source organism: Micromonospora endophytica (assembly GCF_003236305.1). Lineage (GTDB taxonomy): Bacteria > Actinomycetota > Actinomycetes > Mycobacteriales > Micromonosporaceae > Micromonospora > Micromonospora endophytica. The sequence continues at coordinate 15,846 of NZ_POTX01000035.1, read as the reverse complement.
ACTGGCAGGAGCGGGAGACGTACGACATGTTCGGCGTCGTCTTCGACGGCCACCCGGCGCTGACCCGGATCCTGATGCCGGACGACTGGGAGGGTCACCCGCAGCGCAAGGACTACCCCCTCGGCGGCGTGCCCGTGGAGTACAAGGGTGCCGAGATCCCGCCGCCCGACAAGCGGAGGTCTTATCAGTGAGCGCGAGGAGTGCAGCGAAGCGGAGCCCCGCAGTCGTGAACGAAAGGCCGGCACTGTGAGCACCTCGAATTACGCCACCGAGCGCGAGACCACCGAGGGCCGGGTCTTCACCGTCACCGGCGGGGACTGGGACGATGTGGTCTCCGGCGTCGACCCGATCAACGAGGGTCGGATCGTCGTCAACATGGGTCCGCAGCACCCGTCCACGCACGGCGTGCTCCGGCTGGTCCTGGAGCTGGAGGGCGAGACGGTCCGGGAGGCCCGCTCGGTCATCGGCTACCTGCACACCGGCATCGAGAAGAACCTGGAGTACCGCAACTGGGTCCAGGGTTCGACCTTCGTGACCCGGATGGACTACCTCGCCCCGATCTTCAACGAGACGGCGTACTCGCTGGCCGTGGAGAAGCTGCTCGGCATCACCGACGACGTGACCGAGCGGGCGAACACCATCCGGGTGCTCATGATGGAGCTGAACCGGATCTCCTCGCACCTGGTCTGGGTGGCCACCACCGGCATGGAGCTGGGTGCGATCTCGATCATGCTGTACGGCTTCCGGGAGCGCGAGTACATCCTGGAGATCTTCGAGCTGATCACCGGCCTGCGGATGAACCACGCGTACGTCCGGCCGGGCGGCGTCGCCCAGGACGTGCCGGACGAGGCGATCGTCAAGATCCGCGAGTTCCTGAAGATGATGCCGAAGCGGCTCAAGGAGTACGAGGACCTCCTCTCCGGCCAGCCGATCTGGCTGGAGCGGACGAAGAACGTCGCGGTGCTCGACGTGACCGGTTGCGTGGCGCTGGGCGTCACCGGGCCGGTGCTGCGTTCCGCCGGCCTCGCCTGGGACCTGCGCAAGACGATGCCGTACTGCGGCTACGAGACGTACGAGTTCGACGTGCCGACGCACAGCGACGGCGACGTCTGGGGCCGCTACCTGGTCCGGATGGCCGAGATGCGCGAGTCGCTCAAGCTGGTCGAGCAGGCCCTGGACCGGCTCAAGCCCGGCCCGGTGATGGTGGCCGACAAGAAGATCGCCTGGCCGGCGCAGCTGGCCATCGGCGTCGACGGCATGGGCAACTCGCTGGAGCACGTCGCCAAGATCATGGGGCAGTCGATGGAGTCCCTGATCCACCACTTCAAGCTGGTGACGGAGGGCTTCCGGGTGCCGCCGGGCCAGGTGTACGTCGGCATCGAGTCGCCCCGGGGCGAGTTGGGCGTGCACGCGGTCTCCGACGGTGGCACCCGACCGTACCGGGTGCACTACCGGGAGCCGAGTTTCGTCAACCTCCAGGCCCTGCCGGCGATGGCCGAGGGTGGCCTGATCGCCGACGTGATCGCCGGTGGCGCCTCGCTGGATCCGGTAATGGGAGGTTGTGACCGGTGACTGTTTTCACGGACGAGACGCGGGCCCGGGCGCGGGAGATCATCGCCCGTTACCCGGCCGACCGGTCCCGCTCGGCGCTGCTGCCCCTGCTGCACCTCGTGCAGTCCGAGGAGGGTTACGTCTCCCCGGCCGGCGTGGCGTTCTGTGCCGAGGTGCTCGGCCTGAACAAGGCCCAGGTCGGGGCGGTGGCCAGCTTCTACACCATGTACAAGCGCCGGCCCACCGGTGACTGGCTGGTGAGCGTCTGCACCAACACGATGTGCAACGTGCTCGGCGGTCAGGAGGTCTACGACACCCTCACCGAGCACCTCGGCGTCGGGCATGACGAGACCACCGCCGACGGGAAGATCACGCTGGAGCACGCCGAGTGCCTGGCGGCCTGCGACTACGGCCCGGTCATGACCGTCAACTACGACTTCTTCGACGGCGTCGACCCGCAGACCGCGGTGGGCCTGGTCGACGAGCTGCGCGCCGGCGGCCGACCCACGCCGAGCCGGGGCGCCCGGCTCTGCACGCTCAAGGAGATGGCGGTCCAGTTGGCCGGCTTCGCCGACGAGCGTGCGGAAGCGGTCGCCGACGGCGTGCCGGGCGAGCCGAGCCTGCGTGGCCTGCGGCTGGCCCAGCAGCACGGCATCTCGGCACCGGGCTTCGACCCGAAGACGCCGATCCGCAGCGGCAAGGCCGGCGACAAGCCGGCGCCGGCCACCCCGGCGAAGGCCGCGCCGACCGGCAGCACCGCACCTGACGTGCCGGCCCCGGACCGCAAGTCGCCGCAGGTGCGTACGGCCGAGACCCGGCAGCCGGACGCGCAGACCGCGGTGCCGGACGCCCCCGGCACCAAGGTCCCGACCGACGGTGCCCCGCCCACGCCGCGCGACGCGCAGGCCGCGGAGGCCGCCGGGGTGGCGGCCAACGCACCGTCCGGTGACGCCAAGCCTGCCGGCGACGACGCCGAGGCGCAGGAGCGCAACCTCAGGGAAGCGGAGTCGAGCACCACCAGCTCCGCGAACGACAAGGGGGCTCAGCAGTGACCACGCCTCGGCCGGAGACCCTGGCCAAGCTGACGCCGGTGCTCACCAAGCGTTGGCTCTCGCCCGACGCCTGGCGGCTCGGCACCTACGAGAAGCTGGACGGATACGCCGCCCTGCGCAAGGCGCTCAAGGCCCACCCGGACGACCTGATCCAACTGATCAAGGATTCCGGGCTGCGCGGTCGTGGTGGCGCCGGCTTCCCCACCGGTCTCAAGTGGGGCTTCATCCCGCAGGGCGACGGCAAGCCGCACTACCTGGTGGTGAACGCCGACGAGGGTGAGCCCGGCACCTGCAAGGACCTGCCGCTGATGACGCACGACCCGCACTCGCTGGTCGAGGGCGTGATCATCGCGTCGTACGCGATCCGGGCCAGCCGGGCCTACATCTACATCCGGGGCGAGGCCGTGCACGCCGCGCGGCGGCTGCGCAACGCGGTGAACGAGGCGAAGGCCAAGGGCTACCTGGGGCAGAACATCCTCGGTAGCGGCTTCGACCTGGAGCTGGTGGTGCACTCGGGCGCCGGGGCGTACATCTGCGGCGAGGAAACGGCGCTGCTCGACTCGCTGGAGGGCTTCCGGGGCCAGCCCCGGCTGCGTCCGCCCTTCCCGGCCACCCACGGCCTGTACGCCAGCCCCACCGTGGTCAACAACGTCGGCACCATCGCCAGCGTGCCGTACATCGTGCTCGGTGGCGCGGACTGGTGGAAGAGCATGGGCACGGAGAAGTCCGCCGGCCCGATGATCTACTCGCTCTCCGGCCGGATCGCCAACCCCGGCCAGTACGAGTGCGGCCTCGGCATCACCCTGCGGGAGCTGATCGAGCTGGCCGGCGGGATGCAGCCGGGGCACAACCTGAAGTTCTGGACGCCGGGTGGCTCGTCGACCCCGCTGCTCACCGCCGAGCACCTGGACGTGCCGCTGGACTTCGAGGGGGTGGCCGCCGCCGGTTCGATCCTCGGCACCACGGCCACCCAGATCTTCTCCGACCAGGACTGCCCGGTCTACGCGACCTACCGGTGGCTGGAGTTCTACCACCACGAGTCGTGCGGCAAGTGCACCCCGTGCCGGGAGGGCAACTACTGGATGGTCCGGGTCTACCGGCGCATCCTCGCCGGCCAGGGCACCCAGGCCGACCTGGACACCCTCCTGGACACCTGCGACAACATCCTCGGCCGCTCGTTCTGCGGCCTGGGTGACGGCGCCACCAGCCCGGTGACCTCGTCGCTGAAGTACTTCAAGCAGGACTACCTCGACTACATCGAGGGACGCACTGCGCCCAAACTGTCGGAGAAGACCCTTGTAGGGGCCCACTGATGACCGACGTTGCCAAGTCCACCGAGACGGTCACGCTCACCATCGACGGCGTCGAGGTCACCGCCCCCAAGGGGGCGCTGCTGATCCGCGTCGCCGAGCAGATCGGGACCGAGATCCCCCGGTTCTGTGACCACCCGCTGCTGGCCCCGGCCGGCGCCTGCCGGCAGTGCCTGGTCGAGGTGGAGGGGCAGCGCAAGCCCGTCGCCTCCTGCACCCAGACGGTCGCCGAAGGCATGGTGGTGCGTACCCAGCTCACCTCTCCGGTCGCCAAGAAGGCGCAGGAGGGGATCATGGAGCTGCTGCTGGTGAACCACCCGCTCGACTGCCCGATGTGTGACAAGGGCGGCGAGTGCCCGCTGCAGAACCAGGCCATGTCGACCGGGCGCACCGACTCCCGGTTCCACGAGCACAAGCGGGAATACCCGAAGCCGCTGCCGATCAGCACCCAGGTGCTGCTCGACCGGGAGCGCTGCGTGCTCTGCCAGCGCTGCACCCGGTTCTCCGAGGAGATCGCCGGCGACAAGTTCATCGACCTGATGAACCGCTCCTCCGCCGAGGAGATCAACATCTACCGGGACGAGGAGTACGGCGCGGAGGGCGAGGAGGGCGATGTGCCCTTCAACTCGTACTTCTCCGGCAACACCGTGCAGATCTGCCCGGTCGGCGCGCTCACCGGCACCCAGTACCGCTTCCGTGCCCGCCCGTTCGACCTGGTCTCCAGCCCGAGCGTCTGCGAGCACTGCTCGGCCGGCTGCGCGCAGCGCACCGACTGGCGGCGGGGCAAGGTGCTGCGCCGGCTGGCCGGCGACGACCCGCAGGTCAACGAGGAGTGGAACTGCGACAAGGGCCGCTGGGGCTTCCAGTACGCTCGCGCCGCCGACCGGCTCACCACCCCGCTGGTCCGTGACCAGCGCACCGGCGAGCTGCGCGAGGCGTCCTGGAGCGAGGCGCTGCACGTCGCCGCCGAGGGGCTGCGTGCCGCCCGCGACGGTGGCCAGGGCATCGGCGTGCTCACCGGCGGCCGGCTGACCGTCGAGGACTCCTACGCGTACGCCAAGTTCGCCCGGGTGGCCCTGCACACCAACGACATCGACTTCCGGGCCCGCCCGGTCTCCCGCGAGGAGGCCGACTTCCTGGCCAGCACGGTCGCCAGCCGCACCGACGTCACCTATGCCGACGTCGAGAAGGCCCCGGCTGTGGTGCTTGTCGGCCTGGAGCCGGAGGAGGAGTGCCCGATCCTCTTCCTGCGGCTGCGTAAGGCGTACCTGAAGAACAAGCTCAAGGTGTACGCGATCGCACCGTTCGCCACCCGCGGCCTGGAGAAGCTCGGTGCCAAGCTGGCCCGGGTGGTGCCGGGCGAGGAGGCCGGGGTGCTCGCCGAGCACGCCACGGTGGCCGAGGCGCTCAGCGCCGAGGGCGCGATCCTCTTCGTCGGCGAGCGGCTGGCCACCGTGCCCGGTGGTCTCTCCGCCGCCGCCGAGGTGGCCGCGCGGACCGGGGCGAAGCTGGCCTGGGTGCCGCGACGCGCCGGCGACAGGGGCGCGGTCGACACCGGCTGCCTGCCCAACCTGCTGCCCGGCGGGCGTCTGGTCACCGAGCCGGCCGCCCGCGCCGAGCTGGGCGAGGCGTGGGACATTCCGGCCGGGGTCATCCCGAGCCAGGCCGGCCGGGACACCGACGGGATCCTGGCGGCCGCCGCCGGCGGCCAGCTCGGTGCGCTGGTGGTGGCCGGGGTCGACCCGGCCGACCTGGCCGACCCGCGCCTGGCCGAACAGGCGCTGGACGCGGTGCCGTTCCTGGTCAGCCTGGAGCTGCGGGCCGGTGCGGTGACCCGGCGGGCGGATGTCGTGCTGCCGGTCGCGCCGGTGGTCGAGAAGACCGGCAGCTTCCTGGACTGGGAAGGTCGGCTGCGTCCGTTCGACGCGGTGCTGGAGACCGCCGCGATGACCGACGGTCGGGTGCTCGACGCGCTCGCCGCCCAGCTCGACGTGCGGCTGGGCACCGGTGACGTGCTGAGCGTCCGGCGTGAGCTGGGTGGCCTGCCGACGACCCGGACGGATCGTCCGGTCGCCCCGTCGGTGGCACCCGCCGCGGTGCCGCAGCCGGCTGCCGGCGAGGCGGTCCTGGCGACCTGGCACCAGCTGATCGACCTGGGCAGCCTCACCGACGGTGACGAGCACCTGGGTGGCACCGCCCGTCCGCCGGTGGTCCGGCTGGGCAAGGGCACTGCCGAGGCGCTCGGCGTCGCCGACGGTGACCCGGTGACTGTGGGCACCGACCGGGGTGCGCTCACCCTGCCGGCGGCGATCACCGAGATGCCGGACGGCGTGGTCTGGCTGCCCACCAACTCGCCGGGCTCGACCGTGCGGCGCAGCCTGGGCGCTCCCTCCGGCGCGGTGGTGCGGATCTCCGCGCCCGGTACGACCGAGCCGGTCGCCGCCGACGCGGCGGGCCGTTCGGGTCCGCTCCTCAACTCCGGGGGTGTCGCATGAATCCGCTCGCCCAGGCCCCGTCGTTGACCGACTTCGGCCACGACCCGTGGTGGCTGATCCTCGGCAAGATCGTCTTTGCCTTCCTGGTCGCCCTGCTCGGCACGCTGCTCGGTGTCTGGTTCGAGCGGCGGGTCGTCGGCTTCATGCAGGTCCGGCCCGGCCCGAACCAGCTCGGTCCGTTCGGTCTGCTGCAGACCCTCGCCGACGGCCTGAAGATGGCCTTCAAGGAGGACATCCTCCCGAAGGCGGCGGACAAGGTCATCTACTTCTTCGCCCCGGCCATCTCGGTGATCTGCGCGGTCACCGCGCTGTCGGTGATCCCGTTCGGCCCGATGGTGAGCATCTTCGGCCACCAGACGCCGTTGCAGGTCACCGACGTGCCGGTGGCGGTGCTGGTGGTGCTCGCCCTCTCGTCGCTCGCGGTGTACGGCATCGTGCTCGCCGGTTGGGCCTCCGGCTCGACCTACCCGCTGCTCGGTGGGTTGCGCTCCACCGCCCAGCTCATCTCGTACGAGGTGGCGCTGGGGCTCTCCATCGTGGCGGTCTTCATGCTCGCCGGCACGATGTCCACCAGCGAGATCGTGGCCGCCCAGGGCAACGGCGTCACGCTCAGCCTGTTCGGCCTCGACCTCGACGGGCCCGGCTGGTACGCGGTGTTGCTCTTCCCCAGCTTCGTGGTCTTCTTCATCTCCATCGTGGGCGAGACCAACCGGCCGCCGTTCGACCTGCCGGAGGCGGAGTCGGAGCTGGTCGCCGGCTTCATGACGGAGTACAGCTCGCTGAAGTTCGCACTGATCATGCTCAGCGAGTACGTCGCGATGGTGACCATGTCGGCCTTCACCGTGACGCTCTTCCTCGGCGGCTGGTACGCGCCGTGGCCGATCAGCATCTGGTCGGGCGCGAACTCCGGCTGGTGGCCGCTGCTCTGGTTCTTCGGCAAGGTGATTCTGCTGGTCTTCGTCTTCGTCTGGCTGCGTGGCACGCTGCCCCGGTTGCGTTACGACCAGCTCATGCGCCTCGGCTGGAAGGTGCTGATCCCGATCAGCCTGGTCTGGATCGTGGCGCTGGCCTGGCTGCGCACCGTCGACGGCTGGGAGACCCAGAGCCGCCTGTACGCCATCGGCATCCCGGCCGGCATCCTGCTGCTCGCCGCGGTGTTCTGGCCGAGCCGCAAGCCGAAGCCGCAGCCGACCCTCGCCGAGCAGGTCGAGAACCGGCCGCAGGGCAGCTTCCCGCTGCCCCCGCTGGACCTTCAGGTACCACCGAGCCCGCGCACCCGGCGCATGGTCGCCGAGCGGGAACCGGCAAACGTTCCCGCCGGCCAGGACTCTGAGGAGGTGTGACGTGGGCGCGATCACCGGAACGTTCAAGGGCTTCGGGGTCACCTTCTCGCACATGTTCAGGAAGGTCGTCACCACCGACTACCCGTTCACGCCGCCGACGCCGGCGCCGCGCTACCACGGGCGGCACATTCTCAACCGGCACCCGGACGGCCTGGAGAAGTGCATCGGCTGTGAGCTGTGCGCCTGGGCCTGCCCGGCGGACGCGATCTACGTCGAGGGTGGCGACAACACCGACGAGCAGCGCTTCTCGCCGGGCGAGCGGTACGCCAGCACCTACCAGATCAACTACGCCCGCTGCATCTTCTGCGGGCTCTGCATCGAGGCCTGCCCGACCCGCTCGTTGACCATGAGCAACGAGTACGAGCTGGCCCGGGACAACCGGCAGGACCTGATCTTCACCAAGGAGCAGCTGCTCGCGCCCCTGCTGGAAGGGATGGAGCAGCCGCCGCACCCGATGCGCCTCGGTGACAGCGAGAAGGACTACTACGTCGGCAGCCTCACCAACCCGGGCACCTCGGCCGGGGCCGAGCGTTCGCCGATGGGGCCGGGCCGCTACCAGGTGGACGAGCACCCGGGCGTCACCTTCCCCGGTGCCGAGCAGGCCGCCCAGCGGGCCGCGGCGGACAAGGGAGAGAAGGAATGACCACGTCGACGGTGCTCGCCGCCGCGGGGGCGGTCTCCGGCGGCGAGGCGGTGACCTTCTGGATCCTCGCGCCGCTCGCGCTGGCCGGCGCGATCGGCATGATCGCCGCCCGCAACGCCGTGCACTCGGCGCTCTGGCTGGTGCTGACCATGCTCAGCCTGGGCGTGTTCTACGTGCTCCAGGCGGGTCCGTTCATCGGCATGGTGCAGATCATCGTCTACACCGGCGCGATCATGATGCTCTTCCTGTTCGTGCTGATGCTGGTGGGCCGGGACGCCTCGGACTCGTTGATCGAGGTGTTGCGCGGTCAGCGGATCGCCGCGATCGGCCTGGGCATCGGGTTCGCCGCCCTGCTCGGCAGCGGGGTCTACCGGGCCACCGAGGGCAGCGCTCCGGTCGGTCTGGAGCAGGCCAACGCCGCTGGCAACGTGCAGGGCATCGCCCAGCTGCTCTTCACCGACTACGTCTTCGCGTTCGAACTCACTGCGGCGCTGCTGATCACCGCCACCATCGGCGGGATGGTCCTGGCGCACGTGGAGCGGCGCAAGGAGGACAAGCGCGATCAGATCGCCACCATGAAGGCCCGCTTCGCGCCCGGTAACTACCCCGGCCCGAAGCCCGGCCCGGGTGTCTTCGCCACCTCGTCGTCGGTCGCCACGCCGGCCCGCCTGCCGGACGGCCGGCTCAGCGACCGGAGTACGCCGGAGATCCTGCCGGTACGCGAGCTGACCGCCGAGGAGACCACGTTGAAGGGCACTGAAAAGTGAGCGCGAGGAGTGAGCTTGCGAGCCCCGCAGTCGCGAACGAAAGGCCGGCCCGGTGAGCGACTTCTTCTCGGTCGAGCCGAACTACTACCTGGTCCTCGCGGCGGCGCTGTTCACCATCGGGGCCGCCGGGGTGCTGGTGCGGCGCAACGCGATCGTGCTGTTCATGTGCGTGGAGCTGATGCTCAACGCGGCCAACCTGGCGCTTGTCACGTTCAGCCGGATGAACGGTGACCTCAACGGCCAGATCATGGCGTTCTTCGTGATGGTGGTGGCCGCGGCCGAGGTCGTGGTCGGGCTGGCCATCATCATGGCGATCTTCCGCACCCGGCGCTCCGCCAGCGTCGACGACGCCAACCTGCTGAAGTACTAGAGGGGTCCACCGGTGGACGAAATCTTGACGTACGCCCAGGCTGCTCCGGCCGAGACGGTCTCGTACGCGACGGCCGACGGCCTGCTCAGCAGCGTCTGGCTGCTGGTGGCGATCCCGCTGATCAGCGCGACGGTGCTGTTGCTGCTCGGTCGGCGGGCCGACCGGTGGGGGCACTGGCTCGGGGTGGCAGCCGTCGGTGCCGCGTTCCTGCTCGGGCTCACCTACTTCTTCGGGCTGCGCGGCCTGGACAACAAGTCGGTGCAGCTCAGTCTCTGGGACTTCATCGCGGTCGGCGGCCTGCACGTCGACTTCGGCCTGCTGTTCGACCCGCTGGCCGGGGTCTTCGTACTGCTGATCACCGGCGTGGGCTTCCTGATCCACCTGTACGCGGTCGAGTACATGGCCCACGACCCGGGTCGTCGACGCTTCTTCGCGTACTTCAACCTGTTCGTCGCGGCCATGCTGCTGCTGGTCCTTGGCAACAACTACGTGATGCTCTACTTCGGCTGGGAGGGCGTCGGTCTGGCGTCGTACCTGCTGATCTCCTTCTGGAACACCAGGCCGGCCGCGGCCACCGCCGGTAAGAAGGCGTTCCTGATGAACCGGGTCGGCGACGCCGGTCTGGCCATCGCCATCTTCATCATGTTCGCCACCCTGGGCACCACCCAGTACGACGAGGTGTTCAGCGGGGTGGGTGCGCTGGCCGGCGGCACCGTGCTGGTGCTCGGCCTGCTGCTGCTGCTCGGCGCGGCCGGCAAGTCCGGCCAGTTCCCGCTCCAGGCATGGTTGCCGGACGCGATGGAGGGCCCGACCCCGGTGTCGGCCCTGATCCACGCCGCCACGATGGTCACCGCGGGCGTCTACCTGATCGCCCGCTCCAACATCATCTTCTCGGCCAACACCACGCTGCAACTGGTGGTGGTGAGCGTCGGCGCGCTGACGCTGCTGATGGGCGCGATCATCGGTTGCGCCAAGGACGACATCAAGCGGGTGCTGGCCTGGTCGACGGTGAGCCAGATCGGTTACATGTTCCTCGGTGTCGGCCTGGGCGGCGCGGCGTACGCGCTGGCCATCGTGCACCTGCTGGCGCACGGCTTCTTCAAGGCCAACATGTTCCTCGGCGCCGGCTCGGTCATGCACGGCATGTCCGACCAGGTGGACATCCGCCGCTTCGGCGGCCTGTCGAAGTACATGAAGATCACCTGGCTGACCTTCGGTGCTGGCTGGCTGGCCATCATCGGCATGTTCCCGTTCTCCGGCTACTTCTCCAAGGAGCCGATCATCGCCGCCGCCTTCGAGCGGGAGGACTGGACGGCCTGGCTCTTCGGTGGCGCGGCGGTGCTCGGCGCCGGGTTGACCGCGTTCTACATGACCCGGCTCTTCGTGCTCACCTTCCACGGCCCGAAGCGCTGGACCACCGACATCGAGCACCCGCACGAGTCTCCGCTGCTGATGACCGTCCCGCTGATCCTGCTCGCGGTCGGCTCGCTGGGGGCCGGTTGGCTGCTGGCCACCTCGGTCCCGGACTGGCTGACCGCCACCGGTGGTCTCGCCGCGGCCGAGGCGCACCACGAGGCGGTGCTGCCGCACTGGGCGATCGTCGTGCTGTCGCTGGGCGTCACGGTGGCCGGCGCGGTGCTGGGTTGGTTCCTGTTCCGTGGCGGTACGGCGATCGAGCCGCAGCCGGCCGGGGTGCTGGTCACCGCGGCCCGCAAGAATCTCTACACCGACACGGTCAACGAGGCGGTCTTCGAGAAGCCCGGCATCTTCCTCACCCGGGCGCTCGTCTACCTGGACAACCGGGGCATCGACGGGCTGGTCAACGGCCTGGCCGCCGGGGTGGGTGGCGGCTCTGGTCGGCTCCGGCGGCTGCAGACCGGCTTCGTCCGGTCGTACGCCACCTCGATCCTGGCCGGCGCGCTGCTGGTGACGGCCGCGTTCCTGGCGGTACAGGCGGGGTGGTTGGCGTGATCGACCTTCAGGCGGCCGTCGCCGGCGGACCGCGCATCGACGACGGAGGTAAGGCCGCATAATGTCCGACTTCCCGTTCCTCTCGGTGCTCACCGTGGCGCCGCTGGTCGGCGCTGTGGTGGTCGCCCTCCTGCCGCGCAACCGGCCGACGCTGGCCAAGCAGGTCGCGTTGGGCTGGTCGCTGCTGGTGCTGGCGCTGTCGGTGGTCATGTGGGTGGCCTTCCAGGTCGATGGCGACCGCTTCCAGTTCCGCGAGTCGTACCCGTGGATCCCCAACTGGGGCGTCAACTTCACCTTCGCCGCCGACGGCATCGCGCTGGTGATGCTGATGCTGATCGCGGTGCTGGTGCCGCTGGTGATCCTGGCCTCCTGGCACGACGCCGAGTCCTCGAAGCGGTCCGTGCCTGTCTACTTCGCGCTGCTGCTCGTCCTCGAGTGCACGATGATCGGCGTCTTCGCCGCCGCCGACGTCTTCCTGTTCTACGTGTTCTTCGAGGTCATGCTGGTGCCGATGTACTTCCTCATCGGCAGCTACGGCGGTCACCAGCGGCAGTACGCGGCGGTCAAGTTCTTCCTCTACTCCCTGGTCGGCGGCCTGTTCATGCTGGCCGCGGTGATCGGCCTCTGGGTGGTCGGCGGAAAGACCTTCGACTGGGTGGCGCTGTCCCAGGTGGACATCTCCACCGGGACGGAGCGTTGGCTGTTCCTCGGCTTCTTCGTCGCCTTCGCCATCAAGGCGCCGTTCTTCCCGTTCCACACCTGGCTGCCGGACGCCGGTGGCGCGGCACCGGCCGGCGCCGCCGCGCTGCTGGTCGGCGTGCTGGACAAGGTCGGCACCTTCGGCATCATCCGCTACTGCCTGCCGCTCTTCCCGGACGCGGCCCAGTGGTTCGCGCCGTGGGCGCTGGGCCTCGCGGTGATCGGCATCATCTACGCCGCGCTGCTGGCGGTCGGGCAGAACGACCTGAAGCGACTGGTGTCGTACACGTCGATCGCGCACTTCGGCTTCATCGGCGTGGGCCTCTTCGCCTTCACCACCCAGGCCGGCACGGGCGCGGTGCTCTACATGGTCAACCACGGCCTCGCCACCGGCCTGCTCTTCCTGGTGGTGGGCATGCTCATCGCGCGCCGGGGTTCGGCCCTGGTAAGCGACTTCGGCGGTGCCGGCAAGCTGGTTCCGGTGCTGGCCGGGGTGCTCTTCTTCGCCGGTCTCGCCTCGCTGGCGCTGCCCGGCACCGCGCCGTTCGTCTCCGAGTTCCTGGTGCTGATCGGCACCTTCACGGTGAACAAGCCGGTCGCGGTGATCGCCACGCTGGGCATCATCCTGGCCGCGGCGTACGTGCTGTGGATGGTGCAGCGCACCACGCAGGGCACCCTGAACCCGGCGCTCACCGAGATCGACGCGATGAAGCGTGACCTCAACCTGCGGGAGAAGTTCGTCGTCGCCCCGCTGATCGCGCTGATCGTGATCTTCGGGTTCTACCCGAAGCCGCTGACGGACGTGATCAACCCCGCCGTCCAGGCGACCATGCAGGACGTCGGCCGGACCGACCCGGCCCCGTCGGTAGACAGCGTCCAGGAGGCTACTCGATGACCCCCGAGTTCGTACTGCCGCCGATCGACTACGCGGCCCTCGCACCGATCTTGATCATGATGGGTGCGGCGGTGCTCGGGGTGCTGGTCGAGGCCTTCGTGCCCCGGCGGCTGCGGCACCCGATTCAGTTGCCGCTGGCGCTGCTGGCGGTGCTCGCCGCGCTGACCATGGTGGTGGTCAACGCCGACAAGCGTGTGATCACCATCGGCGTGATCGCCATCGACGGCCCCACGCTCTTCCTCCAGGGCGCGATCCTGGCCCTGTCGGCGGTGGCGCTGCTGCTCGTCGGTGAGCGGGCGATCGAGCGGGGTGGCGCGTTCGTCGCCCAGGCCGCCATCACCGCCGACTCGCCGGACGACCGGCGGCAGGCCGCCAACGCGGGCGGTGCCGGCGAGGTCTACCCCCTGGTCACCTTCGCCGTCGGCGGAATGCTGATCTTCGTTGCGGCGAACGACCTGCTGACCATGTTCATCGCGCTCGAGGTCTTCTCGCTGCCGCTCTACCTGCTCTGTGCGCTGGCCCGCCGCCGGCGGCTGCTGAGCCAGGAAGCGGCGATGAAGTACTTCCTGCTCGGCGCGTACGCCTCGGCCTTCTTCCTGTTCGGCGTGGCGCTGCTCTACGGCTTCACCGCCGGTATGGGCGAGCGTCCGGCCGCTGTCGACTTCGCCACCATCCACGCGGCGGTGGCCAACTCCACGCAGAGCCCGGTGCTGCTCTTCGCCGGCATGGCGTTGGTCTCGATCGGCCTGCTCTTCAAGGCGGCCGCCGCGCCGTTCCACGTCTGGACGCCTGACGTCTACCAGGGTGCACCGACCCCGATCACCGGCTTCATGGCGGCCTGCACCAAGGTCGCCGCCTTCGGCGCGCTGCTGCGCGTGTTCCACGTGGCCTTCGAGGGGGCGCGGTGGGACTTCACCCCGGTGCTCGGGGCGGTGGCGGTGCTCACCATGCTCGTGGGTGCGGTGCTCGCGGTGACCCAGACCGACATCAAGCGGCTGCTGGCGTACTCCTCGATCGCCAACGCCGGGTACCTGCTGGTCGGTGTGCTCGCACCGGGCCAGGAGGGACTCTCCGGCACCATGTTCTACCTGGTCGCGTACGGCTTCACCGTGCTCGCCGCGTTCGCGGTGGTGACCCTGGTGCGGGACGCAGACGGCGAGGCCACCCACCTGTCGCGGTGGGCCGGGCTCGGCCGGCTGTCGCCGGTTTACGCCTCGGTGTTCACCTTCATCCTGCTCGCCTTCGCGGGTATCCCGCTGACCAGCGGGTTCATGAGCAAGTTCGCGGTGTTCGGCCCGGCCCTGGAGGGTGGGCACGCCTGGCTGGTGATCGTCGGTGTGCTGACCAGCATGGTGCTGGCCTTCCCGTACCTGCGGGTCGTGGTGATGATGTGGCTCTCGGAGCCGGGTGAGTCGACCCCGACCGTCACCGTGCCCGGCGGGCTGACCTCGGCGGCGCTGGTGATCGGGGTGCTCGCCACCCTGGTGCTCGGTGTGGTGCCGGGGCCGTTGCTCGATCTGGCGTCCGGGGCTGCGGACTTCGTCCGGTAGCCCGCGAGATCGTCTGCTGGCGAGGGCCGGCCCACTGCTGTGGGCCGGCCCTCGCTGCATATCCCCGGTCCGGTGCAGGTAGAGGCCGTGTGGCATGGTTGAAGGGTGGTGATTCGGGGAGACGAACGTTCAGCGGCCATCGGTTCCGGCAGCCGCCGGAGCCGGCTCGGCGGCGGTCAGTTCGGCACGCTCGGCCTGCACTTCGCCGACACCGAGACCGAGAAATCCGTGCTCAGTGTGCTGGAGTCCGTCGAGACGGAGCTTCGGGAGACCGTCGCGAGCGCGGATCCGTTCGTCACCGAGGCGGCCGGGCACCTGGTCAAGGCCGGCGGCAAGCGGTTCCGGCCGCTGCTGGTGGCGCTCGGCGCCCAGTTCGGTGACCCGTCCCGCGCCGAGGTCGTCTCCGCCGCCATGGTGGTGGAGCTCACCCACCTCGCGACGCTGTACCACGACGACGTGATGGACGAGGCTGCGGTGCGCCGCGGCGCACCGAGCGCCAACTCCAGGTGGAGCAACTCGGTGGCGATCCTGGTCGGTGACTACCTCTTCGCCCGGGCCGCGGACGTCGCCGCCGAGTTGGGCCCGGAGGCGGTACGCCGGCAGGCGCGGACGTTCGCCCGGCTGGTGCACGGCCAGATCGCCGAGACCACCGGTCCCCGCGTCGGCGACGACCCGGTGAGGCACTACCTGCACGTCATCGCGGAGAAGACCGGTTCTCTGATCGCCACCAGCGCGCACTTCGGAGCGCTGTTCAGCGGGGCCACTCCGGAGCACGTGGCGGCGTTGGCCGGCTACGGCGAGACCATCGGGGTGGCGTTCCAGCTCTCCGACGACGTGCTCGACATCGCCAGCGAGTCGGCGGAGTCGGGTAAGACGCCCGGCACCGACCTGCGGGAGGGCGTCCCCACCCTGCCGGTGCTGTACGCCCTGGCGTCCGAGGCGGATGCCGCTTCCGCGCGGCTGCGGGAGATCGTGGGCTCCGGCCCGTTGACCGATGACGCCCTGCACGCCGAGGCGCTCGGTCTGCTCCGCGAGAGCCCGGCCCTCAAGCAGGCCCGCGAAACCGTCCGTGGCTACGCCGAGAAGGCCCGCACCCACCTGGCCCCGCTGCCCGACATCCCCGCCCGGCACGCCCTCGAATCCCTCTGCGACCACATCGCCGACCGCACCACCTAACCCCGGGAGCCTCCCGGGTTGATC
>NZ_POTX01000359.1 GCF_003236305.1 Micromonospora endophytica | reverse complement strand
GAATCGGGGTGCTGGGGGGTGGGGGGTGGTCGTAGGGTGCGGTGATGTTGCTGCGGATGTCGACGGCGTTGATCCGGACCCTGCGGGAAGACCCGGCCGACGCGGAGGTGCCGAGTCATCGGCTGCTGCTGCGTGCCGGCTACATCCGTCGGGCCGCGCCGGGCGGCTACACCTGGCTGCCGCTGGGCAAGCTGGTGCTGGACCGGGTCACCGAGATCGTCCGGGCCGAGCTGACCGCGATCGGTGACCAGGAGGTGCACTTCCCGGCGTTGCTGCCGGCGGAGCCCTACCGCACCAGCGGGCGGTGGACCGAGTACGGCGACGACATCTTCACCCTGGCCGACCGGCGTGGTGCCGCACATCTGCTCGCAACCACCCACGAGGAGTTGGCGACGCTGTTGGTCAAGGACCTGTGCACCTCGTACCGGGATCTGCCGGTGACGGTGTTCCAGATCCAGACCAAGTTCCGCGACGAGGCCCGCCCCCGGGCCGGTCTGCTACGCGGACGCGAGTTCCTGATGAAGGACGCGTACTCCTACGACCTGGACGACGACGGCCTACGGGTCGCGTACGGTCGCCATCGCGAGGCGTACCAGAGGATCTTCGACCGGCTGGGCCTCGACTACTCGGTGGTGCACGCGGTGTCGGGCGCGATGGGCGGCTCCGCGTCGGAGGAGTTCCTGGCCACCACACCGGTCGGCGAGGACACCTACGTCGGCTGCACCGAATGCGGCTACGCGGCCAACACCGAGGCGGTCACCACGCCCGTGCCACCCGCCGGCGACCCGCACCGACACCCGGCCGCCGAGGTGCACGACACTCCGGAGACGCCGACAATCGCCAGCCTTGTCGAGTTGGCGAACGACCGCCGACTGGCTGGCCGGGACGACTGGTCGGCCGCCGACACCCTGAAGAACATCGTGCTGACGGTACGCCGCCCCGGTGCCGAGGCAGCCGAACTGCTTGTGGTCGGCCTGCCCGGCGATCGGGAGGTCGACCTGAAACGGCTGACCGCCGCGCTGGCACCGGCCACCGTGGACGTCTTCGACGCCTGGGACGAGCATCCCGAGCTGGTCCGTGGCTACCTCGGGCCGCAGGTCTTCGACAAGCTCGGTGTCCGCTACCTGGTCGACCCCCGCGTCGTACCGGGTAGCGCCTGGTTGACCGGTGCGAACGAGCCAGGCCGGCACGCCACAAACGTCGTCTGCGGGCGGGACTTCACCGCCGACGGCACGGTGGAGGCCGCCGAGGTCCGTGCCGGCGACCGCTGCCCCGGCTGTGCCACCGGCCGGCTGACCATGCGCCGGGGAATCGAGATCGGCCACATCTTCCAGCTCGGCCGGCGATACACCGACGCCTTCTCCGTGGACGTGCTCGGTCCGCAGGGCAAACCGGTCCGGCCCACCATGGGTTGCTACGGCATCGGGGTGTCCCGGGCGGTGGCGGCGATCGCCGAACAGCACCACGACGAGCGGGGACTGGTCTGGCCGGCCACGGTCGCACCCTGCGACGTACACCTGGTCGCCGCCGGCAAGGGCCCGCAGCTGGAGGCCGCGCTCGACCTCGGTGAGCGGCTGGCCGCCAGCGGCCTGCGGGTGCTTGTCGACGACCGGCCCGGCGTCTCCGCCGGGGTGAAGTTCACCGACGCTGAGCTGATCGGCATCCCGCGCACCGTCGTGGTCGGACGCCGCCTCACCGACGGGTACGTCGAGCTGCGTGACCGGGCGACCGGCGAACGAGTCGAGTTGTCCCTGGAGAACCTGGCGGAACAGTTGACGGGCGGGTAAATCTGAAACGTGGTGTAGCCGTCACGTGACGGGGTACGGATCGGGTCGGTTGACTGTTTCTGGAGGCTCTCATGACCGAGTACCGGGTCGCTGACGTGATGACCAGGCAGGTGATCTACCTGTCCGCCGAGACCACCCTGGACGAAGCCGCCCGGGTGATGAAGGAGGCCGACATCGGCGACGTCGTCGTCACCGACGGTGCCAACCTGGCCGGCATCCTCACCGACCGCGACATCGTGGTCCGGGCCGTGGCCGAGAACGCCGACGCGTCGAGCACCACCATCGGTTCGATCACCACCCGCGAGGTCGTGATGATCGAGCAGTTCTGCACGGCCGGTGAGGCCGCGGCGCTGATGCGGGAACGCGGCATCCGGCGGATCCTCGTCTGCGACAACGAGCGCAAACTGGTAGGCATCGTCTCCCTCGGCGACCTGGCCATGCAGCTCGACCCGACCTCCGCCCTCAGCGAAATCACCGAACAGTCACCCACGGTGTAAGGAGGGGCCCCCTATTAACGCCTCGTGTATAGGAAGGGCCCCCTATTAACACCACCCCGCGAGCGGCGCTGGGAGCACGAGCGGCGCGGGGAGCACGAGCGGCGCGGGGAGCACGAGCGGCGCGGGGAGCGCGAGCGGCGCCGGTAGCCTGGCGGAATGCCCGAGATGCCGAGCAAGCTGGCCGAGATCGTCGACGAGTTCGCGGCCGCGCCCCGCGACGTGGTGTTGGAGATGCTGCTGGAGTACTCCGATGCCGTACCGCCGCTGCCCGCCGGGCACGAGGGTCACGAGGGTCACGAGGGCATGGAACAGGTGCCGGAGTGCCAGACGCCGTTTTTCCTGCGCGCCGAGGTGACGGCCGAGGGCACGGTACGCACACTGTTCGACTGCCCGCCGGAGTCACCCACCACCCGGGCGTTCGCCGGCATCCTCGCCGAGGGGCTGGCCGACGCCAGCCCGGAGCAGGTGCTGGCCGTGCCGGATGACCTGTACCAGCGGATGGGGCTGGCCCAGGCGATCAGCCCGCTGCGGGTACGCGGCGGCACCGCCATCCTCGGCCGACTCAAGCGGCAGGTCCGGGAACAGGTTGGGGGTTGAACCGGCAGGTCCGGGAACAGGTTGGCGGTTGAACCGGCAGGTCCGGGAACAGGTTGGGGGTTGAACCGGCAGGTCCGGGAACAGGTTGGCGGTTGAACCGGCAGGTCCGGGAACAGGTTGGGGGTTGAACCGGCAGGTCCGGGAACAGGTTGGCCGGTCAGCGGGTTGATCCGGTCATGGAGATCGACATCTACGCCGACGTGGTGTGCCCGTGGTGCTGGATCGGCCGCCGTCGTCTGGAGCAGGCTCTGACCTCGTACGACGGCAAGGTGGACGTACGCCATCGACCGTTTCAGCTCGACCCGTCCCCGGTGACCGCGCCGGTGCCACTGCTCGACGCGTTGGCTGCCAAGTTCGGCGGGCCGGACCAGGCTCGGCAGATGACCGCCCAGGTCACCGAGATCGGTGCGAGTGTCGGCCTGGACCTGCGCTTCGAGCGCGCCATCGCGGCCAACACCTTCGACGCGCACCGGCTGATCAACTGGGCCACCGCCGGTGGCCGCGGCGGTGAGGCGGTCGAAGCCCTGCACCGCGCCCACTTCACCGAGGGCATTGACATCGGCTCGCGGGACGCGCTCGCGAAGGTCGCTGGCACGATCGGCCTGGACGACGCCGAAGCCCGTCGGTTCCTCGACTCCACCGAGGGTGTGGCCGAGTTGACCGCCGAACTGACCGCCGCCCGGCAGATCGGGGTGACGAGCGTGCCCACCTTCGTGCTCGCCGGGAAGTACGCGGTGACCGGCGCGCAGGAACCGGCCACCCTGCTCGCCGCTCTCACTGAGGTCGACAAGCGGGAGTCCACCGACGGCTGACTCGGGGGCGATGTTTCACGTGCAACAACATCGACCGACATCGAGGGTCAGGCCGGTCGGGCCAGATCCTCCACCACCCGGGCGCCGGGCAGCGCGGCCAGCGCCGGTCCCGGCAGCGCGATCTTGCTGTGCCGTACGCCGGAGCCGATGACGACGTACGGCATGGCCACCACCCGGGCGTCGACCAGGATCGGCCACTGCGATGGCAGACCGATCGGGGTGATGCCGCCGTACTCCATGCCGGTCAGCTCTACCGCGTCGACCATCGGCGCGAAGCTCGCCTTGCGGACGTCAAGCGTCCGCCGTGCCACCCCGTTGACGTCGGCCCGGGTGGTGGCGAGCACCAGGCAGGCCGCGTACCTGACGATTCCCTCGCGCTTGCCGGCGACCACCACGCAGTTGGCCGACTCGTCCAGGCCCACCCCGTACGCCTCGCAGAAGGCGGCCGTGTCGGCGAGGTCGGCGTCGATCGGCGCCACGAGCACCGAGTCGACGTCGACTCCGGCGTCGGCCGGCCACTGGGCCAGCGCCGTGGCGACCGGCGGCGCCAGCAGGTCGGGTCGAGTGCGGGCCGGCTCGGTCTTCAACGTTCCCATCACGGTTGCGATGGTCGCACCCACCGCACCCCCACCCGCGCCCACCCCACCCGT
>NZ_POTX01000358.1 GCF_003236305.1 Micromonospora endophytica | reverse complement strand
TCCGTTCCCGCCGTGGTCCCCGGCGCCGACACCCGGACAAGCTGCACGCCGACAAGGGCTACGACTACCCCCACCTGCGCCGCATGCTCCGCCAGCGCGGCATCCGCCCCCGCATCGCCCGACGCGGCATAGAGTCGGCCAACCGCCTCGGCCGACACCGGTGGGTCATCGAGCGGACCTTCGCCTGGTTCACCGGCTACCGCCGGCTGACCATCCGCTACGAACGCGATCCCGGCCTGTACTGCGCATTCGTCACCCTCGCCGCCGCCCTGACCTGCCACAAACGCTACCTCAAACTCGCCACCTGAGACACGCTCTTAGAGGACGTCTGATCCTGATTCACGTTTGCCGTTTTGAGACTCTTCCCCCTATATGGGCGGGTCAGCCGGGCGATACATGAGGGCGCCGGCCCTTGTAGCGTGCCGGCCGTTAGCAACTTGTGGACAAACTCCAGCCAGACATTCATGGCGTAGCAAAAGCGCCAAAGTTGGACGTTCGTGAATGCTGTCGTTCGGGGCAAAATTGTAATGAAACCGGCAGAAGCATCGATGGTTTTCAGTTGTGAGGGCGGGCTAATCAGGCACAATGTGAACAAGACGTCCAGTAAGAGGTCGCCGTCCGCACCGCCAAGACCGACTGCGACTCCGTTGGCCGCGCTGCCGCCGTGCCCTGGGGTCCCGGTCAAAGTTCACTGCGACGCTGATCAGAAGTTCCAGGTCGTTCCACTTGACATGCGCGCTCGTCCCCTCGGATGCCGAGGGCCTCCTTGCGTCACAAGGACCCAGCAGAGGAACTCGATGATCAACGAGGCTGGATCTAGAGGGCCACCTGCGCTGTGCTCGTCGCGTGACGGTTCAAATAGTCGAGAACATCCCGGTTGTCGGTGTAGGCGAAGCCCTCCCATCCGTCGTATTGGAAGCCTGCGCGTCGGGCTAAGCCGTCAATCCTGACCATTGCGTTGGCGACCACTTCGTCGTTGTCGTGGCCGGCGATCTGCTGGCGCATGGAGTCGTCGGTAGCCAGTTCGATGAAGATTGGTTCGGTGCGGCGGTGGTTGTAGCAGGCAAAGTGGGGCCAGTAGCTCGGGCTGCCGGAGCCGGCGGAGTCGGCGAGGAACACGATGCCGGTAAGCGCGTCGAACTGGCACAGGCTGTCGAGGATCTCGTCGTGGCCGGAGGGCAGGTCGGCATACAGCGCTGCGGTCTCGCGGACGATGTTGTGCGCCCGACCGATGATGTCGGGACTTCTGTCGTCGATCACCCGGGCTTGGTTGGCGTTCACGATGGTGTAGCGGAACCAGTTGCGGTAGTAGTCGAACTCCGCGCCTCGGATTCGCCGGTCCGCGATGTGCCGGACGGCCGGCCAGTTCTTCACCCGCACGGCCAAAGCGCCGAGCGCGTAGCCGTGGGCGGCGACAAGCAGCCGTCGTTCCAGTGCGATGGCTGGGTCGGTGGACGGCCCGGGGCGTTCGAAGATGTGGGTCAGCGCCTGCACTGCTTCGGTGAACCAAGTCTGTTCCTGGTAGGTCAGAGCCTGCGCGGCGACGCTGGTCACCCGATGCAGCAGGGTTTCGAAGTCCGGCAGATCCGGTATGGCCGCGGCATCGCTGACGGACTGCAGCAGCGCGCGACGTAGCGGGATGAGGTCCTGCCGGCGGAGAAGTTCCAGGGTCAGCTCATCGAAGGCGTCGGGGTCCAGTCGCCAGGTCATCGCGGCGGCGGGAAGTTGCTGCAGGTTGTGGGCGCTGAGTCGAACGTTGATCATCGCGGTAAGCTCGTCGCGGTACTCCGCGCGCCATTGGTCCTTGTGCCGGGCAACAATAGCCTCGATGAGGCGCTCCCGGTCATTGGGTTCCCACACCACGGACGAGGTGCCGCGTCGCACGAACACCTCACCGCGGCGGAACTCGAACCCCTTGCGCTTACCGCCTTTCGCCTGCGGGTCGTAGAGCTCGTAGTCGCCGTTGCGGCTAAAGATGTGGAAGCCCTTCGGGCTCGCGCCCACGTACAGCAGCACCATCGGGCATCCGTCGATGGTGTGCCGGGCGACGCTGAAGTCGAACGGCTCCGGTAGGTACTTGACGATCTTCGCGCGGACACGAGACTCGTCGAACAGCTGCAGATGGCGCGCCGTCAAGCCGGGCGCTGGGGCACCATTGTCTTCGGCGCCGACGACGATGTAACCACCACGCTCGTTGCTGAGCATCGCGGCGATGTCCTTCACCAAGGCGACTAGGTCATAAGTGACCGACAGGTCCGAGGATGTCTTGAAGTCCAAGCACTCGTGTTCGCCGCCTTCGTTCAGCAGTGAGCGTAGCTTCTCTTCCGATACAACCGGCTCCACGATCACGGCCATCCTGGTCTCCCTCCCACCTGTCATGCAGGGTTTCACACCCGGCAGGCAATCGCTGGGCAGCCGACTGTCGGCGTACAGCCCCGCCGGCGTACCTGCCTGTGCACTCGGTCCTGTACGCCGACACCGACCAGATCACGGCTGCCTTCACCCGGATTGCGGCGATCCCTGCCCCCGGCTGACCAGCTCAGTCCCGCCCCGACGACCGGAGGACCCAAGGAGACCACGCCCACCGCCGCGACAGACGGCCAGCCACCATGGCCCGGACCCAATCGCATCGACAACAAGCAGTCACAGACGGGGGGCGCCCGACATCAGCCGTGAACGATCGAGGCTAGGTGGGGATACTGCCCGGCTCGGCAAACCATGCCGGGTACCCTTTCTTGACGTATTCCCGTACGTTGCCCAGTTCCCATTGGCGGCTCAGGCTGCTGCGGCATTGCGCTGCGCTGAGTCCGAGCTGGCGTAGCAGCACAAGTTCGGCGAACAGCCGAGCTGAGTAGAGCATGGCAATCATCTGCTCAACCGTCTTGTCGTCCTGGGCGGGTAGCACGTGCCCGATGCCGTCGCGGATCTCCCGTAGTTGCTGGGTCCACTTGGTCTCGTTGCCGACGACCTCAGCCATGATGTGGTCGGTCTGATCGAGCAGCTCACGAATCCGGAACGCGTAGGACTTGCGATGGGCGTACGCGATCGTAGACCTAAGCCAGTCGTGGTGCTCGGGCCGTCCGGCTTGCACCGCCTCAAGGACCTCGGCGTTACGTGCCCGCTCGTCGGCGGACTTCGTCTCGTACTGCGGGCTCAGGCCGCGGTGCATCCCCTCCAGCGCCGACGCGATGGCGAACATCTGCTGCTGTAGGTACCCGCTGGATCCCGAGCGTAGCGAGAAGATCAAATCGCAGACCGTGCTCAACTGCGCTTGCAGACTGATCCAACGGGGTATGAACTCGTCAAAGTCGATGTTGGGCGGATAGCTACTGCTGTTCATGCCGAGACGCATATGCTGGCGGATTCTCGGCCGGTTCTGCTGGGCCATGTCGGTGCTGCGTCGACGGACGGTGTAGGTGGCCAACGGCCAACTACCGATGTCACCGTTCCCGTTGTCGTTGCCGACCTGCACATCGAACGCGGTGCAGGACGACCCGGTAGCCAGGGTCAGCAGCTGCTCCAGCGGGCGGATGAACCGGTGTTCCAGCTCGTCGAGCAGCTGCGGCTCGTCCAACCTCAGCTCGATGACCTCGTGGCTGGTGAAGCCGGACTCGGTCAGGTGCCCGTGGTGGGACACGGCCGTTCGGTCCAGCGTGATCTCGCACCCGGGAATCGTGGCTCGTAGTGTGGGCAGGTCGAGCAGTTCCAGCGTTTCGACCGGCCCAGCGGACGACCACCGGTAGGGCGAGCGGTTCACCCACTCGTTGAGGTTGGACAATCGGAACGAGGCGCGATTGAACCGGCAGCCCGCCGCGCTGGCCAGATGGTCGCTGCCGACCAAGACAGTGCCCGCGAACAGCACCCGCCGCATCTCGTGCTGCCCGCCAACTCGGCTGGTGAAGCTGTTGGTCTCGGAAACGCCGAGCAGAGTCAGGCAGGCGCCCATGCTTCGCCCATGCAGCACCGGAACGTCGAACCGTTCGTCGTCACGCCCGGGAGTTGGCTGAGTAGCGCTGGTGAAGTGAAGTTCAAGTTCGGGATAGTCCGTCCCGATCCGCAACGTGCCAGGGGCCGGCTTGCCGGGCTGGCCAGGCAGCCACCACTGACCAGCAAAGGTCGTCTGGTCGGAGTGCCTTACAAAAGTCAAGCGCATGTGACCCGCCTTCCTGCGACCCGAGGGGTATCGGCGCGTTCCGTGGGAATCGACTCAGTAGCCTGCCGGTTTGCTAAAGGGCGCGGTACTGAGGTTCCCCCGGTTCGCCGGAGGGTTGGTTACCTGGCGCCGGTGGGCTCAGGCTGAACGATAGCCGTCTGGTCCTGTCGGGCCTGGTGGGTGTGCCAGGCGGTTTCGTACTCGTCTGGGGATCGC
>NZ_POTX01000357.1 GCF_003236305.1 Micromonospora endophytica | reverse complement strand
CCCACCGACTCCAGCCGGCCCGGCACCCCGCCGCAGGCGGCCACCCCCTGCGCCGCCACCGTCGGGTCGATTCCGGCGGCGACCAGGAGAGCGATGGCGAGCAGGGCGTTGGAGACGTTGTGCCGGCCGGGCAGCGCCACCGCGGCGGGCAGCGTCAGCCCGGCCGGGCCGTGCACGGTGAACCGTTGGGCGTACCCCTCGCCGTCGATGTCGTCGGCCCACCAGGTGGCGGCGGGGTCGCCGGCCGCCGAGAAGCTGACCGTGCCCGGCTTGAACAGCGCCTTCAACGCGGGGTCGTCGTGGTTGAGCACCTCCACGGCGCAGCGGCCGTCGAAGAGCCGCGCCTTCGCCGCGAAGTAGTCCTCGGCGTCGGCGTGGAAGTCCAGGTGGTCGGAGCCGAAGTTGGTCCAGCCCCCCACAGCGAAGCGCACGCCACCGACCCGCCCCATCGCCAGCGCGTGGCTGGATACCTCCATGACCACCGCGGTGACGCCGCGCTCACGGGCGGCGGCCAGCATCGCGTGCAGGTCGGTGGCCTCGGGCGTGGTCCGGACGCTCTCCACGACCAGGTCGCCGAGGCGGGTCTCCACGGTGCCGATCAGGCCGGTGACATGCCCGGCGGCCTGCAACCCCGACTCGACCAGGTAGGCGGTGGAGGTCTTGCCCGCGGTGCCGGTCACCCCGATCACCACCAGGTCCGCTGTCGGGTCACCGTAGACGGCCGAGGCGAGCGGGCCGAGCGTCTCGCGCGGGTCGGGCACAACAAGCGCCGGCAGCCCCGTCCCGGCGGCCAGCTCCGCGCCGGCCGCGTCGGTCAGCAGGGCGACCGCGCCGGCCGCCGCCGCGGCAGCGGCGAACTCCGCGCCGTGCCGGCGGGCACCGGGCAGGGCCGCATACAGATCGCCGGGCCGGACCTCACCGCTGGCGTGGGTCACCCCGGTCACCACCGGATCTCCACTGGTAGGGGGCGCCACGGCAAGCCGGGCGGCCAGGTCACCGAGCCGGAAACCGGTCACGGTACGGGGACGAGGATTGCCGCGCACGGCGTCAGACCCTACCCGGTCGCCCGCCCCCGGCCGCACGGCGCGCCTGAATCTCCGCCTCAGGTGATCTGACCTGCATCGAGAGCACGCGGTATCGGACGCCGGCACCACTGGCGCTCCAGCCGGCGAAGCCGGCGTACGGATCGGGCCGGCCACCGAGGGCCGAGGTCGCCCTCGTCGAACGATCTGATTGGACGAGCGCGGCGTGAGGATCCGCGGCCTCATCTCAACGGTCGCGCCGGTCAAGCGCCTGGCCAGGAGTCTTGTCGCTTACCGGAAGCTGTCGGCTGGCCGAGGCAGACACCGATGCCATGGCGGCGGCGCAATGGCCGGGCCAGCCCGCCCTGGCCCTCTGCACTGCCCCCGCCCACAAAATGGCGCGGTTCATCCACCGCCCACCAAGTCCAACTGTATGGCGACGGGCTGCGACGGGTCACCCGGCCTCGACTATCGGCCCCGGTGGGCTCAGACAGAAAGCCTAGTGGGGTCAGGGAAAAACGGCGAAGTTCGGGGCCGGTTCGGTCGAGGGCGGCACCTTGAAGTGGCGTAGAGTGAAGGTCATCATCTCCTGGAACGCCGGCGCGGCCACCTCACCGCCGCCACCACCGGGACTGTGTACGAAGACCGCGATCACGTAACGCGGGTTCTCCGCGGGCGCCATGCCGATGAAGGAGGCGACGTTGCCGGGCTGCTTCTTGCCGTCGACAAGTCGCCAGCCGGTGCCGGTCTTGCCGGCGACCCGGTAGCCGGGGACCGCGGCGGCCAGCCCGGTGGCGTTGTCCACGGTGGTGACCGCTTCCAGGAGCGTACGCAGCGCCTTGGCGTTGTCGGGGCTGAGCACCTGGCGGGTCGCCGGCGGCTCGGCCGGGGTCCGCTTGCCCTGCGGGTCGATCGTCTCCTTGACCAGGTGCGGCTGGATGTACGTGCCGTCGTTGGCGATGGCGGCGTACGCGGCGGCCATCTGCAACGGGGTGGCGTCCACACTGTGCCCGATCGGCACCGACCCGTGCGACGACCCGCTCCACTCCGACAGGGGCAGCAGTCGCCCGCTCGCCTCGCCGGGCATGCCGACCCCGGTCGGCTCGCCCAGGCCGAACCGCCGCTGGTAGTCGATCAGGCGTTCCGGACCGAGCTTGTCGGCGATCTCGATGGTGCCGACGTTCGAGGAGTACGCCATCATCCCGGCCACACTCATCCGGCGGCCGTTGGCGTAGTGGGTGTCGGTGAACGGGGTGTCGCCCTTGACCACGGAGTTGGCCACCGGGAACGAGGTGTCCGGGGTGATCACCCCTTCCTGAAGGGCCGCCCCGAAGGTGATGGCCTTGTGCACCGAGCCCGGGTCGACCACGAAGCTGGTGGCCGCGTCCTCCCGGTCGGTCGGCTCACTGGACTGCGGCTTCGCCGCGTTGTAGGTGGGTTCGCTGGCCTGGGCGAGCACCTCACCGGTGCGGGCGTCCAGCACGACCGCCGCCGCGGTGCTGGCCTGGGCCGCTCTGGCCTTCTCGGAGAGGATCCGCTGGGTCACGAACTGGAGGTCACGGTCGACGGTCAGCCCGATGGAGCTGCCCGGCTTGGCCTGGGTGGTGCGGCTGTAGCCACCGGGGATGGGCGCGCCGAGCCCCATCTCGAACACCCGCTCGCCGTCCTCGCCGTGCAGCAGGTCGTCGTAGCGCGCCTCCAACCCCTCCAGCCCGACCATGTCGACGCTGGTGAAGCCGATCAGGTTGGCGGCCAGGTCACCGCCGGGCACCTCACGCCGCTCGTCCCGCTGGGTGTAGATGCCGGGCAGCTCCAGCGCGTTGATCTCGCGGGCCCGGTCGATGTCGACCCCCCGGGCCAGGTACTCGAACCGGGAGTCGTCGCCGTTGATCCGCTTGCGGGGTCGCATCTTCTCGGCCAGCTCCGAGGCCGCGACGCCGAGCAGCGGGGAGAGCCTGCGCGCAGTCGCCTCGATCTCCTCCACCTGCGTGGGGTCGGCGTAGACGTAACGCGCCTCGACGCTGTGCGCCAGGGCCGCGCCGTACCTGTCGTAGATCGCCCCGCGCGGCGCGGGCAGCTGCACGGTCCGCAGCCGGTCGGCCACGCCGCCGTCGGCGTACGCCGGGGTGTCGACGGTCTGGAGCACCACCAGCCGGACGCCGATCGCGACGAACAGCGCCATGGCAAGCGCCGTGCCCAGGCGCAGCCGGCGACCCGGGTCGGCGAGCCGGGGTGGTGCCTGACGCTTGCGGGACGGCCGGCGGGTGGGTGCGCGCTCACCACGCCGTGGCGCGCGGGCGGTGCCGCGCCGGGCCTCCCGGACACCGCCGGGCCGGGGCTCGCGCCCACCGGTGCGCCGGCCGCCGGCCGTCGCCTCGTCGCGGTCCGGGCGGTCGGTGACGGTACGCACGACAGTGGTGCGCGTGGTCGTGCCGCCCTGCCGGTTGCCGCCCCGGGTGGTGGCGCGGCCCCCGTCGAGCACCTGCAACGCCGGCCGGAACGGGTCCTGCGACCGGCTGGCGCGCGGGTTGCGTCGCTGCTCGGCGCGGCCGGCGGCGGCCGGGCCGTCGTCGTCGCGCACGGTGCGACCCCGAGGCGTGTACGCGCGAGCGTCGGAGATGCCGCCCAGGCCCGCCTGATCACCCCGCTTGCCCGCGGCACCGCGTTCCGGGGTGCCCCGGGAAGAACCGCGCCGGGAGCCTGTGGCGTCCCGGCGCGGTTCTTCCGATCTCGGTGGCACGGTTTACCCCTCCGCACCCGACTGGCTCGCCAGGGACGGCTGCCCGCCGGCTGGCTGCGGCACGCCGATGAGTTCGCCGTCCGGCAGCCGGATGTACGCCGGCTCGCCGGAGTCGACAAGCCCCAGCTTGCGGGCCTGTGCGGCCAGGTTGCCCGGCGCCTCGGCATCGGCGATCTGCTTCTTCAGCTGCTGCTGCTCCAGGTCGAGCTTGGCCTGCTGCTCCTGCAACTCCAACAGCCGGAAGGCGTTCTCGTTGATCTTCGTGTTGACCGCCAGGATGCCCAGCACCCCGCCGACGACGAGCAGCACCACGAGCGCGGCGAAGGGTGCCCGGGGCACCCGCACCGGCGGCGGCGGCGCGACCCGCAGCCGCGGCGACTCGGCCCCCTGCGTGGTGGCGGGGTCGACCCGCTCGACCGGCCGCAGTGCGGCGCTGCCCTGGGTCGGAAACTCGCGCGCCCCCCGGGCGCGAGCCTCCGCCAGCTGGTTCACTCGCTCGGCGCGGGTGTCGCGCCCGATCCCCCTGGCCCGCTCCGCCGCGATCCGGCCCCCCGACCGCG
This sequence comes from Micromonospora endophytica, assembly GCF_003236305.1. GTDB lineage: Bacteria > Actinomycetota > Actinomycetes > Mycobacteriales > Micromonosporaceae > Micromonospora > Micromonospora endophytica. Next base: position 61 of record NZ_POTX01000357.1, on the reverse strand, counting down.
GTGCGCGCTGCCCGGCGCCGGCGGTGTCCCGGCGCTTGTCTGCGTTCATGTTCCCTCCCCC
>NZ_POTX01000356.1 GCF_003236305.1 Micromonospora endophytica | reverse complement strand
GTTGCGGGGGGATTGTGAGCGGTGCTTCGGGCTTTGTTGCGTGGCACCGGGGTTCGCCGCGTCAGCGGACTTCGCTGTCGACAAGCCCGCCGGACAGGCATGCGGCAATCTGCGCGGTGATTTCGGCTGTGGCATCCATGCCGAACTGCGACAGCGGGGTTTTGCGGGCTGCACCGTCTTCGACTGCTTCGGGGCGGGTCAGCGGGTCGCCCAGCACACTTTCGGCGGACGGGACTGGCGCAGCGCACCGGAGACCGCAGGGCAGATGTTCGACGTGTTCGCGGTGATGCGTCCGCTGCACGAGCTGCTGTGGTACGTGACGGAGGCCGTCGCGCTGGACCCACCGGCGGCGCTGCGCGAGCAGTTGCTCACCGCGCTCGCCGACACTGATCGGCTGGCCTCCGGCAGCCCGCAGGAGTTGCTGGCGCTCGACGTCGACGCGCACCGCCGGGCGGTGAACGCGCTGCTGTCGCGTACCGCAGATCTGGCCCGCGCCCGCGATGGCGGCCCCGGTGCCGACCATCGCGGTGCCAACCTAGTCGCTCGGGACCTGCGCCGCGCCGACCTGCGCGGGGCGAACCTACGCGGCACGGTGCTGCTCGGGGCCGACCTGCGCGGCGTGGACCTGACCCGGGCCGACCTCACCGGCGCCGACCTGCGCGCGGCCAACCTCAGCGCGACCAACCTGTCCGGCGCCCTCTTCCTGCACCAGTCGCAGGTGGACGCCGCTCGCGGCGACCAAGCCACCCGCCTGCCGCCGGCGCTGCGCCGCCCGGCGCACTGGACGACCGCGCCCCGCCGTGCCGCCCGCCCGCACCGCCGCTGACGTCCGACCCGGGTTCGGGCCGCCCCGGTGGTCGAGGCGGCCCATTCGTCCGTCCCGGACCCGCCTACCTGGCCGCGCAGATGGCATACGCCTGCACGTTCCAGGTGCCGGCGAACGGATCCTCCTCGTACGCGGTGACGGAGATCATGGTGGGGGCCGTAGTCGAGTCGCCGTTGGGCCGGAAGTCGTCCACCACCGCCTCCCCGGTCGCACCGTTGACCTGGAACCCCGCGCCGGTCATCACCTGCCCGCTCACGCATGAGGCGTTGGCGGAGTGTAGATCGTTCGAACTGCGCGGGCTGCCGATCGTGACTCGGTTCAGGCCGGGCACCGGGTTCGCGCAGATGGCATACGCCGATACCTCCCAGTTCCCGAGGAAGGCGTCCGCCTCGTACGCGCCCACCGTCACCGCCGTTGGCGCGCTGACGGTGCTGCCGTTGGGTCGCAGGTCGTCCACCACCCCCTCACCGGTGACCCCGTTCATCTCGAACCCGGTACCGGTGAGGACCTTGCCGAACGGGCAGGCGGCGGTCGCGCTGTGAAAGTCGTTGGAGTCGTTGGCGCTGACCGCCGTGATCCGGACCAGTCCGGGCAACGGGTTCGCGCAGATGGCGTACGCGGTGATGTTCCAGTTGCCGGCGAACGGGTCCACCTCGTACGCGCCCACCGTCACCGCGGTCGGCGCGCTGACGGCGCTGCCGTTGGGTCGCAGGTCGTCCACCACGACCTCGCCGGTGGCACCGTTGATCTCGTAGCCGGTGCCGGTCAGGACTTTGCCGGCGGGGCAGGTGGCGGTGACGGACCGGAAGTCGGTGGAGTTGGTGGGGCTGACGGTGGCGATGCGCACCAGGCCGGGCACGGCGGCGGCGGCCGGGACGGCTGGGACGGCCAGGGTCACGCAGGTGGCACCCAACACGAGAGCGAGCGTACGTGCGGCGAGACGGCCGCGGTGGGCGGTGTGATCTGACATGTGGTGCTCCTGTTCCGCTACCCCCACGCCTGGCGTCTCGGCGCCGGTGCGCGGGGTGCCACTATTGCGGAACTACTTTAAGTAGCCACGCGAACAGGCGCTATCCAAGATCCGACTACAGAAAGTCATGCCGAACGGGTCAGCAGATGCACGCCAGGTGGGACCCGGGGCGACAGCGACCAAGGGGCTTGGCGGACCTTCGTGGCCCACCTCACCGAACAGCCCTGACCCGATCGCCACGCGCCGGACGGGCTGCGCTAGCGGCGGGTTGGGAAGTGGTGCGGGCCTCGGTCATGCCCCGGTTGGCCAGAGCGTCGGCGCGTTCGTTCTCGGGGTGGCCGTTGTGACCCTTCACCCACAGCCAGGTGATCCGGTGCCGGGCGCAGGCCGCCTCCAGCCGCTGCCACAGATCCGCGTTCTTCACCGGCTGCTTCGCCGCGGTCAGCCAGCCGTTGCGCTTCCAGGATGCCAACCAGCTGGTGATGCCGTTGCGCACGTACGTGCTGTCGGTGTGCAGCTCGACGGTGACCGGCCGGGTGAGACTCTCCAGGGCCTCGATGGCCGCGGTCAGCTCCATCCGGTTGTTGGTGGTCGGGCTCGCCTCGCCACCGCACAGCTCCCGCTCGTGTGTGCCGTAACGCAGCACCGCGCCCCAGCCGCCGGGCCCCGGGTTGCCGCTGCACGCGCCGTCGGTCCAGATCTGCACCACCCGGCCGGGCGTCTCCTCCACCATGCGGCAAACCTACCGAAGCCGTCGCCCACCGCCGCGACCGTCCCACCACCGCCGCGCCGCGAGCCGCCGGTCGGCGCGCCACCGCACGGGCACCCACGCGAGCGTGCCGAACGCTAGGGTCGGTCAAGTGAGTGGAACTGTCGCCGAACAACGATTGACCATCCGCCCGGCCGAGCCGGACGACGTCGAGGTGTTGCACCAATTCATCGTCGAGCTGACCAAGGCGGAAGACTTTCCCGGTGAAGTGACCTCCCGACCTGCCGATCTGATCCCGGCGCTTTTCGGATCGCCGCCAGCCGCCGAGGCAGTGGTGGCCAGTGTCGACCAAGAGCCGATCGGCTTCGCGTTGTACTACTCGACCTACAGCACTGTGGCCGGTCGGCCCGGCATCCACCTGGAAGACCTGTACGTCCGGCCCGAGCACCGGGGCAACGGCGTCGGCCGGGAGCTGCTGGCCCATCTGGCGCGGCTGGCCGTACGCCGGGGCTGCGCCCGCCTCGAGTGGTGGGTGCTGCGGACCAACGACCCGGCGCTGCGGTTCTACCAGCGGCTGCACGCCCGTACCCTCGACGAGATCGACGTGTTGCGGCTGGACGGGGAGCATCTGCACGCCCTGGCAGCGGAGTCGCCCGACCTGTTCAACCTCCGACAGACGGTCTGACTGGCCGGTCCGCGCTCAGCGGGCCACGCCGGCGTCGGCCGGTGGCTCGTCACCGACCACCGGCGGCGGGGGTGACCACGGCGGTCGGCGGTCCGGCGCAAGCCGGTCGTGGAGGCGTCCGGCGGCATCACCCACGCTGGCGGTGACCATCGGCAGCAGCCGGGTCGACCGCATCACGGCCAGATCCTCGGCCACTGTGGTGGCGCCGTCGAGAAAACGCAGCACCCGCGACGCCGGGTTGCGGTCGAACAGCCTCCCGAAGAACTCCCGGCCACCGACCAGGTCACGGTCCAGGGCACGCAACGCGACCGCGTCCATCCAGCGGTGCCGTGCGGGGTACGCGGGAGCCGGCACCGGCGGCTGTCCGGCCGCGAGTGCCCTGGCGATCTGGTCGGCCTGCCGGCGCATGGCGGAGAAGGTGAACCCGGTCGACGGGCGGGTGGCACCACCGGCGGTGCCGAGGCGGACCACCCGGGGCGAGGGGCGGGCGACGAACGGGCCGTCGGTCATCGGGATCACGCCGTTCTCCACTTCCCGCACCGTGCAGCGGGCCGGGTCCAGCCCCAACAACGCCTGGTAGCCGGCGAGCGCCGCGTCGTACGCCGCACCGGTCAGCAGGCGTGGCGAGAACTCGGTGTACTCGACGAGCGCGTACCGGCTGTCGACAGGCAACACGTATCCGAAGGAGACGCCCCGGGCGGGCTGCGGGGTGCGGAAGTCCATCAGGACGGCCCGTTGCGGGTCGAAGAACGGCCGGTCGGTCGCCAGCCACCAACCCCGGAAGTGCTGCAACCAGTTCGTCCGCCCGGGGCGGCCCGGTGGTCGCGGTCGGGAGTCCAGCACCCAACCGGCCCGCAGCGCCGGCCGGTCGCCACCGGTACGCACCAACACGCGTTCCCCGTCGTCGTCGAGCCCTTCGGCGGGGGCGACGATCCGGGTCACACCGAGACGCCGTTCAGCTTCGGCGGCCCGCTCGTAGACCGGGCCGGAACGCAACATCGCGTACCGCAGCGGGGCGAGGTCGAGGCTGCGGTACGCGTCGGGCGTGATCACCTCGACCTGGGACCAGCTCGCGCTGAGCAGATCGTCCAGCTCGTTGCCGGGTTGGTCCCAGAACGCCCAGGTCCGATCCTGGCCCCGCCGGTGCACCGGATCGACGACGGCGATCCGCAGGTCGCGCACCCCGTGCCGGAGCAACGCCGCCAACACGAGCGAAGCAGCCCCACCCCCAC
>NZ_POTX01000355.1 GCF_003236305.1 Micromonospora endophytica | reverse complement strand
AGGACCCGATGGACGATGCGCTGGAAACCCGCTCTGAACGCCTTCGCCATCACCTTCAGCGACCGCTTCCCGACCGCTGAAACCTACTAACCAAGATCGCCGGAAACACCGTTGGCGAGACAGGCCCGCCATTCCGGTCATTGCAGCTAGGACGGCGGCGGTTCGCTGTGTGCTGTCGGTCAGCCTCGTCATGGCCACTGCGAGGCGGCCGGGCGGCTTGACGAATGTCTCGACGGCGGGCCTCCCGTCTTCGTCGAACGCCTGGACTCGGGAGGCGAGTTCGCGCAACAACGATGGGCGGTTCGGCTCTACGAGCAGGTCCAGCACCATGCGTAGTGTCTCTCGCACGTCACCGGGGAGCGCGGGATCGCACGATTGAGGGCTTTGCAGGTGGCGGCGGATCGACGTGCCGACGGCACGAAGCACGGTCGCCGCAGGGTGCGGTGCGAACCCTGGTGATTGTCGACGGTCCCACAGCATTGCAGTTTGATTGAGTAGCACAGCGATCTCGACAAGCTGGCTGCGGTGGGCGTCGGCCAGCGTGCTGAGGGTTTCCGGAAGCTCCAGCGGGTCGTCCTCCTCTTGCTCGCGGGGCGGTGCCAGCACCTGACAGATCTCCACCGACAACTGCCATCCGGCAAGGCGACGGCGCAGACGAGAGGCAGCGATATGCGCCGGGATGAACAACGGCGTCAACGCCAGGACGACGACGATGATGCCAAGAAGCGGCGGAAGCGAGGTGTCGGCCTCTGACGGCTGCGCGGTGAAAGTCTTTAGGTCGGCCAGCACCGCAAACAGGACCAGGACGGGATATGTGCCAGCGAGCAACTCGCCGGTATCGACCGCCCTGTACCAGAATGCGTTCGTGGCGAGCCGGTGCCGACCCTGGCTGGACAGACTGTCGGGAAAACGCAGGGCCGGAATCTTGCCGCGTGGCTTGTCGGGCTGCGCGATGTATTGCAAACCTTTACAGAAGACGCGAATCGCTACCAACGCGCCGAGAGATCCTGTGAAGAGACAGACCCTCTCGATCGCCTGCCCGAACTCACCGCTCGCGACGGATTCCGGCACCAGAAGGACGACGACATAGGGGAGACTAACCGGCACCATGAAGCCAACTAACGGCACCAGCAACAGCAGCAGCACACGCCTCCACGACTCGCGCGCAACCAGCCGGCGCAGAACCCCGGGCCCAGCCGCCGACAGGAGTAACTCCCACCCGCCTCTCCGCAATCCGTGACGCCGGATCGGCTGAAACGCCTCGGACGACACGCATCTCCATTGCACCGTCCAGAGCAGCATGCCACCGAACGCCGACGCGACGACCATCCAGCCGACCATCAGAGCGATGATGCAGAGAAGCAGAAGGGCCGCGATCACCGTCACATCGACCGTCATATCATGCGCGGACAATGTGCCAGCCCTCCGCCAAGGCCAGCCGTTCGTTCGCGCCTGTTCCGGACCCGGTTTCCACTTTTCTGGCACCATCGAGACCGACGTGGACCTGTCTTCAGTTTCTCCTGGCCCCGCTTCCCCGCGCGTCCGCGAGGTGGCCAGCGGGTCGAGTCGGCCGGCTGGATCCTCGCCACGTGGCTTGGTGGCAAGCTGACCCGTCATCGCAGGCGCGACCACGCGCCGAGGACCGGGTCGCTATCGGCCCCACTTCTCCTGGCTCGGGTGCGTTCGGCGCCATCGCTGCCGGCGTGCAAGTTCCGCTACTAGTCAGGTACACGCCAAAGTGCATGGACCCGAACCCCGAGGAACAGCGTGCCGATGGCTATCGCCCCACCAGTCTCCGTGCCAATGCCTACTCCCCGCTACCGGCGCGTAGTCGGCCGACGCCAGGATTCCGGCGAGACCTGCACAATCTGGGCTGTAGTGCAGCAGCGAGCAAGGGTTGCTATCTGGCGCTCGGTTCAGGCTCAGCATCCGGCCATCCTCGCGCCTGCCCGAGCGGTAGCCCCTTCCGGCTCTCCCACATCTCGACGTAGCCAAAGAGTTGCTCGGTCGCCGTGGTCATCGCCTCCAGCAACTCCAACCAGAGCTTTCCGGGGATTACGTCGGGCCAGAGCGGAACGCCAGAGCTGATCTGGTCGCCGGTAATCTGCCACGCGGCGCGGAGATGATTGAGAGAGAGGTGCACCCAGCCTGACGTTTCTTTGTAGACCGGCGGAAGCCACGGGTGATGCGGCGCCGCAAGCTCGATCAGGCGCGCGTCGGTCAGCGGCTTCCCGTCGGCATCCTTCATCCTGCGGAACTCGGTCCCCTTTAGCATCGCTGTGACCACGTCGTCGGCCACCGGAACATGCGCCACGTAGCAAGCCCGCACGAGGGTGTCGAGTTGCATCCGGAGTAATGGAGCCGCCGCCGCCAAGTTGTAACCGTCAACGCAGTCAACGACCGCTTCCACCAGGCCGTAGCTCCGCTGCATCATCGACATAACCAAGAGGTCCGGCAGGTAAATTTTGCCGCCGTCGACCTCAAGCACGCGGCGCACTAGGTCGATATGGTGAACGCGCAACCGATCGAGATGCGCACGCGGCGCGCGTAGCTCCGGGAAGCGATGGGCGGCGGTACCAGCAAAGATCGGTCGCGGCTTTCGCGCCGGCCGGAACGCGGGCAACCCTTCATCGCCGCTGCTCTCAGCTTCGTTCGTCACGCGTTCATTATTCGGACGTGAGGCCATTCGGGCATCCCAGTTTCGGCAGGGGCTACAGGCGACGCCACCGACACCCGTGTCGACACCCGACGCTCGTTGCTGACCCGGGTCGACCGGCACTCGCATGCCACTCTCATTGGCGTACCTGCTGTCGGTGCGAGTCGCACCAATATCGGTAACTCGCGGCACGGTAGCCTAGCAAAGCACTACTGGGCCAGGCGCCTCAGCGCAATCCCCGTCGGAACCGGCCGCCGGAGCTGGTCAGATGTGGACCGGAGCGCGCGTGTCGTCGCCCGGGGGAGTGTGTCGACCTTCGCAGTCGGCCTCGGTGACTCGGAGCGTCTCGGCAGGTTGATAGCCGGGTGGGATGTCGGACGAGTGGTGGAAGGTGACGTGCACGGCGGCTGTGGCCAGGAGCCAGGTATCGGTGGCCGAGATGCCGAGCCGGTTGAACAGGAACAGGACGTGGTGGATCAGCACGCCGCGCAGGTCGCGGGTCAGTGCGCCGTGTCGGTCGAGGAACCCGAGGTCTTTGTCTGCTTGCTCATGGACCCTCGTCTGATCGGGGGCGGCGCCTAATGGGCTGTGCGTCGTGTCGTCGGTGGCGGTGACCAGGCGCTGCACGGCGGCGATCAGCCCGGGGCTTGGTGCGGGTGGATGGGGTTGGTGTCGGGGGAAGTGCTGGTGAGGGTGTCTTCGGCGGTGTCGAGCGCGTGGGCGAGTTCGGTGAGCAGGGGTGTCGGGATGGTGCCGGTGTCGAGTCCGCAGGCGGTAACGACGTCCGTGAGCTGCGCGGCCTGGCGTGGTGTGAGGAGGCTGCGGCAGGCGGGGTGGGTGAGGAGGTCTCGGGCTGTGTATCCGTCCCCAGCGGCCCGCTTGATGAGGTCGGTGGCGATGGGTTGTGCTGCTGGCTGGTGGATGCTGCCGAGGGCGTCGATGAGGGAGAGTCCGAGGCGGGTGTGGAACACGGCTAGGCCCTCTGCGGCGGGGGTCAGTGCTTGGTAGGCGCGCACGGCCTGGTCGCGCTGCCTGCTACTGGTGGCGCCCTGCTGGCAGAGCAGGACAAGGCGGCAGGTGACAGCGTGTTCCCAGGGTTCGCCGGGCTTGGTGTCGCGTAGCAGGGTCATTGCGTGGCTGTGCCTGCCGGCGAGGGTGTGGGCGATGACGGCGATCTGCCGGCCGTCGAGCATGCGGCGGCCGATGCCGTGGTTTTGGTGAAGTTGGTGGTAGGCGTCGTCCCATCGTCCGGCGACGGCTAGGGCGTGCGCGCCGCTGGAGAGCAGGACCGCCCACAGCCAGCGGCGGAGTTCTCGGTGTTCGCTGCGGTCGGGTGCCAGGCGGGAGGCGGGGACGGTGATGCCGTCGATGCTGGTGTCGGTGCGGTTGGTGACGGCCCGGTGGAGCTGTTGGAGGATTGTCCAGGCGCCGGTGCCGTCTGCGGCGCGGGTGCGTAGTCGCGCGAGATTGATGACGGGCTCTAGGCTGTGGCTTGCGGTCCGGAAGTCCTGTGGAGGGTGAGCGAGCGCGGCGCGGGCCAGACGTGTTGACCATTGGCGGGCCAGGTTGGGTAGCCCGCAGTCGGAGGCCAGCAGCGCGGCGAGGTTGAACACGGCTGACGCGGCGGCGGCATCGTGATCTCGGTTGGCGGCGGCAGCGCGGCGGCTGATGTCGGCGACGCGTTCGGGGAGCGGGATGCAGGAGGGTCGGGGCCGGGCGACGAGGGGGAATCTTCGGGCTTGTGCTGTGGTGGCGTCCATATCAGCTAGCGG
>NZ_POTX01000354.1 GCF_003236305.1 Micromonospora endophytica | reverse complement strand
ACGGTGGGGCGCGCCGGGGGCGGGCAACACCAGGCAGACCGGGCCGCAAGGGGTGGTCGTCGCGTACCGCACCGCCTCGTCGACACGTCCCGGGTCGGTGGCGTACCGCACGTGCCGGCACATCCCGGCGAAGAGCCGCTCCGCCGGATCGGTGGGGTCGAGGCCCGCGACGGGTCCGCCCGGCGGGCCGTCGGCGACGAGGACGGCCAGCACCGGCAGGCCGTCGCGGCGGGCGGTGTCGAGCCCGCCGAGCAGCTCGTACCCGGCCGGGCCGGCCGGCGCCAGGCAGACACCGAGCCCACCGGTGAGCCGGGCGTGGGCGGTGGCCATGAACGCGGCGCTCTCCCCGTGGCCGGTGGGCACGTACTCGGGCTCGCCGCCGGCCGCGCGCAGCGCCTCGACCAGCGGTGCGACCTGCTCCCCCGGCTGCCCGAAGACCCGTGGCACCCGCCAGGCCGCCAACGCGCGAACGAGTGCCTCCACCCCGGTAGGGTCAGGCACCGTCCCGTCCCGGGGTGACCGGGTCGACGTAGCGCAGCACCGCACCGACCCCGTCCACCAGCTCCGGCGCCTCGTCCGGGCCCAGCACCGTCAACTCGGCGTCGGTGCCGACCAGCGCGCGGATCAGCGCCGCGTCGGCGCGGACCCGGTGCGGCTCGGCGACGGCGACCAACTGCCGCGGGTCGGTGGCGATGTCGGTGGCCGCGGGGCCGATCCAGAGTTCACCGTCGGCGGACGGATCGTCCACGATCAGCATCGTGTCCACCTGGTTGCGCTGGAGCGCGGCCACCACCGCGTCGAGCCCGGCGCCGACGTCCTGCTGCATGCCGAAGCGGTCCAGGGCGGCGCTGATCCGCTGATCGGCCACCTCGGCGATGGTCTGCACGGTCAGGTCGTCCAGCAGGCTCTGATCGGCCCCGCCACCCCGCGAACCCGCGTCGGTGCGGACCACGAGGTCCTGCCAGCGCTCCGGCATCTGGGCGGCGATCATGCCGGTGGCCCGCACGTCACCGGCCACCACGACCACCTCGGCACCGACCCGCTCGGCCAGTTCGACGGTGGCGGCGGTGACATCACCGGCGTTGTGGTGCCACGCCTCCATGGCGGCGCGCTGGTAGCGCGACTGGGACCAGCCGCCGGGCTTCACCCGGCGCAACTGGTAGCTCTCCCGCCCCACCACGTGGGCCCGGCGCGGCACCCCACCGGCGCTCACCGACATGGCGTCGGCGCCGGTGCGGTCGGCCAGCACCCGCACCCACGCCACCTGCTCGCCGCGCTGGGCCAGCAGCGGCATCACGTGCGGCAGCAGCGTGTACGCGGCCAGATCGCGACGCGGTGGGGCGTGCAGGTACTCGGAGAGCACCACCCGTGCCTGCGTGCCGAAGACGGCCAGGCCGTAGTCGCCGGGCATCGGGTCGTGGCCGCGTACCACCCGGTCGATGGCGGCGATCGTCGGCTCGTCGGCGCCCTGGTCGGCCAGTTGCCGTTGCAGGCCACGCCAGCGCAGATCGAGTGCCGCGTGGGCGTCCTCGGTGTCCAGCGAGGCGTCCAGGTAGACCGAGCACCACGGCCCCGGACGCTGGTAGAGCGGACGCAGGAAGGACAGCTGCATGCTCGACCCCTTTCACAGCTCGGCCCACCGCTTACCCGTACCCTCGCGGTTGTCACCTGCCGGCCACCGCGTGACCGGTTTTCATTCACGTCGTTCAACCTCGGGAATCGATACGATCTGTGTCCGTACGCGGACTCCGGGTGGTGATCATGGACACGACATCGTACTCACGGCGCAGCCTGCACCCAACGGGGCGAATCCTCACCGCCCAGGTCGTCCGTTTCATGGACGGCTACGCCCGGGAGGTGCGGGTCAAGCAGCCCGCGCTGGTGGCGGTGGTCGCCGCCGCCGGGGTGGTCGGGCTGCTGGCCAAGCTGGTCCGGGCCCTGCTCTCCGCCGGCTCCGGCACCGGCCGACGCAAGTTCAAGGAGCTGAAGAAGGGCCCGGAATATCTGGTCACCCCGATCCGGCTGCGCGACGCCGACGGCCGCGCGTACGAGGTCGAGCTGCACGGGCACCTGCCGCAGAGCGCCCTGCACCCGGCCGACCACGTCCAGCTGACCCTGCGCGACCAGGGCGACCCCGACCTGCCGCCGAAGATCGAACGGATCGTCAACCTGACCACCGGGCAGCTGCTGCGGCCGCGTACCGCCACGATGTGGTCGCACCTGGGCCCGCCGCTGCTGCTCCAGGCCGTGCTCGGCGTCCTGCTGCTCGCCGCCCTGGCCGCCTGCGCCGCACTCACCTGAGCACCGCCGGCCGTCACCTGAGCAACCGACGCGGGCCGAGCTGTGGTGGCCGCCACGTTGTCGGCGTTGGTGGGGTGGCCGCGATGTTGTCGGCGTTCCCGCCCCCACCGGACCAGGGGTGAGCCGGCCGGCCGAGGTGAGTCAGCCGACCTGGGTGAGTCAGCCGACCGGGACCGGATCGCGGGCCGGCTCGGCGACGGTGAGCATGCCGCGCCGGCGCGCCCAGCGCTCGAAGACGATGGTGGCGAACGGCGGCACCGCGCAGGCCAGCGCCACCGCGGTGGCCAGCAGACTCCACCGGTGCACCCGGGCCACGGCCAGCACCAGCACGCCGTAGGCCACGAAGAGCGCGCCGTGGATCGGCCCGAAGATCTGCACCCCCAGCTCGTTGCCGGGCGGGCCGTACTTGACCGCCATCCCGGCCAGCAGGCCGGCCCAGGAGATCGCCTCCGCGATCGCCGCCACCACGAACAACCGGGTCACCTTCGCATGCACGTCGGCCATGCTAGCCGCAGCACCCGGGCGGACGAACCGCACGTCGAGCCGTATCGCCCGCCGGATGGTGGAGATCCGGGCAGCCGGAGCTGCGTCCGCTGGCATGGACGTGCGACGTTCGGGGTACCAGCGGTGACAGGGTGGTGACCATGGGCGAGCAAGTCGGCGTGCAGACGTTCAGCCGTCAGGATCGGGCCCGTTACCGGGAGAAGGTGCGCCGTTGTCTCGATGTCTTCGCCGAGATGCTGCGCGAGTCGCGGTTCGACGTCGACCGCCCGATGACCGGGCTGGAGATCGAACTGAACCTGGTCGACAAGGACTCGATGCCGGCGATGCGCAACGCCGACGTGCTACGGGCGATAGCCGATCCGAACTTCCAGACCGAACTCGGCCAGTTCAACGTCGAGATCAACGTACCGCCCCGGCGGCTGACCGGCACCGGCACCGCCGAGTTCGAGCAGGGCGTACGGGCCAGTCTGAACTCCGCCGACGCGCGGGCCCGGACGGTCGGCGCGCAGCTGGTGATGATCGGCATCCTGCCCACCGTGCGGCCCGAGCACCTGACCGCGGCGGCGCTGTCGGCCAACCCCCGCTACACGCTGCTCAACGAGCAGATCTTCGCCGCCCGGGGTGAGGACCTGCGGATCGCCGTCAACGGCGTGGAGCGGCTGAACGTCACCGCCGACACCATCACCCCGGAGGCGGCCTGCACCAGCACCCAGTTCCACCTTCAGGTCGGTCCGAACCAGTTCGCCGACTACTGGAACGCCGCCCAGGCCATCGCCGGGATCCAGGTGGCGCTCGGCGCCAACTCGCCGCTGTTCTTCGGCCGCGAGCTGTGGCGGGAGACCCGGATCCCGCTGTTCCAGCAGGCCACCGACACCCGGCCGGAAGAGATCAAAACCCAGGGGGTACGACCCCGGGTCTGGTTCGGGGAACGCTGGATCACCTCGGTGTTCGACCTGTTCGAGGAGAACGTACGCTATTTTCCCGCGCTGCTGCCGGTCTGCGAGGCGGAGGATCCGGCCGAGACGCTGGCTGCCGGCGGCGTGCCGGCGCTTGCCGAGCTGCGCCTGCACAACGGCACCATCTACCGTTGGAACCGGCCGGTCTACGACGTGCTGCGCGGTCGCCCGCACCTGCGGGTGGAGAACCGGGTGCTGCCCGCCGGGCCGACCGTGCTGGACACCGTCGCCAATGGCGCGTTCTACTTCGGACTGGTGCGCGCGCTGGCCGAGGCGGACCGGCCGCTGTGGTCGCAGATGTCGTTCAGCGCCGCCGAGGAGAACTTCCACACCTGCGCCCGGCACGGCATCGACGCGCACATCTTCTGGCCGGGTCTGGGCTATCTGCCGGTCACCGAGCTGGTGCTGCGCCGCCTGCTGCCGCTGGCCCACGACGGCCTGGACCGGTGGGGCCTCGACCCGGGCGAGCGGGATCGACTGCTCGGCATCATCGAGCAACGCTGCCTGACCGGACGGAACGGGGCAAGCTGGCAGGTGGCGACGCTGCACCGGCTGGAGTCTGCCGACCACCTGGACCGGCCGGACGCGCTGCGCGAGGTGGTCCGGCACTACGTCGAGCTGATGCACAGCAACCGTCCCGTCCACGAATGGCCGATCCCCTGACCCACCCACG
>NZ_POTX01000353.1 GCF_003236305.1 Micromonospora endophytica | reverse complement strand
GGGTGGGCGAATGGGACGACATTATTGGGTGAGGCGGGAACCGGGGCGCTGCCCGCATGATGTAGGTCGCCCCGACGAATGACAGGAGTGAGGTGCCGGTGGACCCGCTCGACCGCATTGACGAACTCATCGCCATGGTGGAGCAGGCGCGCTCCGTGCCCATGTCGCGCAACAACTGCATGGTCGATCGGGGCGAGATGATCGCGGCCCTGGACGAGCTGCGCGCCGAGCTGCCCGCCGACCTGCGCCGGGCCGCTGCCCTGCTGGAGGAGCGGGACAAGATCATGGAGGCCGGCAAGCGGGAAGCCGACCGGATCATCAGCGAGGGTGAGGCGGAACACGCCCGACTGGTGTCGGTGAACGAGATCACCGTCTCCGCCGAGCACGAGGGTGCCCGGATCATCGCCGAGGCGCGCGCCGAGGCGCAACGCCTTCGCGAGGAGGTCGACGACTACGTCGACACCGCGCTCGCCAACTTCGAGCAGTTCCTCACCCGGGCGCTGGCCTCCATCGAGCGCGGACGGGACAAGATGCACGCGCTGCGGGAGATCGGCACCTTCGGCGGCGACGAGGCGGAACGCCCGCTGCCCTTCTGAAGCACACCAGGGCGGTCGCCGTGGACCGCCCGTCAGCAGTGACGATGCCCCGGTCGGCCGCCCCCGATTCGACGGTCCGGCGCTGGTGCAGGTAATCTCGCTTGTCGGCCTCTCACCGGCCGGAGTCTAACTATGCCTAAACAATCACCTGTCTCACTCGACCCCAGGTCGCCGCTGGTCCTCGACACGAGGGAACTGCCGCGTCGGCCTGGTGCGTTGCGTACCGTCAACCGGGTGGTTCCGGCGCCGTCGGACCTCGGCGGGGAGTTGATCGCCGTGCCGGAGGGCGCGGACCTCGAGCTCGATCTGCGGATGGAGTCGGTGTCCGAGGGCGTGCTCGTCTCGGGGACCGTCAGCGGTCCGGTCCGCGGCGAGTGCGGTCGCTGCCTGCGCGAGATCAACGACTCGGTGGCGGTGACGATCCAGGAGCTGTACGCGTACGAGAACAGCACCACGGATGTCACCACCGAGGAGGATGAGGTCGGTCGGATGCAGGGAGACCTGATCGACCTGGAACCGGCGGTGCGGGACGCGGTGGTGCTGGCGCTGCCGACCAACCCGCTCTGCCGGCAGGACTGCCCGGGCCTGTGCCCCGACTGTGGGGTGCACTGGGACGATCTGCCGGCCGACCACAGCCACCAGCAGATCGACCCGCGTTGGGCGGGCCTGTCGCAACTGACCCGTACAGAGGAGTAAGAACCGTGGCCGTCCCCAAGCGCAAGATGTCGCGCAGCAACACCCGGTCCCGCCGGGCGAACTGGAAGGCCGCGGCGGTCGCGACCGTGGCCTGCCCGCAGTGCAAGTCCCCGAAGCTGCCGCACGCCGCCTGCTCCGTCTGCGGCACCTACAACGGCCGCCAGGTCCTCGAGGTCTGATCCGGACGCCGAGTGACGTCTCCGACCACGGGTCGGGCGTCGCGCACCACCCGGCGATCGCCCGTTGCTCCCGCCGACGCCGGCCGGCTCGCCCCGGCCGGCGTCGCGAAGCAGCCGGGCACCGCACGGATCGCCGTTGACCTCCTCGGCGGGGACGATGCTCCCGCCGTCGTGGTGGACGGCGCTCTACGGGCGGTGCGTGTCGACCCTGACCTGCACCTGCTGCTCGTCGGCCCGCCAGAGGCGGCCGGCGCGCTCATCGACGCCCTCGACCCGGCCGAACGCGTCCGGATCACCGTGCGTCCCGTTCACAACGCCGTCGGCATGGCCGAGGACCTCACCGCCGCCCGTGCCGACACCACGATTCGCGCGGCCGTCGCCGCCGTCCGGTCCGGGCAGGCCGATGCCCTGATCTCCGCCGGCTCCACCGGCGCCACCGTCACCGCCGCCGCGCTCGGTTTCGGCCGCTGGCCCGAGGTCCGCCGCCCGGCTCTGGTGGCCGCGCTCCCGGCCGTGGCCGGGCCGGTCCTGCTCCTGGACGTCGGTGGTTCGCTGGAGCCGAGCGCGGCGACCCTCGCCCGGCACGCCGTGCTCGGTGCCGCCTACGCCGCGATCGCGCACGGCCTGGCCGCACCCCGGGTGGGCCTGCTCTCCGTCGGCACCGAACCAGGCAAGGGCGACCGGGCCCGCCGCCTGACCGACCCGGTGCTCAGCACCGCCGAACTGCCCGGTGGGGCCCGCTACGTCGGGCTGGTCGAGGGGTACGACGTCTGCCGCGGCACCCGCGCCGACGTGGTGGTCACTGACGGCTTCACCGGCAATGTGCTGCTCAAGGCGGTGGAGAGCGCGTACGCCCTGGCTGGCGGGCCGCCACCCGGCGGAGCTGCGCCCCGGGCCGCCACCCTGCTCGGGGTGGCCGGCACCGTGGTGGTCTGCCACGGTGCGGCCAGCGCCGACGACATCGCCTCCGGCATCGCGCTCGCCGCCCAGCTCTGGCGGCAGAACGCCGTCGCCCGGGTCGCCGCGGTGCTCGCCCGGGAACGCCACGTCCGCACCACCGACACCGAGGTACGCACATCATGAGCAACGACAAGCGACGGCGGCCCACCATCGGCCATCTCGAGGCTGCCTTCGGCGTCTCGATGGATCCTGACCTGCTGGAGCGGGCCCTGACCCACCGCTCGTACGCGTACGAGAACGGCGGCCTGCCCACCAACGAGCGGTTGGAGTTCCTGGGCGACTCGGTACTCGGCGTGGTGATCACCACGGCGCTGTTCCACAACCACCCGGATCTGCCGGAGGGGCAACTGGCCAAGTTGCGGGCCAGCGTGGTCAACATGCGTGCCCTCGCTGACGTGGCCCGTGGCCTGGGTCCGGACGGGCTCGGCGCGTACCTCCTGCTCGGCAAGGGGGAGGAGACCACCGGCGGCCGGGACAAGGCGAGCATCCTCGCCGACACCCTGGAGGCGCTGCTCGGCGCGATCTACCTCCAGTACGGGCTGGACACCGCCGCCATCGTCATCCACCGGCTGTTCGACCCGCTGATGGCCGAGTCGGCCGGCCGGGGTGCCGCCCTGGACTGGAAGACCAGCCTCCAGGAGTTGACTGCCGCGCTCGGCCTCGGTGTGCCGGAGTACCGGATCGAGGGCACCGGCCCGGACCATCTGAAGACCTTCACCGCCTGGGTGGTGGTCGCCGGCAACCGGTACGGCGGTGCCGAGGGCCGCAGCAAGAAGGAAGCCGAGCAGCGGGCGGCGGAATCCGCGTGGCGGACGCTCACCGACACGGCCGAGCAGGCCGAGACGGCTGAGATGGCTGAGCCGGCTGAGATGGCTGAGCCGGCGGCGGTGGCGGATGGTGCGGACGGCGCCGGGCAACCGGTCGCCGCCGAGGTGGCCGAGGCCGGATCCCCGCCCGCCGACCCGGCCCAGGTGGTCGACGCAGCGCAGGCGGTTGACGCGGCCCAGGCGGTTGACCCGGCCCAGTCGGTTGACGCGGCGCAGGCTGTCGACAGGCACCCGGCGCAGGCCGAGGCGCGCGGTGCCTGAGCTGCCCGAGGTGGAGACCGTCCGCCAGGGACTGGCCCGCTGGGTCACCGGCCGACGGATCGGCTCGGTCGAGGTGCGTCACCCTCGTGCGGTGCGTCGGCACGCGCCGGGGGGCGCCCACTTCGCCGACGTCCTGGCTGGCCGGACCGTGCTCGACGTACGTCGCCGCGGCAAGTATCTCTGGCTGCCGCTAGACAGCGGTGACGCGGTGATCGGACACCTGGGCATGTCGGGGCAGCTGCTCCTGCAACCGGCCAGCGCGCCCGACGAGACGCACCTGCGGGTACGCTTCCGCTTCACCGATGACGGCCCTGAGCTGCGCTTTGTCGATCAGCGTACGTTCGGCGGGCTGTCGGTGAGCGAGGGCGGTGCGACGCTTCCCGCGGAAATCGCGCACATCGCCCGGGATCCCATCGACGAGGAGTTCTCCGACGCGCAGTTCGTGGCGGCGTTGCGGCGGCGGCGTACCGAGGTCAAGCGCGCGTTGCTGGACCAGACGCTGATCTCCGGGGTGGGCAACATCTACGCCGACGAGGCGCTGTGGCGCGCGGGGCTGCACGGCACCCGGTCGAGCGAGGCGCTTACGGGACCGGCCGCACTGCGGCTGCTCGGTCACGTCCGGGACGTGCTCGGTGAGGCCATCACCGCAGGTGGCACCAGCTTCGACGCCCTCTACGTCAACGTCAACGGCGAGAGCGGCTACTTCGACAGGTCGTTGAACGTCTACGGTCGCGAGGGACAGCCCTGCCGCCGCTGCGGCGCCCCGATCCGGCGCGAGGCGTTCATGAACCGGTCGTCGTACAGCTGTCCCCGCTGCCAAACCCGCCCCCGCCCGCAGCGTTGATCAAGAAGTTTCCGTCAGCCGAGAACGCTCTCTCAGACCAGAACCTCTTGATCAACGCAGCCGAGTGGGGACGGGACGGGACGGGTCAGGGT
>NZ_POTX01000352.1 GCF_003236305.1 Micromonospora endophytica | reverse complement strand
GTGCCCCGGTCCCCCCGGTCCGGGCCCGGGGCCCCGTACCCCGTGGTTCTGATCCCCCGTGGTGCTGACCCCACGTGGTGCTGATCCCCCGTGGTGCTGATCCGGGCGTGGTCACCCGGGTGGGGTCGGACCGCCCCCGCGCTCCGCCTCGGAGCGGAGCGCGGGGACCCCCCGTCCCGGCTACTGCAGGAGCGCCCCGAGGGGCGACAGCAGCAGCCGACCGAGCGCCGCGGCCGCGTCGTCGAGCCGCTTGCGCTCGCGCTCGTGTCGATGCGGGTCGTGTCGGCACCGCCAGATGCGTTGCGCGTTGCGCCACGCGACATCACGCGTGTAGCCGACCAACTCACCCTGGTACCAGTCGTCGATGTTGCCGTTGAGCATGTCGATGAGCAGTTGCCACCGCTCCAGGTAGCCCCGACGCAGCTCGGGGATCTTCTCGGCGAAGATCTTGTTGATCTCCAGGTAGTCCCGGTGCTGATCGCTGCTGTCGACCGGCTCGGACTCCAGGTGGGCGAAGGTGGTCACCAGCGCGAACGGCAGATCGAAGTTGATGTGCGCGTTCACGCCCGCCGCCGCCGAGGGCAGCGGTCGGGCGTCCGGGCCACACATCCGCTCGAACAGACACGCCCACGCGTTCGGAGTGGCCGGGTTGCCGTCGCTCCACAGCCGCAGCGCGTCGAAGTAACGAGCGGCGAACTCCACGTCCAACCGGGACAGGAAAGCCGGGTCGACGAACCTGTCGGTGTATAGACCCTCCAACACGCTCGTGGTGATGGTGAGGTACAGCCGGTTGAAGTCGGCAAGCGGGCAGCTGTCCAGCAGCGGAGGCAGTTGGACCAGCAGATCCTGCAACCGGGTCAGGTGATCGACCACGGCGGGCACGTCGGCCGGGTGCTCGGCCAGGAGATCGACCATGTCGGCCTGCACCGGCCCCCAGACCGGTTCGGTCAGGCCGGCCGCTCCGCTCTGGCGTACGCCACCACGGGACAGCACCGGGTCGAGTCCGGTGACTAACTCGCTCATGCCATCTCCGCCCTGATCGCCGGCACAGTCGTACCTTCGCCGACGCCGTCGTTCCTGCGCCGGCGCCAGGCTCAGCCTTTCAGCCGTACGGGCTGGCGACATCAGTAGAACGACGTATCCGGAACCTACCGGCGACTGTGGAGGAAGATGGCGGTCGCCTGTACGCGGGTACGCACGTGCAGCTTGTCGAAGATGTGCGAGACGTGGACGCCGATGGTCCGCTCGCTGATGAACAGCCGCTGGCCGATCTCCTTGTTGGTCAGTCCCTCGGCCACCGCCGCCAGCACCTCCCGTTCGCGGGCGGTGAGCACGGTCAGTTCGTCGCCGCCCGCCGCGGTCGGCGTCGACGGGCGCGCCGCCCTTTCCTCAAGCGGGATCCGGGCCCGACCGGCCAACGTACGGATCTCCTCGGTCAGCGGCACCGCACCGAGTGCCTGCGCCGACTGGTACGCCTGGCGCAGCAGCTTCCCGGCGGTGGCCGGCCGGCGTCGCCGGGCCAGTAGCGCCTCGGCCTGCCGCAGCCGCGAGTACGCCGCCGGGTACGGGTGGTTGCGGTGATCCCACTCGGCCGCGGCCCGTGCCCACAGCTCCGGATCCGCCCCGTCGAGACGGCTCACCTCGGCCGCGCAGAGCGCCAGATATCCGTCGACGACGTCGCGTACCGGCTGCGCCGCCCGTTCGCTGCGGCCGGCCACCCGGTCGGCGATCTCCCGCAGCCGGCGCACCGCATTGGCGTCGACGGCGACCGTGCGGCTGGCGTGCGCCTCGGCCTCGGCGCGCAGGCCGTGCCAGACCAGCACGGCGAGGATGACCAGGTCGTCGGAGCGGGTCTCGGTCAGGCCCCGCTGCACCGCGTGCCGGGCCACGTCGTGGCGCCCCTGCCACATGGCGATCCCGGCGCGCAGCGTGAGCAGGGGGATGACGTGCCGGGCCCCGCCGCCGGCGAGCATGGTGGCCACCGCGTCCAGATCCCGGTCGGCGGCCTCGGCGTCACCGTAGCCGACCGAGAGCCGGCAGCGGGCCAGCAGCAACTCGACCGCGTCCGCGCCGGAGGGCCGGTGCCGCAGCGCCGCCGCGACGACCTTCTCCGCCTCGGCCCACTGCCCCACCCGGAACAGCCCGTTGGTGGCGATGGCCAGCAGCCGGGTGCCGTAGCTGCGGCCAAGTCCGAGCTCGGTGACCCGCTCGGCACCCCGGCGGGCCACCACCACCCCCTCTTCGAGGATGTTGAGCGGGCCGGTGAGCAACTCGGCCAGGTGCAGGTAGGCCAGGGCCACGTCCTCCGGTCTACCGGCCCGCTCGGCGGTCTCCAACGCCCGACGCAGCACCGCCAGGCCGGCCTCCGGATCCTGACCGAACGCCTCGGAGAAACCCAGCGCCATGCTGGCCAGCACCACCTCGGTGGTGGCCCCGTCGGCCTGCTCAGCCAGGGCCAGCGCCTCCCGCGCCCGCTGACCCGCGTCGGCGTACCGGCCCAGGTGCAGCAGCAGCTCGGCCAGCCGGGCGGCGGCGGTGGCCCGCTGCCGGTCGGTGCAGTCGGCCACCTCCAACGCGTGCTGGTACTCCGCCTCGGCCAGCGCCGACCGGCCGGCGGCGGCGAGGTAACGGGCTCGCCGGATGTGCAGCTCGCAGACGGGAAGACCGGCGTCGGCACCGGCCAGTTCCTCCAGCAGGGACAGCGCCCGGGCGTACTCGCCACAGTGGTGGGCGGCCTCGGCCGCGTGCCCGAGCAGGGCGGTGCGGTCCACACCGGGCAGGCCCTCGGCCAGCTCGACCGCGACCGACCAGTGCCGGTGCGCCTCGGCGTAGCCGTACAGTCGCTCGGCTTCCTGCGCGGCCGCCACCGCCGCCGGCAGGGCCCGCTCCGGCTCGCCGGCCAGCCGCCAGTGGTGAGCCAGCCGGGCCTGGTGCAACTCACCGGGCACGGCGGTCAACGCCTCGGCGTAGCGGCGGTGCAGCAGGGCTCGTTCGGCCGGCAGCAGTTCGTCGGCGAGTACCTCCGCGACGAGCCGGTGACGTAGCCGGTACCCGTCGTCTGAGCTGACCAGCAGCCGATGGGAGACGGCCGCGCGGACCGGGTCCAGCAGTTCCTGCTCGGGCAGCCCGACCACCTGGGCGAGCAGCCAGTGCTCGACCGGCTCCACCCCGGCGGCGACCGCGTGCACGGCCCGGTGCGCCGGCCGGGGCAGGGCGTCCACCCGGGCCAGGAAGACCTCCCGCAGGGTGTCGGAGAGGCCGTCGCGGCCGTCGCGCAGGTCCCGGGAGAGTTCCTCGACGACGAAGGGGTTGCCGCCGCTGCGCCGCCACAGCCGCTCGGCCGCCTCGGGCGTCAGCGGCTGGCGGACCACCGCCGCGGCGAGTTGCTCGGTGGCGGCCCGGTCCAGCGGCGCCAGGTCGAGCACCCGCACCGACCGCAGCCGGCGCAGTTCGGTGAGCACCCGGCGCAGTGGATGCGCGCCCTGCAGCGACTCCGCACGCACCGCCGCGAGCACCGACAGTTGCAGGTCACCCAGGCCGGCGAGCAGATAGAGCAGCAGTTGGCGGGTGGTCCGGTCGACCCACTGGAGGTCGTCGAGCACCAGCGCCACCGGCCGCCCACCGGCGATCACGCTCAGCCCGCGCGAGACCCGTTCCAGCAGCGCGCCCGCCCCGTCCGGGCCGGTGCCCTCCGCGGCGAACACCGCAGACAACGCACGGACCGAGGCCACGGCGGGCGGGGCCAGGTCGCTGTCGAGTCGACGCAGCGCCTGACGCAGCGGGTGCAGCGGCGAAGCGTCTCCGATGTCCAGACAGGAGCCGGTGAGCACCAGCGCGCCGCCGTCGCGCAGCCGGTCACCGATCTCGTGCAGCAGGCGTGTCTTGCCCACGCCGCTCTCGCCGGTGAGGAAGACGGCCGCGGTGTTCCCCGGTGCCACCTCGTCGAGCAGCGCGGCACGTACCGTCGCCACCAGGTCGGCCCGACCGACGAGCGGGGTGCTCTCCACGTCGCTGGCCATGGCTCGCAGCCTAGTCACAGCCACCCGGCCGCTCTAGAGTCGTTCCTACGCCTCGCGTCGAAATTGCGACCAATGGCGGAGTTCGGACGACATACGTCGTTCTGCCGATCCGCCGTCGGGCCTGGGATGGCAGCCTCCGTGGCAACGTCGACACGCACGGGGGGAGAGGCGGGTGCGTCTCCATGCCCATGTCCACCGTCGAAGCCGCGCCAGTGTCGGTCCGGCAGATCAACTGGCCCATCACCGAGGAGCGGCGCACCGTCACCGTCCTCTTCGCCGACATCGTCGGTTCGACCGGACTCGTCGACCGGCTGGATCCGGAGGATGTCCGCGCCCTGCAACGGGTCTACTTCGGCACGGTCGCCGGGGTGCTGCGCCGATGGCACGGCGCGGTGGAGAAGTACGTCGGCGACCGTGCCGAAGTAGACCCGTTGCAGGGCGCGGACATCCTCCGGATCCAGCCGGTCGACGAG
>NZ_POTX01000351.1 GCF_003236305.1 Micromonospora endophytica | reverse complement strand
GTGGTCGTGGTCGTCCCGGACGAGCACGCGGTGGCGGTGGCGGAGACGAGCACGAGGGCGGCGAGGGCACTGATTCGGGAGATTTTGGTGTTCATCGGACTTCCTGTCTCTGAAATGGGGCGCGACTGGGCCACCGACGTCGGTGACGCCCGTCAAGCGACTCAGGTGCGGGGCTAGTCGACCGGGGCAGCGGTGGCCGGACTGGCCAGGGCGACGACCGCGACCGCGGTGCTGTCCTGCACCAGCAGGACGCGGGTGGTGTGCTGTTCGGTGTCGGTGTCGGCCTCGGTGGCCCAGACCTTCAGCGCGGTCTGCGACGCGTCGGGCAGCGAGATCTGCTTGTCCCTGGTGTTCACGACGATGGTGCCCTTCGGGCCGTCCAGCGCCGCGCACATCGCGGTGTTGTTCGCCTCGACGTACCACGCGTCGGTGCCGCACGGCATGCCGAGACCGCCGAACCAGCCGTCGGTCTGGCCGCGCTCGGCCGGCTTGCTCAGCTCGTCACTGATCAGATAGACGTCGACGGTCGAGGCGCCCTCCGGCAGCTGGGCGGGCCCGGCCGGCCAGCCGATCCAGGCCACGAACGCGGCGACGAGCACGGCGACCGAGACCGGCACCCAGATCACAAGCGGGTTGACGCGGGTTCTGGTGGTCATGACACATTCCTCTTCCGGCGAGACGCGGGGTGGGTTTCTCCTGGTCAGAGGCCGTTATTTCATCGACCTCGGGCATAGGAACGACACTACGGACGCCCCGCCGGGCAGCCATCCGACCACGGTGCTCATCCCGCGTGGTACCGCGGTACCACACGACTCAGACGAGCCCGTTCGTGTGCGCCCAGATCACCGCGTGCACCCGGTCGCGGGCCCCCAGTTTGGCCAGCACCCGGCCGACATGGGTCTTCACCGTCGACTCGGACAGGAACAACTCCCCGGCGATCTCAGGGTTGGACAGTCCACGGCCGATCGCGACCAGCACCTCGCGCTCCCGGGCGGTCAGCTCCTCCAGCAGGCTCGTGCCCGCCGGGTCGGGGGCCCGCCCGCCCTGGTAGTGGTCGAGCAGGGCGCGGGTGATCCGGGGCGAGACCACCGCCGCGCCGGCTGCGACGGTGCGGACCGCGTCGATCAGGTCGGCCGAGGGCGCGTCCTTGAGCAGGAAGCCGCTGGCCCCGGCGCGCAGGCCGGTGAACGCGTACTCGTCCAGGTCGAAGGTGGTCAGGATGAGGACCCGGGTGCCGGGACAGTTGGCGACGATGTCCCGCGTCGCCTCGATCCCGTCCATGATCGGCATCCGGACGTCCATCAGCACCACGTCGGGGCGGAGTTCCCGGGCCAGCAGGGCACCGACCCGGCCGTCGCCGGCCTCACCGACGATACGCAGGCCGGGTGTCGCGCCGAGGACCATGGCCATGCCCTCGCGCAGCAGTTCCTGGTCGTCCACGAGCAGCAGGGTTATCTCAGACATCGGCGCCTTCTGAGGGATGGGGCAGGTTTACTCGTACGGTCCACCCGACCACCTGACGGCCGGCTTCGACGGTGCCGCCGTACATGGCGACTCGTTCGCGCATCGCGTTCAGACCCTGCTCGCTGCCGACCGACGGGGCCGGCGTGGTGCCCCGGCCGTCGTCGGCGACCATGATCCGGATCGGGTCGTCGCCGTAGTCCAGGTCGACCAGGACGTCGGTGGGCCTGTCGGCGTAGCGCAGCGCGTTGGTCAGCGACTCCTGCACGACCCGGAACACCACCCGCTGCAGACCCGGTGAGGACGGATCCGGCCCGTGACGGCGCAGGGTCACCGGCAGGCCGGCGATCCGGAACGTCTCGATCAGGCTCTCCAGGTCACCAGGAGTGTCCGGGGTGTCGTCGCGCAGCACGCCGAGCAGCCGGCGCATGTCGGTCATCGCCTCCCGTCCCAGGGCAGCGACCCGCTGCACGGCCTTGCGGGAACGTTCCGGGTCGGTGTCGGCGACCGCGGTCGCGCCGTCGGCCAGGCGGACCATGATGGTCAGGTTGTGGGCGACGATGTCGTGCATGTCGTGGGCGATCCGCACGCGCTCGCGGGCGGCGGCCAGCTTGCCCTCCTGCTCCTTCTCACGGGCCAGCCGGGCGGCCCGGTCCTCCAGCGACCGCACGTGCCGGCGACGGGTGGCGACGGTCGCGCCGACCAGCACCGGAATGATCACCGCGAGCCCGTAGAGGCCGATGAAGGGGCCGAGCCCGTAGCGGCCCTCATGCTGGAAGGTGACCACCCCGAGCACGGCCACCGAGAGCACCGCGCCGATCGTCGCAGCCTGCAACGAGCGGTGTACCACCAGCGCATACATCACCACGGCGAACGCGATCAGCTGGGTGTCGCCGGACAGCACGTCGCCGGTCACGGTCACCGCCAGCACCGCCCACGGCCACGACCGCCGCCAGATCAGCGCCAGCGAGATCACCGTGTTGACGGCCACCGCCCACCAGCTGGCGCGGGTCATGTCGCCGGTCAGCATGTCGAAGTCGAGGCCGGCCGTGAGGCTGACCACGACGACGATGACGGTGGCCAGGTGGGGATGGTTGGCCCAGAAGACCCGGATCCCGGTGTCGGGCTCCACGGATCAGAGGTTCCAGAAAGCCGTCGACGGGTCGGCCCCGAACATCATGCTCACCACCATCAGCACCAATCTGACCAGCAGGACGGCGCTGAGGGCGAGGCTGACAGCGGACGCCGTGTGCTTGACGGCGAGCGTGACGGCGAACGCGAAGAGCGCCACGAGCAGGCAGTATCCGATATCGACGGCCGACCGGCCCACGACTGTGCCGTGGCGCACATCGACCGGCGTCACGACAGCGTACGCCAGCATCAGGCACACGGCCCCGAGCACCGCCGCGACCACGGTCACCACCAGGGCCTTCGCGGTCATCACGGCGATCCGGCGGGGTGTGGCCAGGAAGGTCGTCCGGATGGTTCCGGTGGCGTACTCCGAACCGGGCACGACAGCCGCCAGCACGATGATCACCGTCTGGAGGACCGCAGCGGCCAGGAGCCCGGACAACGCCGCAGCCGTGGGGGTGAGGACCAGCGCGGTTCCCGCGCAGATCCAGAACGATTTCAGGGTACGGAGTTTCAGCCACTCGGCGGCGACGAGGCGGATCATCGGCCGCGGGCCAGAGCCAGGTAGACGTCATCGAGGCAGGCGTGCACCGGGGTGTTCTCGATCAGCAGGATCCCGGCGCGGGCGGCCAGCCCGGCGATGTCGGCCGAGGTCAGCCCGGTGATCTCCAGGCGGCCGTCCGGGCGCAGGGCGACGGCCGCGCCGTGCCCGCGCAGCAGCTTCTCCAGGTCGTCCGGGCGGTCCGGGCGGACCCACACCGCCGGGACCGTGTTCCGTGAGATCACCTCGGCCGCCGGAGCGTCGGCGAGCACCCGGCCTCGCCCGAGAATGATCAGCCGGTCGATGTCGCGGGCCAGTTCCCCGGTCAGGCGGCCGGTGACCAGGACGGCCCGGCCCTCGCGGGCGAGCGTGCGGAGCAGGGCGCGCAGCCAGGCGACACCGTCCGGGTCCAGTCCGGCCGCCGGATCGTCGAGCAGCAGGGCCGGCGGGTCACCCAGCAGCGCGCCGGCCAGGCCGAGCCGCTGCCGCAGGCCCGGGGAATAGACGCCGGCCCGCAGCCGCGCGACGTCGGCCAGCCCGGTCATCTCCAGGACCTCGTCGGTGCGGCGGTCCGGGATCCCGTGGGTCCGGGCGAGGATCCGCAGGTGGTCGCGGCCGGTGCGGCCGGGATGAGCCGGCGGCGGGGCGAGCAGGATGCCGACCTCCCGCAGCGGGTACGCCAGATCACGGTAGGACCGGCCGTCGAACAGGCACCGGCCGGACGTGGCCCGGTCCAGCCCGACCATCAGGCGCAGCGTCGTGGACTTGCCGGCGTCGGCCGGGCCGACGATCCCGTGCAAGACACCGGGTTCCAGGCGGAACGACACGTTCCGCACTGCCGAGACGCCGCCGTACCTCCTGGTCAGGTCTTGAACTTCGATCACCGGGCCGACGTTACGGACGGCCGGGCGGCCCGCCATCCGACCACGGTGCTCATCCGGCGTGGTACCGCGGTACCACGCGGGGGGTGGATGTCGGCGCTCACGAATTACGTGAGCGTCAATGAGCACCAGGTGGATGAGCATGCGGAGCCTCGCCACCCGGGTCGACCTCAAGTCCGAGCAGATATTTTAGGGATGATGCTCGTATGCGCTTGCTCGTGCTCGGCGGAACCTGGTTCGTGGGTTACGCGATCGTCACCGCCGCTGTCGCTGCAGGCTGGGAGGTAACCACGTTCAACCGAGGCACCTCGGACCCTTTCCTGGAGGCCGTACGGAATATCCGCAGGAACGGCCCCTTGTTACCGCAGGGGGCCGTTCGTGTGCCGCCCGACGTCCGCGCGTAAACCCCGACAGACGCAATCTTGTTGCGAAGGCGCCCTCATGGGGGCACTTTCGCAACAAGATCCAACGACGGCGGGGGGACGTTAGGC
>NZ_POTX01000350.1 GCF_003236305.1 Micromonospora endophytica | reverse complement strand
GGGGTTAGGTGCGGAGGAGGGTGGTGAGGGTGGTGGTGGCGTGGGTGATGGCGGCGTCCGACACGTCGAGGTGGGTGACCAGGCGGGCGGTACGGGGACCGAGCACCGAGATGAGCACTCCCTCGGCGCGGGCGGCGGCGGCCAGAGTGGGCGCGTCCAGCGACGCCTTGGTCAAATCCAGCGGGACCAGGTTGGTGCGTACCGGGGCGGCCAGGATCCCGAACGGTGCGATCGCCTCGGCCAGCCGGGCCGCCTTCGCGTGGTCCTCGGCGAGCCGGTCGACGTGGTGGGCGAGAGCGTACCGTCCGGCCGCGGCCAGGATGCCGGCCTGACGCATGCCGCCGCCCATCCGCTTGCGGATCACCCGGGCCCGCGCGATCCGCTCGCCGGAGCCCACCACCAGGGAGCCGACCGGCGCGCCGAGTCCCTTGGACAGGCAGACCGAGAGGGTGTCGAAGAGCGCGCCGTATTCGACCAGCGGCACCCCGTCGGCGACGTGCGCGTGCCAGATCCGGGCACCGTCGCAGTGCAGCGCCAGCTGTGCCGCGTCCGCGATCCGGCGCAGCTCACGCAGGGTGTCGAGGGAGATCACCCCACCGCCGCCACGGTTGTGGGTCTGCTCCACGGCGATGACCCGGGTGGGCACCGCCCAGTAGCCGTCGGGCCGGATCATGCCGGCGACCACGTCGGGGTCGATCTCCGCACCGACGGCAGGCCAGGTCCGCGAGGTGATGCCGCCGTACGCGGCAGCGGCCCCCATCTCGTACGTGACCACGTGCGCGTCGGCGTCGCAGAGCAGTTCCGCGCCCGGCGGCACCAGCAGTTGCAGGGCGATCTGGTTGGCCATCGACCCGGTCGGGCAGAACAGCGCCGCCTCGTGCCCGAACAGCGCGGCGACCTCGGCTTCCAGCGCGTTGACCGCCGGATCCTCGCCGTAGACGTCGTCGCCGACCTCGGCAGTGGCCATCGCCTCGCGCATCCCGGCCGTGGGCCGGGTCACCGTGTCCGAACGCAGATCCGCGATCACCTCAGCCACGATCATCCCTTCCGGCCGCCGACTGCGGGGCTCGCAAGCTCACTCCTCGCGTCAGCCACGATCATCCCTCCCGGCCGCCGACTGCGGGGCTCGCAAGCTCACTCCTCGCGTCAGCCACGATCATCCCTCCCGGCTGCCGACTGCGGGGCTCGCAAGCTCAGCCACGGAGCATCTCCGCTACGAGGAAGGCCAGTTCCAGCGACTGCTGGGTGTTCAGTCGCGGGTCACAGGCGGTCTCGTACCGGTCCGGCAGGTCGAGATCGGCGATGCCCTGTGCGCCACCCAGGCACTCGGTGACATCCTCGCCGGTCAGCTCGACGTGCAGACCGCCCGGGTGGGTCTCCAGGCCACGGTGCACCTCGAAGTAGCCAAGCACCTCGTCGACGATCCGGTCGAAGTGGCGGGTCTTGTAACCGTTCGACGACTCGTGGGTGTTGCCGTGCATCGGGTCGCACTGCCACACCACCTTCGCCCCGGCGGCGGTCACCTTCGCCACGATCGGCGGCAGCGCGTCGCGTACCTTGTGGTTGCCCATCCGGCTGATCAGCGTGAGCCGGCCGGGGATGTTCTCCGGGTTCAGCTTCTCGCACAGCTCGATCGCCTCGTCCGGGGTGGTGGTCGGGCCGAGCTTGACCCCGATCGGGTTGGCGATGCGGGAGATGAAGTCGATGTGCGCGCCGTCGATCTGCCGGGTGCGCTCGCCGATCCAGAGGAAGTGCCCGGACAGCCCGTACGCCCGGTTGCCGGAGACCCGGGTCAGCGCCCGGTCGTACTCCAACGCCAGCGCCTCGTGCGAGCAGTAGAGGGTGACCGTACGCAGGGCGTCGTCGTCGGTCATCCCGCAGGCCCGGATGAAGGCCAGCGCCCGGTCGATCTCGCGGGCGATGGCCTCGTACCGCTCGCCGGCCGGGGAGTTGCGCACGAAGCCCTTGTTCCAGTCGTGCACGGCGTGCAGGTCGGCCAGGCCACCGGCGAGGTAGGCGCGGAGCATGTTCATGGCGGCGGCGGAGTTCGCGTACGCCCGGATCATGCGCTGCGGGTCGGCGACCCGCGCCTCCGGCGTGGCCTCCAGCGAGTTGATCATGTCGCCGCGGTAGGCCGGCAGGCCCCGGGCGTCGGTCGGCAGCGACCGGGGCTTGGTGTACTGCCCGGCGACCCGGGCCACCTTGACCACCGGTAGCGACGCGCCGTAGGTGAGCACGATCGCCATCTGGAGCAGGGTGCGGGCGTTGGCCAGCAGGTGGCTCTCGGTGTTGTCGGCGAAGGTCTCCGCGCAGTCGCCACCCTGGAGCAGGAACGCCTTGCCCTCGCAGACCAGCGCAAGGCGCTGCCGCAACTGGTCGACCTCGTACGGCGCGACGACCGACGGGACCGTGTCGAGCACCTTGCAGACCTCGGCGACCTGGGCCTGATCCGCCCAGGGCGGGGTCTGGGCGCGCGGCAGGTCCCGCCACCGGTCCAGGCCGAGGGCCGCGTCCTCGGCGGAGTCGACGGTCGGGCGGCTGGTCTGCAACACCTGGCTGCCGACCGCCGGATGACTCAACTGGTGCCACTCATGGCGCATGACAGAAAGCGTACGGCGACCGGCGCGGTGGCCGACCGGCGAGGGCCCCGGTTCC
The DNA here is from genome assembly GCF_003236305.1 of Micromonospora endophytica. GTDB lineage: Bacteria > Actinomycetota > Actinomycetes > Mycobacteriales > Micromonosporaceae > Micromonospora > Micromonospora endophytica. The sequence goes on along the minus strand of NZ_POTX01000350.1, from coordinate 1,855 downwards.
GGTAGATGGACGGCGGTTCGTCCGGATCCCGGTGACCAGCCGCACCGGTCCCGGTTCCTCGCGCCGGACGGTCAGGGTGCCGGGGCGGGCGCGGTCCCGGTGGCCGACCCCGATCCCGGGTCGGGGCTGTTCCCGCCGGGCCGTTCGTCGGAGATGCACCAGTCGAGCCCGTCCCGGGTGACGGTGAACAACAACGGACGGGTGGCCTTGCGCTTGCCCACCGTCACCGTGACCGAGGCGCTCACCTCGTGCCCGGCCGGGCCGGGGCGGACGTCGATGATCTCGGTCTGCGGCACCTTGAAGTGGTCGGCGAAGTCACCGTTCGGCCCGGTGGCCGCCCCGTCGAACGCGTCGTGCAGCACCGCGCAGAGCTGGCTGCGCCCCGCCTCGACGTCCTTCGCCTCGATCGCGTCCAGGTAGGCCTGGACCCGCTCCCGGGACTTCGTCAGGGCCTCCTCGGCCGCCGCCTGCGCGACCCGCTGCGCCTCGGCCTCGTCGGCACCGCCGAGCCCACAGCCGGCAAGCCCGAGCGACACCGCGGTGACCAGGGCGGCAGTCGCCGCCGAGCGACCGAAACTGACCCGCATCGCTACCTCCGACAAACGGACACCGAGAGTCACCCGAGCGAACGAGTCTGCCACATCACGGTGCACGGGAAACGGGGAGGGGCCGGCGCGGGCCCCTCCCCGTCGTGGGTGGTGCGTCGGCCGTCGGCTCAGCCGAGGCCGCCCTTGATGGCGCCGATCAACTCGCCGTTGCTGGTGTCACCGGAGAGCTCCCAGAAGAAGGCGCCACCGAGGCCCTGGTTCTTCGCGTACGTCATCTTGCCGTTGATGGTGGCCGGGGTGTCGTAGCTCCACCACTGGCTGCCGCACTTGGCGTATGCCGTACCGCCGACGGTGCCGGTGGCCGGGCAGCTGTTCTTGAGCACCTTGTAGTCCTCGATGCCCTGCTCGTACGTGCCCGGCGCGGGACCGGTGGCGGTGCCGCCCGGCGCGGCCTGGGTCACCCCGTTCCAGCCCCGGCCGTAGAAGCCGATGCCGAGCAGCAGCTTGTTGGCGGGGATGCCCTTGCTCTTGAGCTTCTGGATGGCCGCGTCCGACCAGAAGCCCTGCTGCGGGATGCCGGTGTACGAGTAGAGCGACGAGTGCGGGGCGGTGGGGCCCTGCGGGGCGAAGGCGCCGAAGTAGTCGTACGTCATCGGCATGATCCAGTTGAGGTGGGTGGCGGCACCGGCGTAGTCGGTGGCGTCGATCTTGCCGCCGTTGCTGCCGTCCGCGGTGATCGCGGCGGTGACCAGGTTGCCCGAGCCGAACCGGCTACGCAGTGCGCTGGCCACGTTCTTGAACGCGTTCGGGCCGCTGGCGTCACAGGTCAGGCCGCAGGCGTTGGGGTACTCCCAGTCGATGTCGATGCCGTCGAAGACGTCCGCCCAGCGCGGGTCCTCCACCAGGTTGTAGCAGCTCTCGGCGAAGGCGGCCGGGTTCTGCGCGGCCTGCGTGAAGCCACCGGACCAGGTCCAGCCGCCGAAGGACCAGATCACCTTGAGGTGCGGGTACATCTTCTTGAGCTTGCGCAGCTGGTTGAAGCTGCCCCGCAGCGGCTGGTCCCAGGTGTCGGCGACGCCGTCGACGCTCTCCGCCGCGGTGTACGCCTTCTCGTAGTCGGCGTAGCTGTCACCGATGGTGCACCGGCCGCCGGTGGTGTTGCCGAAGGCGTACAGGATGTGGGTCAGCTTGGCCGCCGAGCCGCTGGTGTGGATGTTCTTGACGTGGTAGTTGCGGGCGTAGACGCCCCACTGGGCGAAGTAGCCGACGACCTTGCGGTCCCCGCTGGGCGGGGTGGTGGGTGGCGT
>NZ_POTX01000034.1 GCF_003236305.1 Micromonospora endophytica | reverse complement strand
GGTGGGGGGGGGTTAGCGTTGGACGCGGGCGCCGGCGCCGCGGATCAGGGCTTCGACCTCCTTGCGGTCGGCCATTGAGGTGTCGCCGGGGGTGGTCATGGCGAGGGCGCCGTGGGCGGCGCCGTACTCCACGGCGATGGCCAGGTCGCCCTTTTCCAGCAGGCCGAAGATCAGGCCCGAGGCGAAGCTGTCTCCGCCGCCCACCCGGTCCATGATCTCCAGGCCGGGGCGGTGGGTCGCCTCGACGAACTCACCGCCGCCCCAGGCGATGGCACCCCAGTCGTTGACGGTGGCGGTGCGTACCGTGCGCAGCGTGGTGGCCATCACCCGGAAGTTGTCGAACTCCCGGGTGACCTCCTCGATCATCCGCCGGAAGTTGGTCACCTCCAGCTCGGCGAGGCTGGCGTCGGTGTCCGGCACCTCGAAGCCGAGGCAGGCGGTGAAGTCCTCCTCGTTGCCGATCATGACATCGACGTACCGGGCGAGTCGCCGGTTGACCTCCTGCGCGCGGGCCTGCCCGCCGACCGCCTTCCAGAGGCTGGGCCGGTAGTTCAGGTCGTACGAGATGATCGTGCCGTGCCGGCGAGCCGCGGTCATCGCCGCCTCGATGGTCTCCGGGGTGGTCTCCGACAGCGCGGCGTAGATGCCGCCGGTGTGCAGCCAGCGCACCCCGAGATCGCCGAAGAGGTGGTCCCAGTCGACGTCGTCGGCGCGCAGTTGGCTGGCGGCGGTGTGACCCCGGTCCGAGGTGCCGACCGCGCCGCGCACGCCGAAGCCGCGTTCGGTGAAGTTCAGTCCGTTGCGGACGGTACGGCCGATGCCGTCGTAGGGCAGCCAGTTGATGAACGAGGTGTCCACCCCGCCCTGGAGGATCAGGTCCTCCATCAGCCGTCCCACCTCGTTGTCGGCGAAGGCGGTGACGATGGCGGTGCGCAGCCCGAAGCAGCGGCGCAGGCCACGGGCGACGTTGTACTCCCCGCCGCCCTCCCAGGCGCGGAAGTTGCGGGCGGTGCGGACGCGCCCCTCGCCGGGGTCGAGTCGGAGCATCACCTCGCCGAGTGAGACGAGGTCGTACCGGCACGTGTCGGCGGGGCGCAGATCGAGAACGGGCATCGTGGATCAGCTCTCCCGGGCGGCGTTGACGGCGGCGGCGGTAAGCGTGGTCACCTCGTCCCACCTGCCTTCGGCGAGCAGGCTGGGCGCCACCATCCAGGTCCCGCCGACGGCCAGGACGGCGGGCAGGGCGAGATAGTCGCGCAGGTTGCCGGTGTTGACGCCGCCGGTGGGGATGAACCGGACGGACCGGAAGGGCGCGGCCAGCGCCTTGATCATGGCAACTCCGCCGAGCTGCTCGGCGGGGAAGAACTTGACGGTGTCCAGGCCGGCGTCGATCGCCATCTGGATCTCCGTGGCGGTGGCGGCGCCCGGAAAGACGGGGACGCCCACCTGCTGGCAGTGCGCGACCACCCGGGGGCTGAAGCCGGGGCAGACGATGAACCGAGCGCCGGCCGCGACGGCCTCGTCCACCTGGCCCGGGGTCAGCACGGTGCCGGCCCCGACGAACAACTGCGGGTCTTCGGACATGGCGCGGATGGCGTCGGCGGCGGCGTCGGTGCGGAAGGTCACCTCCACGCTGCGCAGGCCACCTGCGGTGAGCGCGGCGGCGAGCGGAGCGGCGGCGCGGGCGTCGTCGAGCACGACGACCGGGAGGATCCGTCCCTTGGCCAGGGTCTCCGAGACGTCTGCGGACTGTTCAGAAGGATGAACGGCGGTCACATACGTGACCCTACTGCTGATCCCGGTGATGTCAATCCCGCTACAGTGACGCCATGGCAGTCGCCGAGGGGTTCCAGCCGGTCAAGTCGGCGGGGCGCACACTTGAGGTGCTGGAGACACTCGCCGCCTCCGGCGGTCGGCGGTCCCTGGTCGACCTGGCCCGGGCCCTGGGCATCCCGAAGAGCAGCCTGCACGGCATCCTGCGCACGATGATGCAGCGCGGCTGGGTGGAGGCCGATGACACCGGCACCCGGTTCGGGCTGGGGGTCCGCGCGCTCCAGGTCGGCGCCGCGTACCTGGACACCGACGACGCGGTCGGGTTGCTGGCCGGCGTGCTCGACGACCTGTCACGAGAGTTCGGCGAGACCGTCCACCTCGGCCGCCTCGACGGGGCACACGTGGTCTACACCGCCAAGCGGGAGTCCCGGCACCCGCTGCGGCTGTACAGCGCCATCGGTCGGCGGCTGCCGGCCCACGCCACCGCACTGGGCAAGGCGCTGCTCGCCGCGCGCGCCGACGAGGTGGTCGACGCGCTGGTCGGTGTCGCGCCCCCGGCGTTGACCAGGCACACCATCACCGACCTCGTCGCCCTGCACGCCGACCTCGCGGCCAGTCGCGAACGCGGTTACGCCGTCGACCACGAGGAGAACACCGAGGGCATCGTGTGTTTCGCGGTGACGGTGCCGCTGCACACGCCCGCGGTGGACGCGATAAGCCTCTCGATCCCGGTCGCCCGACTCGACGGGCAGCTCGAAGAGCGGGTGGTCGGGGCGTTGCTCCGCGCCGTCGACCAGGTACGCGCCGCTCGCGGCCTGCTCACCACCTGACGGCCAGCGCATCGACGGGTCCGACTATTGCCTGTGGTTCTGCATGGTCTTCCGCATTGATCGACGCTGTACTCATCCGGTGGCCGTCCGACCGGGCGGGCCATCGTCGACAGGAGGACCAGAATGTCGATCAAAGGTACGACGACGCGTCGGTGGTTGATCACCCGGCTCGTCGCGCTGTGCGCAATGGTCGCGGGTGGCGTGCTGGTGGTGGGATCTCCGGCGTCGGCGTACGTGTTGACCGGGCAGTTCAGGAACTACCAGACCGGCTACTGCCTGGACAGCGGGTTCCCCCCGGCGGGCTCCGTCTACGGTCCGGTCTACACGCTGCCCTGCCAGGCCGGCAACAACTGGCAGACCTGGGAGGTCCACGGGCCCAAGGGCACCTCACCGGCCGGCTACGAGTACGTGCAGGTGAAGAACCGGGCCACCGGGATGTGCCTGTCCATGGACGAGTACGGCGGCCCTCGGCTCTACACCTACGCCTGCAACTCCGGCACCGGCGCGCAGCGGCTGGAGGGGGTGGGCTCCGGCTGGAACCGGGTGAAGCTGCGGCAGAACTGGTTCGACAATCGGCTGATCTGCCTCGACACCCACGGCATCAACGACGCGTACGCCCGGGCCTGCAACGACGGGTTGTACCAGGTGTGGAACCTGATCCGGTGACGGCGATGACGAGGTTCGGCAGCCGACTGCGTACCGCGCTCGCGCTGGCCGTCGTCGCCACGGTCGCCTCGGTGGCCGGGGCCGCCGCGCCCGCGTCGGCCATCATGGGCGGCACGACAAGCGGCGTACTCAGAGGTCAGGTGAACATCTGGGTCAACTACGGCAACACGTACGCCTGCACCGGGATCCTCATCGGCGCCCAGTGGGTGCTGACCGCGGACCACTGCGTCCCCGACGACCCCAACACTATCCGGGTCTGGGTGGGTGACCGGCGGCCGAAGCACGGCCAGCAGATCACGGTCCGGGGCTGGTCGAACGAGTTCAAAAGACGCGACGCCGCGCTTCTCGAACTCTCCTGGCCGGTCCAGAACACCCAGAACGTGGTCCGGTTCAACGCCGGGCCCTCGCTGTTGAAGGCCGGCGTGACGGTGGCGGTCCGGGGCTGGGGCGGTGAGTACCCGAACGGACCGATCCCGCAATCGCTGAAGGTGTGCAGCATGCGCGTCGGGGCGTCAGTGGTCGACCAGATGCGCCTCGATTCGGGTGATGGTACGCCGATGAAGGGCGACTCCGGCGCGGCCGTCTGGCAGGGTGACCTGGTGCAGGGCATGATCATCACCGGCAACGAGTTGAACGACGCGATCGCGCTCCAGACCTCCGTCCTCGCCGGTTGGATCGAGGCGGTAAGCGGCATCAAGGGTGTCCGTACCTAGCCCCGGAACCGCCTTGCCGGGCCGCCGTTGCGGGGTCCGGCAAGGCGGTCGCGCATCTCGTAACATCCTCGTGGTGGTAATCGGGTTCGGCGACCTCTCACCCCGACAGCACGCGCTGTTGGGCCGGTGGCTGCCGGGCGCGACCGTCGAACGAGACCACAGCTGGGGTCTGGTGGCGACGACAGTCCTCGAGGTCACCCGTGCCGGTGCCCGATTCATCGTCAAGGCCGGTGGCGACGAGGACCAGCACATCCAGCGGGAACTCCACGCCCATCTTGCCTGGCTGCGCCCCTGGACCGAGCGGGGTCGCGCGCCGGAGCTGGTGAACGGCAGCGCGGATGCCAAACTCCTGGTGACCCGTTATCTGCCAGGTGAGCTGGTACTCGGCAGCGGGTACGCCGACGATCCCGGGATCCACCGGCAGGCCGGTGAGCTGCTGGCGTTGCTGCACGCTCAGGTCGCCGTCACCGACGCCGGCTACGAGCGCAGCGAGAACGAGAGGTCACTGGCGTGGCTGCGCCGGCCGCACCGGATCGAGGCGAGTGGCGTACGGCGGCTACGCGCCGAGATCGCCACCTGGCCGACGCCACCGGCGACCCTGGTGCCCACCCACGGCGACTGGCAGCCCCGGAACTGGCTGGTGCACGACGGCGTGGTGAGCGTCATCGATTTCGGGCGGGCGGCGATGCGGCCCGCGTACACGGATTTCAGCCGGCTGGCCGCCCAGGACTTCCGCCGCGATCCGGCCCTTGAGGCGGCTTTTCTCGACGGCTACGGTGCCGATCCCCGCGAGCCGGACGCCTGGCGCCGCACCCGGGTACGCGCCGCGATCGGCACCGCGGCCTGGGCCCACCAGGTCGGCGACGAGCAGTTCGAAGCCCAGGGCCACCGAATGCTCGCCGAGGTGCTCGCACCGTCCTGAGAGCGGGGATTTCCTCCCGATCTGGTGGGTCTGCTCAGCTCGCCCGGCGGCGTGGGTGGCCGGACGGCGGCGAGGGCGCGTACCTCGGCGGAATCCGACAGCGCGCCGCCGACACCCACCGCGACCGCCCTGTGATCGATCGGTGACGAATCGATGGTTGCCCACGTGAGGCTGCGTTCAGCAGGCACTTCAGATCTCCGGGAAGGAAACCCCCAAGGGTGAACAGGGAACGATGGCGCACCAGCACCGGTGTGCTCCTGGCAGCGGTGCTGCTGGCGACGTCAACGTCGGGCGTGGCTCAGGCCGCCCCGGAGCCGGAACGACAAGCCCCGCCGGGCGGGCCACCCGCGCCGGCCGTGGCCGTACCGGAGCAGGAGCGGACCGCGGTGCTCGGCGCCGACTGGGAGTCGTCCCCGGACCGGGCGTGGGTCACCACGGGTGACTCGGTCGGGTTCCACATCCTGATCGCGGACGTGGCGGACGGGTACCGCTGGCACACGTTGGCCAGCCTGGCGGAGCCTGGATTCGAGGCCGACCGGTGGATCGGCAACGCCTGCCTCACCGGCTCGGGTCGTACCCTCGTGGTGGTCTACGCACCGCGGACCTTCACCAACAAGACCGACCTGTTCGAGCGGGGTGGGTTCACCGCCACCGTCGACATGCGCAGCGGCGCGGTGACGAAGCTGCCCATCCAGACCTCGCTCGCCTACTACAACCCGGGCTGTGGCCTGGGTGAACAGGCCCTGCTCACCCAGCTCGACGGGGAGAAGGGGCGGACCCGGCTGGTCCGGGTGGACACGGCGGCCCGGGCGCTGCGGGAGCGGATCGTGGTGCCCGGCCAACTCGGCGCGGCGGTGCCGACCGCCCAGGGGATCGTCGCCGCCGACAACGGCGCGCTGGTCCGGGTGGCGTCCGACGGCACCCGGCGGGTGCTCGCCCCGGCCGCCGGGGTGCCGTTCAAGCTCGCCGCCGACGCCGACGGTGGCGTGGTCTATCTGGAGCAGGTCGGCCGGGACCGGGCTGCGGTCCGCCGGACCAGCGTGCCCGTCGCGGCGAAGCAGGGCGTCCAGTCGGCGCGCGGCACGGTCAGCACGCTCGCCACCGGTGGTCTGACCGAGTTCGACGTGACCTCCGGCCGTGGGGGCCGGGTGCAGGTCACCGGTGCCGCGCAGGAACGCGGCACCGGCCTGGGCAGCGTGTCGGTGCTCGCGGTGCCGAAGGGCAGCCGGATCTCCACGCACGGTCGGCTCGCGGTCAGCTCGGTGGGGCCGGCGGCCCGGCCGGACCCGGCCCGACCGGAGCAGGGGGTGGCCGCCGAGCAACCGCTCGCCATCGCGGCCGAGGCCGTCGGGTCCGGGCAGCCGCTGGTCTTCGCCGCCGAACCGGCGGAGGGGATCCAGGGCGGGCAGGGGCCGAACGCGGGGATGGCCGCCAGCCCGGCGCTCGGCGTCGGCGCGGCGAAGGAGGGCGCCCGGATCGCCGCAGGTGACCCGAACGACCCGGCCGACTTCGCCGACCGCTACTGCTCGGTGCCCCGTAACGACCCCCGTAACCAGGCGATGCAGCCCAAGCCCCGGCAGGTGGAGTGGGCGGTCGACCAGGCCGTGCGGAACGTGCTCACGGTGAACCGTCCGGCGAACTGGAAGAACCTGGGCATGCCGGCGTACACCCCGCAGGGGATGTTCCCGCCCCGGACCCTCAACGGCGGCGGCTACGTGCCGGCACAGATCATGCTCGGCATTGCGGCGCAGGAGTCGAACCTGTGGCAGGCGGCCCGGTTCGCCGTGCCCGGCGTGACCGCGAACCCGCTGATCGGCAACTACTTCGGCGTGGACATCTACAACAGCACCCCGGCCGACGACTGGACCATCAAGTGGTCCGACGCCGACTGCGGGTACGGCGTCACGCAGGTGACCGACGGCATGCGGCTGGCCGGCCGGACCAAACCCGGGGAAACGGCACTGCCGTACGACCAGCAGCGGGCGGTGGCGCTGGACTTCGCCGCCAACGTGGCCGCGGGCCTACGGATCCTTCAGGACAAGTGGAACCAGACCCGGGGCGCCGGGCTGACCATCAACAACGGCGACGTGTCGAAGATCGAGAACTGGTTCTACGCGGTGTGGGCGTACAACTCCGGGTTCTACCCGGCGTCGGAGGCTGCGGCGAACAACGGCGCGTGGGGCGTCGGCTGGGCCAACAACCCGGTCAACCCCACGTACCCGGCGAACCGGACGGCGTTCCTGGACGTCACCTACCAGGACGCGGCGCATCCGCAGGACTGGCCGTACCCGGAAAAGGTGATGGGCTGGGCCGGACACCCGGTCGAGGTGCTGGAGAGCCCGGGCACCCTGGTCGCCGGCTACCGGGCGGCCTGGTGGAACGGGGACACAATGACCGCGCCGATCAACCGGTCCCGGGTCAAGCCGCCGGTGACGCAGTTCTGCGACGCGACGAACAACTGCGAGCCCGGCAAGTCGTACCTGCCGAACGACCCGGAGGTGATCGGCGCGCCGGCCGGGCCCTGCGCCCACAAGAGCGCCGCCGGGAAGTACGACCTGAAGTGCTGGTACAACAAGGCGAGCACCTGGAAGACGGACTGTAGCTACAGCTGTGGCAACGAGTTGCTGCGGTTCGACCCGGGCTACGTGTACCAGGAGGACGGCACCGCCTACGCGCCGCGCTGCACCCTCGACGGCCTGCCGAGCAACGCCCAGATCGTGGACGACGTGCCGGACGGCACGCCGTCGGTTCGGCCCGGCTGCGGACGGCCCTGGACGAACGCCGGCACCTTCCGGTTCAGCTACAAGGCGGACTCGGCGGGGCAGTACCCCGGCAAGATCGACACCCATCAGATCGGTGGCGGTTTCGGTGGGCACTTCTGGTTCACCCACACCAGAACCGCGGCCGACGAGGGAGGGAAACTTGAGGTCAACGCGACCTGGAAACTCAACGCGTCGCGCAACGGGCCGATGGCCGTCTACGTGGCCCTGCCGGACCACGGGGCGCACACCAAGTTCGCGAAGTACGTGATCAAGACGGCGCGAGGGGATCGGACCCGGGTGGTCCGCCAGCCGGGCAACGGGAACCGGTGGGTGTCACTCGGTGCCTTCATGTTCAACGGGGTTCCCGAGGTAACGCTGAGTTCGGTGACGCCCGACGGTAACGGCACGCAGGACGTGGCCTTCGACGCGATGGCCTTCGTGCCGATCACCGGCACCTTCCGTGAGGAGTCGATCGAGGCGGTCGCGGTCTTCGACGAGAACCAGAACATCGACACCCAGCCACCCAGCTCGTGGCTCGGCGGCCCGCTTGCCAGCCGGGAGAAGCTGTACAACTGGGCGCTGGACGAGACCAAGACCATCCTCGATCTGCCCAACTGCGCCCCCGGCGCGGGGGGCTGGTGCCATCCGGCGAGCGTGCGCACCTACGCCTCCAACTGGCGGTCGGAGGTGCTGGCTGCGGGCACCGACCCGGTCAACCATCCGGCCGGCAAGAGCATCGCTCGCTGGATCGGGTTCGCCCAGCCGTACACGGATCGTCCGACAAGCAGCGCCCGGCCGGCATTCTTCGACGACGACAACCGGCACAAGGGCCGGACCAAGGCCACCGTCTCGTTCGTGGTGGACAGCGCCGGAAAGATCGTGGCGGGCAGTGAGTACACGGAGTACGAACACCGTACCGGCCACACCCACCTACCCAAGTTCGTCACCGACCTGTTCGTCGCGATCGAGACGGGTTACGGGATCCGGCGGCCCGACCTGAGTTATCAGACCAAAGACCTGAACGCCCACAACGGCGTATCGACAAATGTCAATCCGCTGACGAACGGAGGGGTCCTGCCCGGCCGTGCCTACGCCTACGCCGGCAAGGCCGCGGTCGCGGTGGACGCCAACGGCAACCCGTCGACCACAAACGCGACGTGTGTCAGGGCGCTGTTCACCTCCGGGGGATCCGTCGGTTACCGGCCGATGCTCGGTGAGGACGGTCCAGCGGAGGAGATGCGGGACTACCTGGACCGGCTGGGCGCGGCGGAGTTGATCCGGCCGCTCGTGGAGGACGTCTACCACATGTTCTTCAACGACGGCTTCTTTGCCGGCCTGAGCGCGAGTCCGTTCGTGATCGCGCCACCGATCTGGCAGGAACTGAACTTCAGAGCCTGCGCGGACGGCACGATCCGGGCGAACAGCAACATTCCCATCCTGCGGGCCAGTTGGATGCCGGACCAGTATCTCTACCGTAACGGTCAGTCCATGACGATCACCGGCGGCAACTCCACGAGCAACCAGCCGGTGCTGCGGGGCGACTTCCAGTCGTTCAGCAACGCGCCGGACCCTGGCGAAACAGTTCCGTTCTGGGCGAATCCGTTCGGCTGGTGCCTTCCGCTGACGGACCGTTCCGGCAACCCGTGGAACATGTCGGGGCTCTCCCTCCTCCCGCCGCAGCCTGCGGGTTACAACCCGAGCAGCGCCAACTTCTGCGTGGACCACAACCTCGTCGGAGACCCGGCGCACAGTAGTTAGGATCGACGAGTGTTCGGCTACTGGATCATCTTTCTGATCCTCGCCGTGATCGCCGTCGTGTCGATCGTGGTGGCCTCGTTGCCGCTGCGGTCGGCACGGCTGCGGTTGCCGGTGCTCACCGTCCACGTGATCACCTCGGTGGTGCTGATCACCACAATCGACGGCCCACGACCACTGTGGCTGATGGTGTTCGGTCCGGGCCTGCTGGTGGCCCTGGCCCGGCTGATTCTGATGGCCTATCACGGTGTGCCGACTGCGATCAAAAGAGGTTGATCTCCCTTGTCTGACGTGGCGAAGGTGGGTAGAAACAACAGCTGAGGAAATGTGGTCGGGAGGAACTCCCGCCGCTTGTAACTGGCGTTTCGGCACGGGGGTGAAACGTGACGCCACATGGCTTCCGGCTGCTCGGGCCGGTGGAGGTTCGCGCCGGGGATGACATCCTGGCGCTCGGCGGCACTCGAAGCGAGTGCATCCTGGCCGCCCTGTTGCTCGACGCCGGCCGGGTGGTGTCGATCGGTCGGCTGGTCGGTGCCGCCTGGGGGGACGACCCTCCGGGCAGCGCGCGGATCCAGGTACAGAACCGGGTGGGCAGCCTGCGCCGGTTGCTCCGGGGCGCGCAACCGGACGGCACCCTGATCGCCACCAAGGGCTCGGGATACCTGCTCCTGCTCGGTGACTGGGAGTTCGACCTGAATCGCTTCGACCAGGAGATCGCCCGGGCCGACGCGCTCGAAGGCGCGGGCAGCCTGGTCGAGGCGAGCCGGGCGTTGAGCAGCGCCCTGAGCCTCTGGCGCGGATCGGCACTGGACGGGCTCAGCACGCCGTTGTTGCAGGCCGCCGCCGTGCACTTGGAGGAGCGCCGGCTGAACACCCTGGAGCGGCGCGTCCAGCTCGACCTCGACCTGGGGCGGCACCGGGAACTGGTGCCGGAGTTGACGAACCTGACCGGCGCGCATCCGTACCAGGAAGGGTTGCACGCCCTGCTCATGCTGGCGCTGCATCGGTCCGGCCGGCAGACCGAGGCACTGCACGCCTACCACCGGGTCCGTCAGCTGCTCGACGAGCAGATCGGCGTGGCCCCCGGCGAGCGATTACGCACCCTGCACGAGTCGTTGGTCCGGGGCGACGACGGGCCGTCACTGGTGCCGCCAGCGGGTGCCCTCCCGCCGGTGACCGTGCGGGCCGCCGCGGTGCCGCGTGAGCTGCCGGCGGACGTCGCCGGGTTCACCGGCCGGCGGTCCGCGATCGAGGAACTGGACACGTTGCTGTCCGACGACGCCCAGCCGGCGACCCCGGTGGTGATCTCCGGTACGGCCGGGGTGGGCAAGACCGCGCTCGCGGTGCACTGGGCACACCGGGCGGCCGGCCGCTTCCCGGACGGACAGCTCTACCTCAACCTACGCGGCTACGCACCGACGCCACCGGTACGCCCGGCCGAGGCGCTGGGTGTGCTGTTGCGTTCGCTCGGCGTACGGCCGGAACGGGTGCCGACGGACGGCGAGGAGGCGGCCAGCGCGTACCGGTCGCTGCTGGCCGGCCGGCGGATGCTCGTGGTGCTCGACAACGCCCGCTCGGCCGAACAGGTGCGACCGCTGCTGCCGGGCAGTCCCGGCTGCCTGGTGCTGATCACCAGTAGGGATCGGCTCGCCGGTCTGGCCGCCCGCGACGGCGCCCACCGCATCGCCCTGGACATCCTCACCCCGGACGAGGCCGAGACGCTGCTGACCCGGCTGCTCGGCCAGCGCCGGGTGCGGGACGAACCGCAGGCGGCGGCCGAGTTGGCGGAGCTCTGCGCCCACCTGCCACTCGCCCTGCGGATCGCGGTGGCGAACCTGACGCAGCGGCCGTACCGCCGGATCGCCGACCTGCTCACCGGGTTGCGGGCCGGGAACCGGCTCGCGGCGCTCACCGCCGACGACGACGAGGAGACCGCCGTCCAGGTCGCCCTGGACCGGTCGTACGCCACCGTGTCGCCCGCCGCCCAGCGGTTGTTCCGGCTGCTGAGCCTGCTGCCCGACGGTGACTTCTCGGCCGCCGCCGCGGCCGTGCTCGCCGACATCTGTCTCACCGAGGCGTACCCGCTGCTCGACCGGCTCGCCGGCGCGCACCTGATCGAGGAGTGCGGCAAGGACCGGTTCACCTTTCACGGCCTGCTCCGCCAGTACGCCTGGGACCGGGCGCTGGCACAGCACGCCGCCCCGGAAGGTGCCCTCACGCTCAACTAGCTTTGGTGCGATGGCCGGTGCGCCGGGGGAACCCGTAGGGTTCGGGCGGGCAGTCGAGGAGCTCGGCGGTCTGGCCGCCTACCTCAACCGCTGACCACGGTCCGAGCCCGCGGTCACCATCGACGACCCCGCACAGGAGGATCGGGTCATGGCGCGTGTCGGAGTGATGCTGCCACGGGACCTGCCCGCGGACGAGGTGCTGACGTTCGCCCGGCGGGCACAGCAGTTCGGTTTCGACGAGCTGTGGGTGGTGGAGGATCTGGGATTCCGGGGCGGTGTGGCCCAGGCGGGTGCCGTGCTGGCGGCCACGTCGCAGATCGTGGTGGGGATCGGGATCGTGCCGGCCGGGGCGCGGAACGCCGCGTTCGCCGCCATGGAGATCGCGACGCTCGCGCAGCTGTTCCCCGGCCGGCTGATCGTGGGCATCGGGCACGGCATGCCGGACTGGATGCGGCAGGTCGGCGAGTGGCCGGCCAGCCCACTCACCCGGCTGCGCGAGTACGCCATCGCCGTACGCACCCTGCTGCGCGGCGAGCCGGGCCCGGCGGCGGGCCGGTACGTCAACGTCGAAGGCGTGGTGCTCAGCGAGAAACCGCAGACGGTGCCGCCGGTCGTGCTCGGGGTGCGCGGCCCGAAGTCGATAGCCGTGGCCGGAGAGGTCTCCGACGGACTGCTGCTGGCCGAACCGGCCGCGCCGCCCTACGTCGCGGACTCGATCACCCGCTTCGGGACGGCGGCATCACCGCAGGTCATCACCTACGACGCGGCGGTCGTCGGCGAGGACGGACGGGCAGCACGCGATCTGGTCCGCCCCGGCCTGGCGTGGATCGGTGAACCGGACTGGGCACCGCATCTGGCCCTGCTGCCCTTCGCGTCCGACCTGGCGGAACATCGCCGGGGGTCGGCCAGCCCGGAGGAGTTCGCGGCGACGATGCCTGACGAATGGGTACGACAGCTGTCGCTTGCCGGAACTCCCGACGAGGTGGCGGCACAGATCGCGGCCCGGCACGCCGCCGGGGCCACGAGCGTCGTCCTGCTCCCGGCCGAGACCGATCGCCTGAACAGCCTGACCCGCCTGGCCTGGGCCCTGAGGCAACCGGACGCAAGCTGACCACTGGCATCGATCAATGCCCTCCACTACGATCGGCGATCGGAACGTCACTTTAGGTCGTCGCGGGTTCTTCGCTGGGGGAATGGTCAATGACAGACGTCGCCAGGACCGCCGCCCGGTCGTACCCGTTCAGCGCCCCCGACCGGCTCCAACTCGACCCGCACTACGCGCAGCTGCGGCGCGAGGAGCCCCTCACCCGGGTGCAGCTGCCCTTCGGCGAGCAGGCGTGGCTCGCCACCCGCTACGCCGACGTGCGGACCGTCCTCGGTGACGCGAGGTTCAGCCGGGCGGCGAGCGTCGGCCGGGACGAGCCGCGGCTCACCCCACGGCAGATCGGGGACGGCATCCTGTCGATGGACCCGCCGGAGCACACCCGGCTGCGGCGGCTGGTCGCCAAGGCGTTCACCGCCCGCCGGGTCGAGCAGCTCCGGCCCCGGGCCCGGCAGATCGCCGACGAGCTGATCGACGCCATGGTGGCGGCCGGTCCGCCGGTCGACCTGGTCGAGCACTTCGCCACCCCGTTGCCGATCCAGGTGATCTGCGAGCTGCTCGGGGTGCCGTTCGCCGACCGGCACCTGTTCCACGTCTGGTCGGAGGCGATCGTCTCGACCACCTCGCTGACCCCCGAGCGGATCCAGGAGTACCTCGACAACCTGCACGGCTACATCGGCGAGCTGGTCGAGCAGCGGCGCCGCGAGCCCACCGACGACCTGCTCTGCGCGATGGTCCAGGCCCGCGACGAGCAGCAGGACCGGTTCACCGAGCAGGAGATCGTGCAGCTTGCCGCCGGGCTGCTCGCCGCCGGCCACGAGACCACCGTCACCCAGCTGCCCAATTTCGCGTACGTCCTGCTCACCCACCCCGACGAGTTGGCGCGGCTACGGGCCGAGCCGGAGCTGTTGCCGACCGCGATCGAGGAGCTGATGCGGTTCGTCCCGCTCGGGGTGGCCTCCTCGTTCGCCAGGTACGCCACCGAGGACATCGAGGTCGGTGGGGTGCTGGTGCGGGCGGGAGAGCCGGTGATCGGCTCGCTCTCCTCGGCGAACCGGGACGAGACAGTCTTCACCGACCCGGATCGACTCGATCTCGGCCGGGAGACCAACCCGCACATCGGGTTCGGGCACGGCGTGCATCACTGCCTGGGTGCCCAGCTTGCCCGGATGGAGCTGCAGGTCGGCATCGGCACGCTCGTCGCGCGGCTGCCCGGGCTGCGGATCGCCGTGCCCGAGTCGGAGCTGACCTGGAAGAGTGGGATCATCGTCCGGGGTCTGGCCCGGATGCCGGTGGCCTGGTGAGCGCCGACTGGCGGATCGAGGTCGACGCTGGGCGCTGCATCGGCTCGGGCGGCTGCGTCGGCATGGCACCAGCCCATTTCCTGCTGGAGTCGGGGCGGGCGGTGCCGACCGCGCCGGCGGTCGAGCCGACCGAGACGGTCATCGACGCCGCCGAGTCCTGCCCGGTCGAGGCGATCGCCGTACGCGACGCCGACGGCACCCTGATCGCGCCGGCCTGACGCCGGCAGCACGGTAACTCGACACCTGTTGACACCAGCGGGTCAGGCGTTCTCCGCCGCACCCGGGTCAGCGGCGGTCGAGCGCCGACTGCAACCGTTGGATGAGCGTCTTGCGGCCCTTCCCGGCACGTTCGGCGCGCAGCGCCGCCCTCAGCTGACCGGTGTCGAGGTCTCTGACGTGCCGGGTCGCCTCGGCGACCGGCAGCTCCGTCAGCGGCACCGCTGCGGCGTTGCGGCGGGCCCGCCGGGCCGGCCCGGTGTTGGCGACATACTGCTTGCCGGACCTCGACTCCTTGCGTTTCTTGGCGTCGGTCGCCCGCTGCTGCTCGGCGGAGAGCTGGTTCCATGCCTGCTCGGGGAGGTACCTGTCGGTTTCGCCGTCGTGCCGCGCCCGGGTGGTTCCCTGCCGGTTTCGCCATTTCTGGTCGCCCCAGCGCTGAAGCGACTTCTGGCGTTCGTCCTTCGGGCCCTGGTAGCCGCCGCCGCGCTTCTCGTACTCCTTCGTGAGCAGCTGGGACTTGCGCGCCGACCACTGTCCCGGTCGGCCGCCCCGGTCGGACGCCTTGATCTCTTCCTTGAGCTGTTCCCGCAGCTCGGGATCTGTGTACCGCGCCATGTCCGGCGGGTACCCCGAGCGGCGCGCGCTACGCACCGACCGGGGCACCCGGGACGCTTCTGGTCTACGACCGGCCCGCCGCCCGGTAGGCCGCGCCGGCCTCGGTGGCGGTGCCGTTGTCGCGGTACAGACCGTGCGGCGCGTGCTCGCCGGTGGCCGGCAGGGCGAACCAGGCGTACCGCTCGACGTACGGCGTGGCCTGCAACGCGGCGGTCGCCTTGTTGATGAACGTGACGAGCTGCTGCGGCGACGGGTGGCGGGGCGTGCCCTGGCTGAAGTCGATCAGGCCGAACTCGGTGATCCAGATCGGCAGCCGGTAGCGTTCGTGGACCGCGCGCACGTACTGCATCAGGTGGTTCGCGGCGTCGTCGCCGAAGTCCGAGCCGTACCAGTGCAGGGCGATGAAGTCGACCCGCAGCCCGCGGTCACGGGCACCGGCGAGGAACCGGTCCAGCCAACCGCCCGGGGTGTCCGCGCCGAAGGCGACCGCTGGGCTGCCCAGCCGCATGCCGGTGTTCTGGAGCCGGGGCCACAGGTCCAGCGCGTGCTCGACCGACATGTTCGCCTGCTGCGGCAGGTCCGGCTCGTTGAAGCCGAGCAGCGTACGGCCGGACCGTTGCGCGGTGGCCAATTCGGTGTCGTTGACGAACGCGGCACCCCAGATCATCGGTACGAACTCAGCGGATGCCGGCACGTCGCTGTTCGAGGTGGACCAGTCGTGGTACCAGGCCGCACCCACGTCGCGGATCCCGTCGCGGCCGGGCGGGAACGCCCACGTGGCGACGCCCTTCTTCGCCGCCGTTCCGGCCGCCACCGTTCCGGCCGCCACCGTTCCGCCACCCTCCGGACGGCCGCGCTGCGCCCACGTCTGCGTGGTGGCGTCGGCGCAGCTGCGGATCTGCAACGGCGTGCCGGTCTGCGCCCCACCGGAGGTGTCCAGGCACTTGCCGGAGCCAGTGTTGATCAGTCGCCCGTTCTCCGGTCGCCAGCTCTGCGCGTCGGTGCCGTTGCACTCCCACAGCTGCACCCGGGTGCCGTCGCGGTGCGAGCCGCCGGCCACGTCCAGGCACTTGCCGAACGCGCGCAGCGTGCCCTGGTGTCCGACCCCGGCCCAGTTCTGCGCGTTGGTGCCGTTGCAGTCCCACAGCCAGACGGTCGTGCCGTTCGCGGTTCCGGACCACTGGACGTCTACGCACTTGCCCGCCACGCCGACGATCGGCGCGCTCGGGTCGGCCATCGCCGCCGGCTGGGGGGCCAGGCCGGCCATGGCCGCCCAGCAGGTCAGGGGCGCGAGAACACGTACGAGCCACAGGCGGCCCGCATCACGTGAGGTCATTGACGATGCTCCTCGATGTGCGTGGCTGGTTGCGGGTACCACGGCCCGCGACCGCCCCCGGTTCACCGCTGTTCGTCAGACCTCGATCTGGGAGCCGATCGTGACGGTGCGGTCCCGGGGCAGGGCATAGTGCGCGGCGGCGTCGCCGGCGAGGTGGGAGGTGGCGACGAACAGGCGCTTGCGCCAACGCGCCATCGTCGGGGCGCGCCCGGCGACCACGTCGACCGGGGACAGGAAGTAGGAGGCGTCCGTCACCTCCACGTGGCCTTCCGTCTGGGTGGCCCGGAGCAACTCCAGCGCCTCGGGCACGTTCGGGGCCTGGAGATATCCGAACCTGGCGGTGACGTGGACGATCCCGTCCTCGGTGTAGCCCAGGTCGTCGACCTGGATCCGGTGCGCAGGGGACACCTGCGGAACTGGCACGGTCTGCACCAGCATGATCACGACATGGCGGTGCAGCACGCGGTTGTGCCGCACGTTGGCGCGCATCGCCAACGGCGTCGTCTCCTTGCTGCGGTTGAGGAACACCGCCGTGCCGGGCACGCGGGTGTGCGGGAAGCGGCCAGCGTGCAGGTCGTCGACGAAGGTACGCAGGGGCCCTTCCCGGCGTTCGCGTTCCTGGGTCACCACCTCCCGACCCCGCTGCCAGGTGCTCATCACGGTGAAGGCCGCCAGCCCGATGAGCAGCGGCAGCCACGCCCCGTGCGTGAGCTTCGTGAGATTCGCCGACAGGAACAGCAGGTCGACGGTGAGCAGGATGACGGCACCGGGAACCACAAGCCAGAGCGGAACGTGCCAGCGCACCCGGGCGAGGTGGAAGAAGAGCAGAGTGGTGATGGTGATGGTGGTGACGACCGACATCCCGAAGGCGTACGCCAGGGCTGTCGAGCTGCCGAAGGTGAGCACCAGGGTGAGGACGGCGAGCATGAGCAGCCAGTTGATCGACGGTACGTAGATCTGACCGATTGTCGACGCCGAGGTGTGCGCGATGCGTAACCGTGGCAGGTAACCGAGCCGAGCGGCCTGCGCGGTCACCGAGTAGGCGCCGGTGATCACCGCCTGGGAGGCGATGACCGTGGCCGCCGTGGCCAGCACGACCATCGGTAGACGCGCCCAACCGGGTGCGAGCAGGAAGAACGGACTGCTCACCGCCGACGGGGCGGCGAGAATCAACGCGCCCTGACCGAAGTAGCTGAGCGTGCAGGCGGGCAGCACCAGCAACAGCCAGCCACGCGTGATGACCCGACGGCCGAAGTGCCCCATGTCCGCGTACAGTGCCTCGGCGCCGGTGACCGAGAGCACGACGGCGGCCAGGGCGAAGAAGGCGATGTGGAAATGCCCGGCGAGAAAGTTGACGGCGTGGGTGGGTGACAGTGCGCCGAGGATCGCCGGCTGCCGGACGACGCCGGCCACCCCGCACAGGCCGATGGCCGCGAACCACGCGACCATCACCGGCCCGAACAGGCGTCCGACGGTGGCGGTGCCGCGGCGTTGCAGCGCGAACAGCAACAGAATGATCAGTACGGTGATCGGAACGACGAGGGTCTCCGTCGACGGCTGGATGACCTTGAGTCCTTCCACCGCGGCGAGTACGGAGATCGCCGGGGTGATCATGCTGTCGCCGAAGAACAGCGCGGCGCCGAAGACACCCGCCGTCGCCAACGCCGCACCCGTCCGACCGGCAGTTCCCGTGCTGCGGCGACGCAACAGGGTGATCAGCGCCATGATGCCGCCCTCACCCTCGTTGCTCATCCGCATCGCGAGAGTGACGTAGGTGAGGGTCACGATCATCATGACCGACCAGAAGATCAGCGAGACGACACCGAACCCGTTGTCCCGGCTGACCGGGACCGGATGCGGGTCGGCCGGGTTGAAGGCGGTCTGCATGGTGTAGATCGGACTGGTGCCGATGTCGCCGAACACGACCCCGAGCGCGACGACGACGAGCGCGGCCCGGACGACGTAGGCTCCACCCGAGGATCGCCCGGCCGGCACGACGTCAGGCACCCGAGCCTCCTCCTGACACCGCGCATCGTCGGCAACGGCACGAGGCTAATCGCCGCTCCGACCGTACGGCGCTGGTCTGCCGCCGTTCACCCACGCGAGTACCGTGCTGAGTCGGCGATGATCTGTCGCTCGGACGATCAGTCGGGCTGCTTCTCCATGTGCGCGAGGACCTGACTCGAGATCCGGGCGAGCGTGTCGAGGTCTTCCTGGGAGAGGGCGTCGATGAACAGTCGGCGGACATGTCCGACATGTGTGGGTGCGGCGTTTTCGATCGCCGTGACGCCGGCCGGGGTGGCCACGATGAACGCTCCACGCCCGTCGTCGGGACATTCCTCCTTGGCCACCAGTCCGCGCTTCGTCATTCGCCCGACCTGGTGGGACATGCGGCTCTTCTCCCACTCCAACAGCTTGGCCAGGTCCATGAGGCGCATCCGCCGGCCGCTGACCTCGGTGAGTTTGGCCAACACGAGGTAGTCGGCGGCGGACAGCCCGGAGTCGGCCTGGACTCGGCGGGAGAGTCGTCCGATGAGCTTCTCCTGCATGCGGATGAAGCTGTCCCAGGCGGCCTTCTGCTCCGGGGCGAGCCAGCGAGGCGTTGCGTCCATGCAGAGAGCGTAACCAAGTTGTGGACAAGTCATCTTCCCTCGGACGCGGCCGAATCCGACCATTCCCTGCGGAGCGGGCTAGCCGCGCGGGACCCGGTCCGGATCGGGGGCGAGGGTCTTGGCCAGCAGCTCCGACAGCCGACGCTGCTCCTGTTCGGTCAGCCGGCCGAGCCGGGCGGTGGGAAAGTCGAAGGCCCGGTGGACCTCGCGACGGGCGCCGCGACCCGCCTGCGTAATCGACACTCGCTTGACGCGTCGGTCGGCCGGATCGGGTACGCGGTCGACGAGTCCGCCGCCCTCCAACCGGGAGACGAGCTGGGTGACGTTCGAGGCGTCGCAGAGCAGCTCGGCGGCGAGTTCGCCCATGGTGCGGCTGCCGCTCTCCAGATGGTCGAGCAGGCAGGCCTGTGCGGAGCTCAGCCCCGCCGCCCGCGCCGCCCGGTCGTACGCGGCGTCGTAGGCGTACACGAAGTCCCACACCTGCTGGTTGAGGTGGTCCGTCGGGTGGCTCATGTGACGAGACTACTTGACCCACTCAAGTATCGGTGCTTAGCTGGCGGCAATAGCTTTAGTGACTCAAGTATGGGAGGGTGGTTCACGGTGCAGGGTGCGAACTTGGCCGGCACGACTCGCGTGCTGGTGACCGGGGTCCGGGGCAAGACGGGTGTGCCGCTGGCGGAGCTGCTCACGGCGCGGCCGCGCGTGGAGGTGCGCGGCGGAAGCAGCGATCCGTCCACCATCCACCTCGCCGACGTCCGTCCGACAGCCTTCTCCTGGGACGAACCGTCCAGGTGGGCGGCGGCGGCCGAGGGCGTCGACGCGGTGTACGTGGTCCGCCCGGACCGGGCGGACGCGCCGGAGCTGATCGGCGCGCTGCTGGCCGAGATCCCAGCCCAGGCCCGGGTCGTTCTGCTCTCCGAGCGGGATCCGGACCACACCGGGCCGGATGGATGGGCGCCGCGTGCGGAGCGCGCGGTACAGGACAGCGGCCGGACCTGGACGATCCTGCGACCGAGCTGGTTCATGCAGGTCTTCACCGATCCGCGCTTCTACCGCGACTCGATCGTCGACACTGGGGAGTTCCCCTTCCCCAGCGGGGGTGCGGCGGTGGCCTGGATCGACGCCCGGGACATCGCAGCGGTGGCCGAGCGGGCCCTGCTCGATGAGGGGCACGCCGGTCAGGTGTACGAACTCTCCGGCCCGGAGTCACTGTCGCTGCCGCGCACCGCGGACCTGCTCTCCGCCGCCGCCGGACGGCCCGTGTCGCACCGGGAGGTGACCATCGCCGAGGCGGTCGTCGGCACGACGGGGTTCGAAAGAGATCTCAACGTGTTGACCTTCGAGCGGGTCCGGGCGGGCCGCTTCGCGGAGGTGACCGACACCGTCGAGCGCGTCACCGGGCAGCCGGCGCGGACCCTGCGGGTCTTCCTCGCCAGCACCGGACCGGCGGTGCCGTCCGCCAACCGGTGACGGTGGCGCAGCCGCCATGATTCGTTCACCCATTGCGCGAGTGTGTGCGCGTACGAAAGAGGAACTGGCATGGGATACCTGCTGCTGACCTTCGCGATCATCGCGGAGATCCTGGGAACGAGCTTGATGAAGGCGACCGCGGGCTTCACCCGCCTGTGGCCGACGCTCGGTCTCGTCGCGGCCTACCTGACCTCGTTCTATCTCTTCGCCCGGGCGGTGCAGCACATCCCGGTCAGTGTGGCGTACGCCCTCTGGGCCGGTCTCGGCACCGCAGCGATCGCGGCGATCGGAGCGGCCTTCCTCGGTGAGCCGCTCACCCTCGCGAAGGTCGTGGGAATCGGGCTCGTCGTCAGTGGCGTGGTGGTGCTCAACCTCGGCGGGGCACATTGAGGAGACTCGGTGGGGCATGGACAACGTGTGCCCCTCCCTGCGCCGCGCCGAGAGCAGGGCCGCCGCTGCGCGAGGCGGTTCGTAGAAGGGGTCCACCGCTACGTTCACGTTCGCGTGGTCAGGGTTGGGTCGCAGGGAACGTCCGATCGCCCTGCGTCACCTTGTGGCATCAGGCCCGGCATCAGGCCGGCTCCGGCCTGCCAATCACTCGGTCGCGGTCAGCGGCCACGCCGGCCCCACCTCCGGGGCCGCCGCTGCCCCGTCACGACCGCGCGTGACCTGGCGTTTGACTGCGGCCTGAGGTAACTACTGGTCCTGTCTTCCGGGTACGCCACCAGATGGTTGCGGTGATGACGACGACCGCAAAGGTGGGGACGAGCTGGTACGGCGTGCCGACTCCGGCTGAGCGGTCCTGCAGGGCACTGCCGAGGTCCACCCGCAAGATTGTGGCCAGGACGAACGTGAACGTGTTGAGGACGGCGTGGAGCATGACTGCGATCTCCAGCCCGCCGGTGCGCCAGGTGATGATGGCCAGTCCGGTCCAGAGCACGAAGTACCAGACGATGATGTACGGATCCGTTGCGCCGTGTGCGGCCGTGAACAGCACGCTCGAGACCAGTACCCCGGCGACCAGTCCCGCCCGCGGGCTGCGGGTCCAGCTTCCGATCACGCGGAAGATCAACCCACGCACGCCGTATTCCTCGCCCGCCGACTGGAGCGGGGTGAGCAGCATCGTGGCGAGGAAGATGGCGATGAGGTCGGTCTGCGACCAGGGGAACTGCTCGACGGGCGGGAGAGCTCCGAGGGCGGTGACCACCAGCCAGGCGGGACCGAAGATGAGCAGCGACCTGCCGAGCAGGTCGAAGCGGAACCGCGACGTCACGGAGTGCAGGGACGCACCGGGTACGCCGTAGAGCCACCGCTGGATGAACATGCTCCACGGAATGAGCAGGCCGAGGGAGAGCATGGTACCGGCGTGGTAGAGCGGCGTGTAGTCGGTGCCGCCCAGGATCGGCGGGGTGTTGCCCTGCTGTACGTCGATGGCCGCAGCCGCCCTGCCGAGGACCGTCGGGAAGATGACGAACCCGGCCAGCAGGAGGATGATCGCGAGAATGCCGCGACCGATCCGGCGTTTGTCGCTGGCGAGTACCCGGTGGTATTCGACCCCGGCGGGAACTGACGCCCCGTTGCGGGGCTCGCCCGGAGTGAGTAGTGAGTTCGGCTTGGGTGCCGCGGTCATGGTGTCCTCCTGTGGATGTGGTTACTTCCCGGCGTGGTCGAGCACGCTGTAACGCAGGCGGAGTGCCCGCTCGGTGCTCCCCAGCACGGCCCCGATGGCGAGGGCGAAGTTGAGCCAGATCGGTAGGCGGATGGGCGATTCGAACGTTCCGAAGTTCTCGGCGATCGGGGGAATCTGCGATATCGGCCCGGCGAGTTGCAGCAGGTTCAGACCTACGCCGATGACGAGCATCAGCACCGAGAGGAGGCTGATCGAGCGGCTCAGCGTCGGGTGCTCGCGTTCGACGCGGGCACGGCGCCCTTCGGCGGACCTCGGATCGGGAATGAGCCGGTGCTCCGCGCCGGCGGCGGTGACGTAGTGGCAGCGTTTGAGCCCGAACGCACTGATCGCCACTTCGATGGTGCCGCCCTCGACGGGGAAGGCCGCCGGGAGCTTGGACTCGGCGTGGTGTCTGCCGTCGAGATACAGGTGCGCTTTCGCCTTGCCGCCGTCCGGGTCGGTCCGGCGTGGGATGTCGACGGCATACACCGTCTGCCGGCCGTCCCCGTTGGGCAGCGCGAGGTAGAAGAGTGCGCGGAAGGGCAGCTGCCACCAGCGGAGGCGTTTCAATGCCCGCCCGTCTCCGCTGGTGATGCGCTTGGCTGCCCGCCGTCGCCGCCAGTCCTCGATCATGTTCCCTCGCTCGCCGCTGGTCGACGCTGGTCGCCGCTTCCACTAACACGCTGTACTAGTGGGAACGCTAGCACGGCGTGCTAGTACGATGTACTAGGAGGTGGCGGATGACACGGGACGACGGGAGCACCGGCTCACGGGAACGGATCCTCGCGGCCGCGGCGGCGATGCTCGCCGAGGACTTGACTGCGCGGTTGAGCGTGCGTGCGGTCGCGGCACGGGCCGGGGTGAGCACGGGCTCGCTCAGGTTTCACTTTCCGACCCAGCGGGCGCTGCAGGACGCGGTGCTCGCCAGGATCTACGACCACGTCTTCCCCGATGACCCGATCCACGACCGGTCGCTACCCGCCCGAGACCGACTGGTCAACTGCCTCCGGCAGGTGCTCGCCCCCGCCGGAGTCGGGAAGCAGGCACGGGAGGCGTGGGGCAACGCGTACCAGATGTTCATCGCCCCCGAACCGACCGAGCAGGTACGCGCGGCCTATCTCGCCGTGGAGCGGGCAGCGTGGCGCCGTATCGAGTACTGGCTGACGGTTCTCGCTGACGAAGGCGCGCTCCCCAGGGAAGACCACGCACGCCGGGTGAGGTTCCTGCTCACCGTCCTCCAAGGGCTCTCCATCGATCGAGCCCTGCCCGCAGAGGACTCGATCCTGAAGTCCGAAACCGAAACCCTCTACACGGCGGTCGACTGCGTCCTCAACGCCCCGACCACATGAGCGGCATCCCATGCCGATCCTTCACATCCCGACAGCGCCCGGCCTCGTACTCGGTTGAGCGCTGATGCGCCGCGGCCTCGCACATCGTGTGCGGGGTGCCGGCCGGCGACGGCGGCAGGCTCGGTGTTGCCGCGCCCGCGGGGCCGGGCAGCCCGACCCATCGTCGATAGCATGCCGCCGTGATTCGTGAGATGCGCTTCGTCGTGTCGGTGCCGGATGAGGTTTCGGCCTATGCCGTCGCCGAGAAGCTGGCCGAGCGCGGCCACCTGCTGGTCGCGGTACGGGAGGTGCCGACCGACCCGCTGGAGGATCGCTTCGCCGGCTGGTGGCGAGCCCACTCGCTGGCTGTGGACCTGCCCTACGAGGGTCCGCTGGAGGTCTCACCGGCCGAGAAGAAGGCCGTTGCGGCCATTGCCCGGAGGTACGGCGGGCAGGTCAACTCGGCGTGCGGCCAGTTTCCGGACAAGGCGATCGAGCGCTTCTCCCGGGAGGGCCTCGCGCACGAGCTCGACCGGGCCGAGGCCGACCGGATCCGCGCGGAGGTCGTCGGTGGGCAGCCGGCCGCCGCGCCGTCTCTGCCCGCGCCTGCTGGACTCAAGTGCGGTGGTTTCCGTCGTCCTGCCGCCGATCTTCGTGCGGCCGCCCAGGTGGTGCCCTTCGAGGGCCGCACCTTCGACGGTGTGGGTGATCTGATCGAGGCGATCGCGAACGACGCGTTCCCGCAGGGCTCGGTGGTGCCCGCCACCCCGGGCGCGGTGCCGCTGCTGGCTGCGCTGGCGGGTGCCGACGGGGTGAGCGACTTCTACCGGGCGATGACGCTCATGGTGCTGTTCCAGATGAGCACCGCGGGTCGGCGGCGGCTGGCCTACCAAGCGGACGCCCCGGAAGACGGCGGCGCCGAGACGCCTGCGGAGACAGCGACCCGGGCCGCGGTCGCGGCGGTGCTGCCCGGTCTCGCCGTGGGCCGCAGTGAACTGGCCGAGTTCCTCCTCGCCGGGCTGTCCGCGGCGACGCGGGAGGCGGGGGCCGGAATGCCGGCCGGCCTGGAGCGGATCGCCGGGCGGTACGCGGGCACCGCCCGCAGCCCGGTGGTGGACCTGATCCGGGCCGTGGCCGACGGGGCCGAAGAGCCCATCCGGACCGCCACCGCAGCGGTGGTGGCGGCCCTGCCCGAGGTGGTCGACGGCGTGCAGAGCACGAAGGCCACGGTCGAGGGGCGGGCACTCGACACGCTCGATACCGTGCTTCAGTGGGAGCTGGACAACGCTCGGCTGTCCAAGCTGGGCGCGGTCTTCGGCCCCCGCTGATGACCGCCGGCCCACCGCCGTTGGGGCGGCTGGACAACGCTGGCGACCGCGAGGCCGCCCGCGTTGGCGCGCCAGTCCACGCCGAGTTCGACCTTGGAAATCCGGGTGCCGTCGGTGACGGCCAGCCGGGCGAACGTGTCGTACTGCCGCTCGGTCTCGACGGTCAGGCCGTCGTTCCGGTAGGCGTGCACGACGGCGGCGACCGCGGCGGTGAACTCGTCGCGGCGGTCCCAGGCGGTGAACAGGTCGACGTCCTCACTGGCCCGCTCGACGAGCCCAGCGGCCTGAACCGCGTAACCGCCGGCCAACGCGCCAGAGGATGGGCCAGCGCCGCCGGAGGAGGTCGGCGTCGAGCCAGGTGTGCAGATCCTCGGTCGTGCTGGCTTCGGTGAGCACCATTTTGTACATGCTGGCCAGGCGTGCGGGCCGGTTCAGGTCGTAGTCGGGGTGCCCGGACCAGTCAAGGTGACGCGGAAGCCTCACCGTGCCGTCGGTCGGGCCGTGCAGCGCGGTGAGGGTTTCGGCGATCACGTAGGGCTTTCGGTCGCCGTAGGGTCAGTAGTCCGCCGGTGGCTGAGGTGATGTTCTGCGCCGGTTGAGGTTGGTCGCCCGCCGGACTTCCGGTCGGCGTGCCTGGCGGATCGTCTCCCGGCTGTACCCGGTGACCCGTTGCAGAGGGTCTGTGGATCTAACGGCGCCTCTCTGTGTCAAGGGGTTGGCAGCAGAGAGGTGTCGTTGGCGAGATAGGCCCTGCCCTGCCTGCCAAGATCACCCGGAGTCGCACGGAGACTTCGGGTGTGCTCCTGGGCTGGGAGAACGGGGTGCGGGTGACGTGGTGAACGTGGGCCACTCCCTGCCACCCCAGGCGAACCCGCAGGTCGCTAGACTGGGCCCTCGCGCCCTCGTAGCTCAGGGGATAGAGCATCGGTTTCCTAACACTGGTCGCTGCCCATTTATGTAGGCCGATGACCGGCAGTTTTCCGCATTTCCCCCACGTTCACCTGTCGCTTTGGGGCGCTGCTGTGCTCTCTTGCTGAAGATCATCAAGCGGCGTTTGCCCTGGTCAGACGTAGGTAGGTCAAGAGTAGAGGGCAGGGCCTTGCTGTCCATTCGACTTGGACTCGGAACCTTCTGATCCGTAGTCCGAACCGGGCATAATGTCTCTAAACCTTTCGCAGCCTCGTAAAACGTACTGATTGGGCCGCCCTCCGTCCACACGGAAGGTGTCTTGTTTCTGCTGGTCCAGGCGTTGCGCTCAGCGGGCCGCCACACTCAGCGGACGGCGGAACTGCTTCCGTGCTGGAACGGTCGCGCCCGTGCTGACAAGGTGCCGAACATCCGAGCACCATCGGAGCACCACACGATCAACTCACCGTCACGCTCGACGTTCTGCATCTCACTCACTGAGTGCCCGCTGGCCACAGCCTGCCGCCGCGCGAGCAGCCCGGCCGAACCCATATCGCCCGGCTGGTAGACGACTGCCACCAGGCTCGCCAGCGAACGGACTCCCCACCTGGTTCACGTAGTCCGGTAGTACACGTCGAGAAACGCCGCGTACCGATCGGCGTCGTACGAATCCTCCACCCAAGCGATCTCGTCGAGGATCTGTCGATCTTCGACTTTCCTGACCAGGGCACACCGCCTGGTGAGACGTCAGCCAGCCCACTCCACCTCGCTGACCTGCACTTGCGGGAGAACGCCGAGTGCGCGCAGGCCCGCGCCGCGCACGTGCACATCTGCCATCGAGAAGCGAACGTCAACAAGGCCAGGGTCAAGACGAAACACCCTTGGGATCTGGTCAACGGCCTCGTGCGCGGTGGCCTGATCCGGCGGGTCAGCCCCGCGATGATCCACACCTACTTCGCCTACATGACCAGCGAATATCCCCGCACAGCGGCGACGGGCCACGGGATGCTGCTGGTGCAACTCGGCGGCGACCACTACGGGCAGCCGCTGTCCGCGGCGGGTGCCCGCAGTATGTTCCGGCGCGCGGGTCTGCGCGCCGGACTCGGGCGGGTTCATCCGCACCAGACCAGGCACAACTTCGCCACCGCGGTCCTGGATGCCTCCGGTGGCAACCTCGTGATCGCCCGCGATGCCGGCGGCTGGGCGTCCAGCGCCACCGTCGACGAGATCTACGGCCACACCGATATTCACGATCCCCAGTTCCAGGCGGTTCTGCGCAAGGTCTGGAGCCAGACGTGACGGCGACCGTTCCCCATCTCGCGCTGGTTCGAGTCAACGGCCGAGAGCCCCGGGACCGGCTGGAGGTCCTGACCGCCCTGATCGAGAGCCCGGGGTTCGACCCGCTGTTTCGCGGCGACGTCATCCACATCCCGAAAGACCATCCGGCCCTGCACTGGAACTGCTTGATCGACGGCTGTGACGGCTACATCAAGTCTCGGGAGCTCTGCGGCAACCATCTGAAGCAGTGGTACGAGCGGCAAGTGTCCGGGATGGATCGGTTGGAGTTCCTGCGCACCGCCTCGCCGGGCGAGCCCAGCAGACGGCTTGCCCCACCACCGGACTGTCGTGTCGAGGAATGCGGCCGACCAGCCCAGCGAAGCATGGCGGCCGAGCTGTGCGGTTTCCACCTGCATCAGTGGCTGGAAGTCAGCGGATCCACACAGGTTCCGGACACCACCGTGTTCGACGAGTGGGTGGCGCGGCAGGAACCTTGCGCCTCCTACGGCGACTGCGCTGCGGTTTCGTGCTCGGAACTGGCTCGCTCGCCGCTACTACTTTGTGAGGACCACGAGAAGCTCTACCGGCGAGCCGGCCGGCCAGGCGGGGCACGGTTGCCGTCTAACTGGGGGCGCTGGCTTGACCGACGCGGCGACGTCGTCCCGGTCGCCTACGACGACGAGACGGCATTCCGCCGCTGGTGTCGTCAGGTCCAGCCAGCTCCACGGCCCGGCCAGATCAGCCTCTACGGCATGAAGCCCCTGATCAAGGCCGAGCTGAAATGGGGCCTGCACGCCTACACGCAGCGCACCGACCACACCCGCTGGTGGATGCACGCGATCCTGCGGGTGGTGGAGACTTGCCGCGATCTTGGATCCCTGGACGAGTTCGATCGGGACAGCCGGGGAGAGCAGGAGCGGGTGATCGTGACCGAGATGCTCCGCGATTTGGAGATCGTCTACGTCACACCGACGGAGAGCAAGGAGGCCGGCTACATCGACTTCGAGCACTTCGGGCGCCGGATCCCCAAGCTCAACAACCGGTTCGACCTCACCCAGGTCCCGCAACGATGGCTGCGGGACCTGCTCTGGGAACATCTTGCCGATCTCTTGCGCTCTGCGGACTGTCCTCGGGGTCGCGGCACTTACTTCGCCATCCGCGTCGCGGTGCAAGAGTTGGGATACTTCCTCGAAGCCCGAGCACCGGGAGGCGGACACGATCCGTCCCTGCTGTCGGTCGAGCATGTCGACCAGTTCGTCGCCGATCAACGTCGCCGAGCGCGAGACCACCTACCCTCCCTGCGGCCGAGCAACAACACCAAGACACCGACCATCAGCGAGATCACCTCCAAGAGCACCTTCGATGCTTTGCGGCGCATGATGCGGGCCGAGCTGGAAACGGGCCGCACCGACCAGATCGGCATGGACCGCAAAGTCGTCTGGGCGTTCCCGCTGGCCGGCAAGCGACCCTTCCGCCCGCGTAGCCCCTACGCCGACGACACCGCCAGAGCCCTGGTGGACCAGGCCAACCTGGAACAGTTGGAGCAGGCCGATGTCATGGATCGGGGATACGAGATATTTGGGAGACGATCGTCGCGACCGGCCGGCGGGCCGGAGAAGTGATCGGCCTCCGGCTGGACTGCATCGGAATTCACAACGGCGCCCCGCTGCTCTGGCACGACCAGACGAAGGTCGGCAACTACAACGAGGCCATCCGCATCCCCGACTACACCTTCCAACGGCTGCGGGAACGGCAGCGCAAGACCATCACCCGATTCGAAGACCGGTACGGGCGAACACCCGCCCTGCAGGAACGCGGCACGATGGCGCTGTTTCCCCGCGGCTACCGCAACCCGCACGGCACCTACGCCATCAGCAACGCCTGGTTCAACATCCGATTCCGCCAGTGGATCGCCCGCATGAACCTCGATCCGGCCGTGCCCCATCAAGCCCGTCACACCCTCGCGACCCGCCTCCTGGCAGCCGGTGCGAGTCTCCAACACATCAAGCGCTACCTCGGCCATCTCTCGGAACGGATGACCGAGCACTACGCCAAGGTCGCAGTCAGCGAGATCGACGACGTGCTGCAGACCATTTGGGTCGCTGGGCCAGGAACCCAGCAACCCGGCGCGCTGGTCTCCAGCGGGGTGACCCCGCTGCCTGCCGAGCAGGCCCGCGCGCTGATGATCGATCTCGGGCGCCGCAGCGCACCCACGGACGGCGGCATCTGCACCTATCAGGTCGTCGTTGACGGCGGCGCCTGCCCTTGGAAGCTGAACTGCGAGGGCTGCGACAAGTTCGTGATGACCGACGCTGACCTGCTCTACTGGCGCCGCAAGCGCGAGCAGTGGTCCTCACTCGCCGAACGCGCGCCCACCGACGAGATGGCCGACTGGCTGCACCAGCAGTTCGAGCCCACCGCCAAAACGATCGACGGCTTGGAACGGGCCCTGGCCGGTCTCAACCTCTTGGAAGACGCGCTCGCGCTCGACCTACGCCGCCCGCAGGACTACTTTCACCGGCTCTGGGGCGTCGGATTCCGAACCTCCGACCTCGTCACGGTCGGCAGCTCGAAGGATGACCTATGAGCACGACCGGCGCCGGAACCGCCCGGACGCAGGCGGCCAACCGCGCCCGTCAGCAGAGCACCCGCGACAAGCTGCAACGGATCGACACGACACTGCGCACCATGCGCCGCGAGCGGGCCCCATCACCTATCCCGCGGTCGCGGCCCGAGCCGGCGTGTCTCGCACCTTCCTCTACCAGAACGCCGACGCCAAGAGACTCGTGGTCACCGCCATCGAGGCAGCCGGCGACCGGAGGAGGCGAGACCGGGAAACGCACGATGCGAACGTCGAGGCGTCCTGGCAACAGCGCGCCCTCAACGCCGAGGACGCCGTCAAGGCGGCCTACGCCGAGATCGACACTCAGCGCGAGCGGATCGGTCTCCTGCTCGGCCAGCTCCGCGACCTCCAGGCCGAATACACCGAGGGCACCGCCCAGCGCCTGGCTGAGGAGAACACCGAGCTCAAACAGCGTCTTCGCCGACTCACCGAGGACAACCGGGTCCTCGATCAGAAGCTGCAGGCCGCCCGCTCCAACAACCGGTTTCTCGACAAGCGGCTCGCTGACCTCGAAGCCGAACTCCTCGACACCCAGGTGCCCAAGCCGCTGGCAGGGATTTCAAAGCGGCCGGCGCGGTGACATCAACCGCCGAAGCACGGCATCGCGTGGATCCCAGTGCCGTATTCATGCCGCAGATTCGCTGCTGCAATGAACTGCGCAGCGCCTGGCAGGACCGGGTGCGAGCCGATCTTGTCGATGGCTAACTTCCGGATCGCCCGATTCAGCTTTCCCGAAGCACTGGTCACGGCCGTCCAGTCCCACGCGGCGGGATCACCCAAGCGATGCAAGGTCGATGCCCACGCTGCGGCACGCTTCTCGGTGTTGTGGTTGGTATGGCTCCACCGCAACTCCTGGTCTCCGAACGGTCCCCCATAGTGAAGCTGGATCAGACCCCAACCCTCACAGGAGTACCGGAACCTCGCGTCAGATATGCCGGGGACGAAGTCAATGCGCTTCGCCGTCGGACCTGGCCCGGACCCGACGACGAACAACATCAGGTGTCGCCCGCTAGACCCAGCCGGAACCTCGTCGACGGTGTGGAACTCGCGTACTTCCCTATCTGGTTCCGAATCCGCTTCGAAAACGCGGAAAAGGTGTGAATCGAACACAGCGTGAAGGACCGTCGGCCAGTCGTTCTCGGTTGCGTAGAAGTCCAAGTTCGGCACCGCCGCACTATCCCAGCTGATCATCTGACCGCCGCCGCAGCACCCGCCCTTCAGCCATCGCTGGGACGGTCAGCCTGAACCCGCACGAAGCGCGACGGGCGCGTCGGCGCACTGGGACAGCATCGCCGGGCATCGAAGTGGCCCGGTGACTCTGCCGACAAAATGGGACGCCGTCTCGCACGTCGTGATCCACGATAGCGGCGTGGAACGCAACGAGGCCCTCGCCAGGATGCAAGAAGAAGCCGCCCTGTGGAGTCTTGGTCAGACTCGAGCGAGCGAGTTGGTCGACACCGCATGCGACTTGCTGGTCGCTGGCCTTGACGGGCCGAACCTTGCCATGCTCGCCGGAATCCACGGCCGGCATGCCGACGAGGAGGTGCCGGAACTGCTGGAAGCCGCGCTGGCGGACCTTGGGCTCAACTACTACCCACGAGGCAGCCAGACTGGTCAGGAAGCCGTACTCCGAGTCCTGGCTTCGCGGGTCCTCGCCGGGCTCATGTCGCCCATGGACCTCGCCACCTGGGCGCACTCCACTATCGGTCACGACGGATTGGCCCTCGCCAACCGTCTCGTCGAGCTCGATGACGTCTACGACACGCTTGAGTACACGGACATGACTGAGCAAGACCTTGAAGGTGAAATCCTCGCGGAAGCCCGCCGCATCGTCGGAACACCTGGACAAGACGCAGGCGGCGCGCAGGCCGTGGCCCCTTGACCAGGAGTCGCTTCTACTCGCCGCTGCTCCGCCGAACATCGGCGCTCACTACGTCACGAACATGTGCGTCACGCGTTTTCCCAGCTTATGGCCACCGAACACATCGTCGCTGATCGGTAAGGTCGAGCAGGACCATCTACGCCGTGTGCTGCTGCGGGAACGGGACAGGCCCGGTGGGCTCGCGCCTGCTCTCATCGAGCAGACGGTCCGGATGGCCCTCGATCACGGCTATCACGTGATCCTCGAAGGGCTCATGCACACCGCCCGGTACCGGCAGTTGCTCACGTTCCTGCATCACGCCCATCGCGGTCGGACGCTGTTCGTCTATCTCGACGTGTCCCTGCCCGAAACCCTGCGCCGGCATCAGATGCGCCCGCAGGCCACGGAGTTCACCGCGGACAACATGCGCGACTGGTACGCCCCGCACGACGTCCTCGGTCACAATGGCGAAGTCGTCCTGCCCGAGACCACCTCGATGGAGAAAGCCATCCTCCACATCGCCACCACCGCTAAGCTGCCCCTGATCGGCCGCGACGACGACCCTCCACCCGCCACACCCTGACCCTCTCCGCACCCTCGCCACCGGCTCCCGGATCATCCACCCGAGCACACGACGATCCGCAGGCGACGATGTGATGCCGTCGCTGGCGGTGCTCCTAGACTGGGACCGTGCGGGAGGACGAGCTGAGGGAACTCGTCCAGGGCAGCCGATGGCTGATCCGGGCGCTGGGCGTCGTACGGGACTCCGGGTTGTCGGACGCCTGGCTCGGTGCCGGCGTTATCCGCGACCTGGTGTGGGGTGAACGGTACGGAGCCGGCTTCGACCCGTCATCGGTGCGCGATGTCGACGTCGTCTTCCTTGACCCGGCGGACCTGACCCGCGACAACGACGACTGGGCCACCGCGCGGCTGGTAGCGGTCTGGCCGGAGCCGCCGTGGGAGGCGAAGAACCAGGCGGCCGTGCACACCTGGTATCCCGCGAAGTTCGGTGGCGGCCCGGTGGCCCCGTTGCGGAGCATCGCCGACGCGGTCGCGACCTGGCCTGAGTACGCCACCGCTGTGGCCGTCCGCCTGGACGCGCATGACCAGGTCGTCGTCTGCGCACCGCACGGCCTCGACGACCTGCTCGACGGCGTATGGCGGCGCAACCCGGCCAGGGTCAGCCCGGAGATTTCTCGGCGGCGACTCGCTCGTCACCGCCCCACCGAACGCTGGCCCGGCGTCCGCGTCATGACCTGAGCATTCGAGCTCTGTGACGGGGTACGGCCCTACTCTGCTTTGCGTGATGGAGCTACGTCTGGATTCCGCGTTCGTGGTCTTCGACGCCCAGGACTCCGGGTGTGTCTCCTACGGTGTCGAGGTGTCCGGACGTCGCTGGTTCGTCAAGACCGCCACCACCGCGTCCGGCCGCCGTTCCCTGCAGCGGGCCTTCCAGGGCGAGTTGACTGGCCTGGGCAGGCGGGCAACCTCGTCATGGACCTGGGCGAGCACGCCGGCCATGATCCGGGACCGGGGCGCGCCAGGTACACCGCGCCCCGAGTGCCTGATCGAACGGGGCAGCAACTTCGACCCAGGTCGACCCAAGCTCCAACACCACAAGAAACCGCACTTCACGGGCTATGACCGAGTTCCCGAACGGTACAGGCACCGGCACGGGGACCACCATCCACGCCCCGGGGCGTGGATGGACTGTGGTATCTATATGCCCGTCGGGCGGCAGGCCCTCTGTTTCGGTGAGGAAGAACACCACATGGAACCCAGGAACGCCGGCACGTCCGGCGATCTGACGTCGCGCCTCATCGAGAATCCTACATGGACGGATTCGATGGTCGAGGAGTCGGGCATCGAGGTGCGTGACGTTCCGTTCGTCACCGTCGGCGGCGGGATCGGCTCGTTCGTCACCGTGGACTATCTACGGATCGCCGGAGTGCCGACGAACCAGATCGCCGTGCTGTCGAACATCGACCACCCGTGGCAAACCTATCAGTACCTGACCCGGGTGTCGCAGATTCCGGAGCCGGAACGGATCCGGTCGGATTCCTCGTCGCGGCCGGACAACATCTGGGGCTTCCCGTCGTACGCATTGTCGGAGGGATGGCAGGACCGGAGCGTCCGGCCGCTGCTGAGGGTGCTCGGTGAGCCGATCTTCT
The DNA here is from genome assembly GCF_003236305.1 of Micromonospora endophytica. Taxonomy (GTDB): domain Bacteria; phylum Actinomycetota; class Actinomycetes; order Mycobacteriales; family Micromonosporaceae; genus Micromonospora; species Micromonospora endophytica. The sequence goes on along the minus strand of NZ_POTX01000034.1, from coordinate 2,155 downwards.
CCGACTACTGGACGCCCCGGGCCGGGGCGGTGTTCGCCAGCCTGGAACGGGAGTCGGCGCGCATCGCGTACCCGGAAATGCTCGTCAAGGGTGTGGTACGGATGGTCCGCCGCCGGGTCGGGGGCGGCTACTACACGATCCTCACCCCGCCGGCCGGAACCACGGCGACCAAACGGATCGCCTACCGGTCACGCTTCGTGCACATCGCCGTCGGCTACCCCGGGCTGAGGTTCCTGCCTGACCTACAGGCGTTCCGGGAGACCCACGGCGACTTCCACCACGTCGTCAACGCCTACGAGCCGCACGAGCACGTGTATGAATACCTGAAGACCACCCCCGGCACCGTCATGGTCCGCGGCGGCGGGATCGTCGCGTCGCGGGTCCTGCAACGGCTGATGGACGACCGCGAGAAGTTCGGTCTGCGGACCGAGATCGAGCACGTCTTCCGGACGTTCGTGACCGGCGCCCACGGCCCGCACCCGTGGTCACGGCGCAAGGGCGGTAACGGGTTCGCCTATCAGGGATTCAACTACCCCAAGTCGGTGTGGGGCGGGCAGCTCAAGGCGAAGATGCGCCGGCTGGAGGGCGAGGAGCGGGCCGCCGAGTACCGCCGGATGGGCGGCACCAACACCCCGAAACGACGCCGGTGGCAGAAGCAGTTGCAGGCCGGGCGCGACGCGGGCTGGTACCGCGCGTACCGGGGCCTGGTCGAGGAGGTGCAGCCAGGGAACCGGCTGACAAGCGTCGTGCAACGCGACGACGGCGTGCAGAAGATTCCCTCCGACTTCATCATCGACTGCACTGGCCTGGAAGCCGACATCGCCGACCACCGACTGCTGAACGACCTGCTCACCAACGGCGGCGCCGGGCGCAACCCCCTGGGCCGCCTGGAAGTAGAGCGGACATTCGAGATCAAGGGCACGGCCAGCGGCGACGGCGCCCTGTACGCCTCTGGGACGGCGACGCTCGGCGGCTACTTCCCCGGCGTCGACACCTTCCTCGGGCTGCAGGTGGCGGCCCAGGAGATCGCCGATGACCTGGCCCGGCGTGGCTGGGCCCCTCGGCTCGGGCCGCTGCGCTCGACCGCCCAGTGGATTCGCTGGATCCTCAACCGGCCGGTGGAAGGAAGTGCACAGTGGTCCCGATCCTGATCGGCCGCATCCAGACCAGGTTCTTCCTGATCGCGCTTGTCGGCTCGCTGGTGACCCTCGCACTGGTCCCGTTGCTGACGCTGAGCTACCGGGACGCGTTCGTCGTGCTGACGGCGGTCGCGGTACTCGGCATCGGCTGGGAACTGCTGTACCACCTGCTGATGCAGTTCCGTTGGGAGAAGGACTGGCCGACGCTGTTCGGGCTGCTCACCGGCGTACCGGAAGGACTGCTCCTCTGGTTCTTGCTGACGGCCGGTGCGGTGCCGCTGATCGGGGCGGCACCGCCGGGATGGGCCTTCGCCACTCACTTCGGGGTGGTCTGGATGACCGTCTGGTTCGCCGCGAACGGGCCGATGCGGGTGCCGTTCCTGCGCTGGCGGTTCCGGGGCGGGAGGCTCCTGTGAGCGTGCGGGTGCAACCGCTGCCGGGCGTCGGGCTGGTCATGCGTACCGGCGCGCTGCTGGCGGTCTGCGCGGACGGGGGTACGGCGACCGACGTCCTGCTGGCGCTCGTGCGGGAGGTCGCCGCCGACGCCGGTGGTGCGGACGGCTCGGTGTTGATCGCCCGGCTGGCTGGGCGGCTCGGCGGTGGTGGTCCGGCTTGTGCGGTCGCCGCGCTGGGAGAGAACCCTGCCATTCTCGTACGCGGGGACGCGGTCGCCGTGGCGCACGGCAAGCAGGGCAAGGTCGAGCTCCAGGGGCCGATGCTGCGCTACCGAACGATCGATGGCCCGCTGTCGACATTGCGGCTCAGCCTGCCCGGCAGTGGAATACCGGATCCCCGAACCGCCCTCGACGCCGGGGTCGTCAGCGGTGCCGGCATCGAGGCACAGCTGGACTGGCCAGTGCCGGCAGCCCGTCAGGAGGCCCTGCCACATCGGCCCGCTCCGGAGCCACCTGTCGGTACTCTGCCCGGCCGGGCCGTGCTGCCGGCCCGCCAGCCCGACCGCGCGTTACCGTTCGAGGCTGTCCTGCTGCTGCCCGCTTATGCCCCCGACCCAGGGC
>NZ_POTX01000349.1 GCF_003236305.1 Micromonospora endophytica | reverse complement strand
GACGTAGAGGGCGGTGAAGGGGGGCCAGGGGAGGTTGCGGATGACCGAGAAGGCCAGCCAGGCGGCCAGGAAACCGCCGATCAGCTTGGGGCTGACCCGCAACTCGGGCAGTCGCCAACCGAACGCCTCCTTGCCGGCCCAGGCGATGAAGAAGTACGCCAGGAAGGGCAGTGCGAAGACGAAGAGGAAGTGATGCCGGGCGGCGGCCGGCAGGTCGGCGTGCAGGACGTACCAGAGGGCACGGGTGCCGCCGCAGCCCGGGCAGTCCAGGCCGGTGGTGAGCTTGAGCAGGCAGGACGGCAACGCGTCCGGGGCCGACCGGGTGGGGTCGCTGAGCAGCGTGTAACCGATGCCGGCGGCGACGCAGCCGAGCGCGGCCAGCGGCACCACCCAACGCGGCGTGCGCGCGTGCCACCGGGTCACGAACCGGGTCAGCCGGTCGGGCTCGACCATCGGATAACCAGCCGCCGGATAACCAGGCGGCGGATAACCAGACCCCGGGTAACCAGGCGGCGGATAACCGGACGCCGGGTAGCTCTCGGCAGGCCCCGCCGGATAGCCGTCGGCAGGCCCGGTCGGGTGATCAGCGGCGTGCCGCTCTGCGGTGACCGCGCCGACCGGTTCCCCGGTGGGCGGGTGCGGCTGGGCTGGCGATCGGTCCACGGAGCTCACGAGCCTCACCGTACACCGGCCACGCCCACCAGGGCGGCGGCCAGCGGGGCGGCGAGGTCGCCGGCGAGGGGCGGCGCCACCGCGTCCAGGCCGAGCCAGCCGGCCAGCCGGTACAGCTCGGCGGCGAGTGCCACCGCCGTCTCGCCCGGGTCGACGCCCGGCTCCGCCCAGGCGGCCGGCACCAGCAGCGTCCCGGCCTTGCGGTCGGCCTTCAGGTCGACCCGGGCGGTGAATCGCTCACCCTGCCGGAACGGCAGCACGTAGTAGCCGTGCACGCGCTTGGGGGCCGGGACGTAGATCTCGATGCGGTAGGTGAAACCGAACAGCCGCTCGGTGCGGTGTCGCTCCCAGATCAGCGGGTCGAAGGGGCTGACCAGCGTGTTGCCCCGCACCCAGCGCGGCAGTCGCGCCTGCGCGTGCAACCAGGCCGGCTGTCGCCAGCCCGGCACCGTGACCGGCCGCAGCTCCCCCGCCTCGACCAGCTCGGCGATCGCCTGGCGGGCGCCGGCCACCGGCAGCCGAAAATAGTCCCGCAGCTCCGGCTCCGCGGCCACCCCGAGCGAGCGGGCGGCGATGCCGACCAGGGTGCGGTACGCCTCGGCGTCGGTGGGCGTGGGCGCGTCGAGCACGGCCGCCGGCAGCACCCGTTCGGGCAGGTCGTAGCGGCGGGCGAAGGAGGTGGTGCGGTCCGCGGCGCACACCTCGCCCGCCCAGAAGAGATATTCCAGCGCCTGCTTCACCGTCGACCAGTTCCAGCCCCAGTTGCCGGTCTGCCGGGGCGCGTCGTGCTCGATCTCGGCCACCGTCAGCGGACCCCCGGCGGCCACCTCGTCGCGTACCCAGGCGACGAGCTTGGGTTGCTCCTGGGCGATGCGGCGCATGCCGCCCCAGGCGTCGGTGTGGGCCCGGGCCATCCGCCAGCGCAGCATCGGGTGCAGGGCCACCGGCACCAGCGACGCCTCGTGGCCCCAGTATTCGAACAGCTCGCGGGGACGGCGGTAGGCCGCCGAGTCGAGCAGCGTGGTCGGGTAGGGCCCGATCCGGCTGTAGAGGGGCAGGTAGTGCGCCCGTCGCAGGACGTTCACCGAATCCATCTGGATCAGGCCGACCCGGTCGAGCACCCGGCGCAGGTGCCGGCGGGTGGGCGCCCCGGCGGGCGCGGGGTCGGCGAAACCCTGTGCGGCCAGCGCGATCCGCCGGGCCTGGGCGAGCGAGAGCGATTCCGATGCGACCATCGCAGGCAGGCTACGCCGGCCGTACGACATCAGCGGGCTGCCGGCGGGTCCCGTCGACCGGCTCCGGCGACGGCTCACCGGGCCGGTGCGGGTGGCGCACCGGCAGGAAGGCCAGCAGAGCCAGGCTGATCCAGACGTACGTGTTGCTGAACAGGAAACCATCGACGCCGCTGAAGTCCTGCTCGTACGCCCAGACGATCCGGCTGATCAGGAAGGCGTACCCGATGGTCGCGGCGGCCAGCAGGGCGCGGCGTCGGCGGCTGCCCGGCGGCGCGGCCATGCCGTTGTCGACCAGGAGGAACAGCCCCGGCAGCAGCCAGACCAGGTGATGCACCCAGGTGACCGGGCTGACCAGGCACATCACCGCGCCGGTGAGCGCCAGGCCGCTGGCCTCGTCGCCGGCGGCCACGGCCACCCGGGACCGCCACACCCACAGCGCCACCGTCGCGGCGACAAGGGTCAACCAGGCCAGCGTGCTGGGGCTCTCCGGGTCGAGTCGGGCCACCACGCCCCGCAGCGACTGGTTGGAGACGAAGGCGAGTTCGCCGACCCGGCCGGTGTTCCACAGCGCTGTGGTCCAGAACTCCCGGGAGGCGTCCGGGAACAGCCCGGCGGCGAGCACCGTCGCCGCGGTAGCGGCGCCGATCGCGGTGAACGCCGCCCGGATCCGTCCGGTGACCAGCAGATACACGATGAAGATGCCCGGGGTGAGCTTGATCGCGGTGGCCAGGCCGATGCCGATTCCGGCCCATCGGCTGTGGCCCGGCAGCAGTCGCAGCAGGTCCACCGCGACCAGGAAGAGCAGCAGCGTGTTGACCTGGCCGAAGTTGATGGTCTCGCGCATCGGCTCGAAGGCTGCGGTGAGGCAGAGCGCCACCGCGAAGGCGAACCACCGGGTCCAGCCGGCCCGCCGCGACACCGGGTCCAGCAGCCACCAGATCAGCACCGCGCTGGTCACCACCCCGGCGGCCACGCTCACCACGATCGCCGCGTGCCAGGACAGGTACGCCATCGGCAGCATCAGCAGCGCGGCGAAGGGCGGGTAGGTGAAGCCGTACTGGGTGTTGGGCCGCAGGTAGTCGTAGATCTCCCCGCCGTCGTGCACCCACCAGACCAGCGCGCCGCGATAGACCTGCAGGTCGAAGAAGCCGTGCCGGACCGCCGCCACGGACAGGAACGCGGCGACCGCGACGGCGAGCAGCAGCACCGCGACGAGCTGCCCGACCGTGCGCCTGGCACCCTGCGCCACCGTCGCCTCCCTCGCCCTGCGTAGGCTGTCGTCCCATGGCTCTCGGGTTTGTCCGCCCGGCGCGTCCGGAGGACGTCGCCGAGATCGCCCGCATCCAGCTCGCCACCTGGCGGGCCGCCTACCGGCGGCTGCTGCCTCGGCATGTGCTGGACAACCTCGACGAGGCGTGGCTCGCCCAGCGGTGGGACGCCGCGGTGCGCCAGCCTCCCGGCGACACCCATCGGGTGCTTGTCGCCGTCGAACAGGCCGAGCAATCGTATCTGGTGGGTTTCGCCGCCTCCGGCCCGGCCGACGCCGAGGCACTGGCCCCGAACGAGCCGGCCGACGCGCTCGGCGCGGGCGTGGTGGCCGTGACCGACCTGCTCGTCGAGCCCCGGTGGGGGCGGCGCGGGCACGGCAGCCGGCTGCTCGCCGCAAGCGTCGACCTGTGGCGGGAGTCCGGCTTCGACCACGCCGTGGCCTGGGTGTTCGAGGGCGATCAGGCGTCCCGGAAGTTCCTCACCGCCGCTGGTTGGGCCCCCGACGGCGCCGGGCGCGCCCTGGACGTCGACGACATGCTGGTCCCCCAGCTCCGCCTGCACGTCGCCGTTTCCACCGAGGCGGCTGATCCCACCGACTGACCAGGCGTCAGAGCAGGGGGTCCAGGGCCACGGTGAGGCCGGGACGGGTGGGAACCGCGCGGACGGCGAGCAGCACGCCGGGCATGAACGACACCCGGTCGTACGAGTCGTGCCGAATGGTGAGCGTCTCGCCGGTGGTGCCGAATAGCACCTCCTGGTGGGCGACCAGGCCGGTGGCCCGCACCGCGTGTACGCGTACCCCGTCGATGTCGGCGCCTCGCGCCCCGGCGACCTCGTCCTTCGTGGCGTCCGGCACCGGGCCCAGGTCGGCCTCGGCACGGGCGGCGGCGATCAGCCGGGCGGTGTGCGTGGCGGTGCCGCTGGGCGCGTCGAGCTTGCCCGGATGGTGCTGTTCGATGATCTCGACCGACTCGAAGTAGCGGGCCGCGCGGGCGGCGAACTGCATCATCAGCACCGCGCCGATGCCGAAGTTCGGGGCGATCACCACACCCACGCCGGGCTTGTCGGCCAGCCAGCCACGCACCTGCTCCAGCCGCTGCTCGGTGAAGCCGGTGGTGCCGACCACCGTGTGGATGCCCTGGTCGACGCACCAGCGCAGGTTGTCCATGACCACGTCCGGGGTGGTGAAGTCGACCACCACCTGCGCACCGGCGTCAGCGAGGTCGGCCAGCGCGTCACCCTGGTCCACCGCCGCCACCAGCTTCATGTCCGTGGCCGCGTCGACGGCCTTGCACACCTCGGCACCCATCCGACCCCGAGCGCCCAGCACCGCCACCCGGATCGCATCCTGCTCGTCACTCACGCGCCACAACCTATCCCACCCCC
>NZ_POTX01000348.1 GCF_003236305.1 Micromonospora endophytica | reverse complement strand
CGGTCCCGCACGCGTACGAGTTGATCGTGGCGGATCGGCTGATGTTCGGCTGGGCGATGGACGGCCAGGCCGACCACCAGGAAGGTCATCCCGACGTACGCCCAGCCGACCAGCACGTCGATCACATAGTGCTCGCCGCTGTAGACCAACGTGAAGGTCATCGCCAAGGGGTACGACAGCAGCAGCGGCCACCAGCGACGCCGGACGTTGCGCAGGAAGAAGACCACCACGAACAGCGCGAAAGCGGTGTGCAGCGACGGCATCGCGGCCACCGGGTTCGACGCCAACTGCCCGGCGTTGAGCATGTTGCCGGCACCGTGCATGCCGAACGCCTTCCACCCTCGGGTGGAGATCCGGGCGACCTCCTCCAGCAGGCCGTTCTGCGCAGCCCACCAGGGTGGCGCGGCCGGGTAGAGGAAGTAGGTGACCAGGCCGGTGGCGCAGAGGAAGAACCAGCGGCGCATGAAGGCCGCCCAGCGACTGCGCTCCCGCATCCAGAGCACTGTGGCCGCGGCCAGTGCCGCCACGAAGTGCGAGAAGTACACCCAGCTGGCCAGGACGTCCCACCAGTGCACCTCGGGGTGGTAGAGGCGCTGCTGCAACCAGACCGTCGGCACCTGGCCGTCCATCGCCCAGCCGAACATCAGCCGATCCGCCACGATCAACTCGTACGCGTGCGGGACCGTGCCGTCGTGGTAGGCGAAGCCACGGGAGAGGTTGTAGGCGACAAGCAGCAACACCACCGGCACCCAGTCCCGGGCGAAGCGCAGGTGGCTGCGCCACGGACGGGCGGAGTTCCAGGCGATGGTCCCCGCCCAGATCCAGAAGAAGGCGTAGAGCGGGTCGGTGGGCAGCCCGATGACGAGCCAGCCCACCACGAAGGCGACGCCCCACACCGACATCGCGATGACACGGCGACGACCGCCGTCGGGCGACACGGGTGGCTCGGCGGGCACGGCAGGCTGGGGGTCGGTCACGGCAGACATCGCGGACAAGGTTAACGGGTGCAAGGAAGGGCCCCCTGCTAACGCCTCGTGCCTTAAAGGGGCCCCCTCCTAACAAGCGCCCGCGTCGCCCGGGACGTGTGCCCGCGTCGTACGGGACGAGCAGCCGGGTCGCCCGGAACGTGCGCCCGCGTCGTACGGATTCTGGTGAACGCCTACGCTGTGGCCATGCAGGAGCAGTCGGATCATCCGCTGACGCCGGGGCTGACCGCCCGACTCGAGATGACCGTCACCGACGCCGACACCGCTCAGGCGGTCGGCTCCGGGGACGTGCCGGTGCTCGGCACCCCTCGGGTGCTCGCGCTGGCCGAGGCGGCGACCGTGGCGGCGACCGCGCGGCAGCTGCCCGCCGGGTCCACCACCGTGGGCACCCGGGTCGAGCTGCGTCACCTGGCGCCGACGCCGGTGGGCCGGACGGTCACGGCCCAGGCCCGGCTCACCTCGGTCGACCGACGGCGGCTGGTGTTCACGGTCACCGTCACCGAAGGCGATCAGGAGGTGGCCGCCGGCGAGGTGGAACGGGTCCTGGTCGACCGGCACCGGTTCGTCGAACGCGCGGGACAGACGTCATGACCGGCTCTTTCGTCGAGGTCGCCGACCGCGTGCTGGTGCTGCGGGAGCCGCTGCTCGCGGTGAACGTCACGCTGGTGCTCGGCGACGGCGAGGCGCTGCTCGTCGACACGCTCTCCACCGCCCGGCAGGCCGCCGAGTTGGCCGCCGCCGTGCGGGCCGTCACCGCCGACCCGTTGACACTTGTCAACACCCATCATCACTTCGATCACTGTTTCGGTAACGCCACCCTCGCCGCCGACCCACCCCGGCCGATCTGGGCACACGAACTGGCCGCGGCGGCGTTGCGCGACGACCCGGGCAGGCTTCACGACGAGGCGTACGCGGAACTGCGCGACGGGCACCCCGAGCTGGCCGCCGAGTTGGCGGAAACCATCCTGTTGGCACCCACCCGGACGGTGCACACCGAGGCCACCCTCGACGTCGGTGGCCGGCGGGTGCTGCTGCGGCATCCCGGTCGCGGGCACACCGACGCCGACCTGGTGGTGCAGGTGCCCGATGCCGATCTGCTGGTCGCCGGTGACCTGGTCGAGCAGGCCGGCCCGCCGGCGTTCGAGGACTCGTACCCGTTGCAGTGGCCCGACACGCTTGCCGAGCTGCTGCGCTGGACCACCCCCGCCACCGTGGTGGTGCCCGGCCACGGCGAGGTGGTGGACGCCGATTTCGTCCGGACGCAGCACGCCCAACTGGTCGAGCTGGCCTGGTTGATCCGGGCCGGGCACACCGGCGGCGCACCGCCGGAGCGGATCGCGGCCGACGCCCCGTTCCCGGCTCGTCCGGCCCTGCTCGCCGCCCGGCGCGGCTACGCCGAACTGAACGGCACCGCCGGCTGAGACCGCAACACCGGCCGGCACCGCCAGCGAGGCGGGAGGGCCAGCCGACACGCCGGCTGAGACCGCAACACCGGCCGGCACCGCCGGTGGGGCGGACCGCCACCGGCGGGCCGGCGGTCGGGTGGTCAGGTGGTCAGGTGGTGAAGCGGGCGGTCACCTCGGCCCGGCTGGGCATGGCGACGGCTCCCCCGGGCCGTTCACAGACCAGTCCGGCGACCCGCAACGCGAAGGCGACCCGCTCGTTCCAGCCGTCCGATTCGACAGGTGCGCCGTCGACGAGCAGGTCGGCGACGAGGGCCGCCATCACCGAGTCACCCGCGCCGGTGGCGTCGACCGCGGCCACCTTCGGCGCGGGTACGCGTACCGGATCGGCTTCGGCGGCGACCACCGCCCCGGCGGCACCCAGGGTGACCACGACGGTGCCGGCGCCCAGTTCCCGCAGGTACGCCGCCACCCCTTCGACCGGTTCGCCGGGATAGAGCAGCTCGGCGTCGGCGGCGCTCAGCTTGACCAGGTGGGCCCCGGCGGCGAACTCGGCGACCACCGACCGCAGTCCGGCCAGTGCCGCCGGACCGTCCAGCAGCCGCGGACGGACGTTGGGGTCAAAGACCCGCAGGCCCGGCGTCAGCGACCAGGCCCGCCGGGCGGCGGCCAACGTCGCCGGCGCCAGCAGCACGATCGAGCCGCAGTAGAGCACGTCGGCGCCCTCGACCAGGGTGGCGTCGAGGTCTTCGGCCGTGAGCAGGGAGTACGACGGCGGCTCGCCGTAGAACCGGAAGTCCGGCTCGGCACCGGAGAAGGTGGCCACGGCCAGGGTGGTCGGCACGGCCGCGGCGACCGTCCCGGCCAGACCGACGCCGTTGGCGGCGAGGAAGGTACGGATCCGCTCGGCGAGTACGTCATCTCCGAGTGACCCGACGAACTGCACCGCGCCGCCGAGCCGGGCGACGCCTACCGCGACATTCAGCGGCGCACCACCGATGGCCTGCCGGTAGACCGGCGCACCGTCGCACTCGGTGTCGAGCAGGTCGACGAGTGCCTCGCCGAGCACCACCGCGTATCCCATCTGGTGTCCTCTCCGTGTGACAGGTACGTGATGCTCAAGGCTGGCACAGCTCGTGCCGACCGGCCCCGGAAGCTGCCGCATCAGCGCCGACCCGTTCGTCGTACGCATCGAGAGAGGGCTATTGCACAGTGGCGACCGGCGTGCTGGGATAGGGGTGCCGGGTGGCGCGGGGCTGCGGGCCACCGGCGCCGGGCTCATCTGTGCGCGAGGGCATTCACAACGCGTCGACAGACCGCCGGTGACGCTTCCTGGGCGCACGTCGCCGCGTCGTCGCATCCGTCCCACCAGCGGGCGGTCTCTCTCTCGCCACCCGCTCGTTCCGGCGGGGCCACCGATCCTCAGGTGCCCCGCGAGTCAGGAGAACCCGTGCACCGTCCACGTTTGGCCGCGCTGCTCACTGCGGCTTTCACTCTTCTCGCGGGAGCGGTCGTCGTGACCGCCAGCCCCGAGCCGGCCGCCGCCCACGGCGCGGCGATGACGCCCGGCGCCCGTACCTACCTCTGTTGGCGCGACGGTCTGACCCAGACCGGGGAGATCCGGCCGCAGAACCCGGCCTGTGCCGCCGCGGTGGCGCAGAGCGGCACGAACTCGCTCTACAACTGGTTCAGTGTGCTGCGCTCGGACGCCGGCGGCCGGACCACCGGCTTCATCCCCGACGGCCAGCTGTGCAGCGGCGGCGCCACCGGTTTCCGCGGCTACGACCTGGCCCGCAACGACTGGCCGCTGACCCACCTGACGGCCGGTCGGAGCATCGAGTTCAAGTACAGCAACTGGGCGCACCACCCGGGCACGTTCTACTTCTACGTGACCAAGGACAGCTGGAGCCCGACCCGGGCGCTGGCCTGGAGCGACCTTGAGGCGCAGCCGTTCCTGACGGTGACCAACCCGCCGCAGCGCGGCGCGGTCGGCACCAACGACGGCCACTACTACTTCACCGGCAACCTGCCGGCGAACAAGAGCGGCCGGCACATCATCTACTCGCGCTGGGTCCGCTCGGACAGCCAGGAGAACTTCTTCGGCTGCTCGGACGTGGTCTTCGACGGCGGCAACGGTGAGGTGACCGGCATCGGTGGTGGCAGCACGCCGCCGCCGAACCCGACC
>NZ_POTX01000347.1 GCF_003236305.1 Micromonospora endophytica | reverse complement strand
GGTTAGGGGGACTATGAGGTGGGCCTCGGTGCCGCCGGGGGTGCCGGGGCGCAGCTCGATGGTGCCGCGCAACTCGCCGGTGACCAGGGCGCGGACGATCTGGAGGCCGAGCTTGCTGCCACCCTCGGAGTCGAAGCCGGGCGGCAGCCCGCGGCCGTTGTCGGCGACCGTGACATGCAGCGTCTTGCGGGATCGGTGCACGAAGACGACGACCTCGGGCACCCCCAGCTCCGACCCGGGTGCCACCGGACCAGGACCCACCGGACCAGGACCCACCGGACCCACCGGACCAGGACCCGCAGGTCCCGCCGGACCTGATGCGTCCTCGCCGCTCGGGGGGAAACCGTGCTCGACGGCGTTGAGCAGCAGCTCGTTGAGGACCATCACCAGTGAGGTGGCGATCTCGGCCGGCAGTACGCCGAAGCTGCCCTTGCGCCGCATCCCGACGCTCACCTCGGTCGCCGCCACCTCGGTCGCCGCACTCGCCACCCGGTCGACGATCCCGTCGAACTCCACCGCCTCGTCGCTGGACATGGCGAGGGTCTCGTGCACCAGGGCGATCGACGCCACCCGGCGTACGGATTCCTCAAGCGCCACCCGCGCCTCCGGCATGCCCACCCGTCGGGCCTGGAGGCGCAGCAGCGCGGCCACGGTCTGGAGGTTGTTCTTCACCCGGTGGTGGATCTCCCGGATGGTGGCGTCCTTGGTGATCAGCGCCCGGTCGCGGCGGCGTACCTCAGTGATGTCGCGGACCAGCACCAGCGCGCCGATCGGCACTCCGGCGGGCATCAGCGGCAGGGCCCGGGTGAGCATCGTCGCTCCCCGCGCGTCGATCTCCCGCCGCGGCGGCGCCTCGCCGCGCAACGCGGCGAGGATGCCGTTCGCGGCCTCCGTGCCCTCCAGCGGATCGTTGGCCAGCCGGCGGTGCAGTGCCGCGAGATCCTCACCCACGAGGTGGGCGGCGTAACCCAACCGCCGGTACGCCGACTGGGCGTTCGGGCTGGCGTAGGTGACCTTGCCGCTGGCGTCCAGCCGCACCAGACCGTCGCCGACCCGGGGTGCCGACGTGGTCTCGCCGGGGTGCCGGGGCGGCGGGAAGGTGCCGTCGGCGATCATCTGGGCCAGGTCGTCGGCCGTGGTCAGGTAGTTCAGCTCCAGTTGGCTGGGGGTGCGGGCGGTGGACAGGTTGGTGTCCCGGCCGACCACGGCGATCACCTCGCCGGATTCACCGTCGGCGGCCCGCAGCCGGACCGGGATCGCCTCGTGCCGGGCGGGCACGTCGCCGTACCAGACCGGGTCGCCCTCCCGCCAGATCCGCCCCTGCCCGTAGGCGACGTCCAGGTGCGCCACCTCCGGCCCGCCGACGATCCGTCCCACCTGGTCGTCCTGGTACGCGGTGGGTGCGGTCGTCGGGCGGACCTGGGCGACGCAGAGGAAGCTGCCCTCGCCGTCCACCGGCACCCAGAGCAGCAGGTCGGCGAAGGAGAGGTCGGACAGCAGTTGCCAGTCACCGGCGATGCGGTGCAGGTGGTCGATGTCGGCCGGGCGGAGACGGGTGTGCTCCTCGGCGAGGTCGCGCAGCGTGGACACGCCGACCAGGGTGCCACGTCGGCTGTCACATCGTCGCGGTGACCTTCTTCAGCCCTCGTGGCGCGTCCGGGTCCTCACCACGGGCCCGCGCCAGGGCCAGGGCGAGCCGTTGCAGCGGCAGGATGTCCAACAGCGGTGCGTACCGCTCGTCGACCTCGGGCACGGCGAGGCGGCTGGCCCCCTCGACGTCGGCGGAGCCGATCACCACCACGTCGGCGCGGCGCTCGCCGAGCCGAGGCAGCACCTCGCCCATGGACCGCCCGCCCGGCCCGGAGCCGACCACGGCCAGCACCGGGACGTCCGGGTCGGTCATGGCGAGCGGGCCGTGCAGCAGGTCGGCGCCGGAGAAGGCAAGCGCCGGCAGGTACGACGTCTCCATCAGCTTCAGCGCCGCCTCCCGGGCGGTCGGGTACGCGTACCCCCGGCCGGTGGTGACCAGTTGAGCGGCGAACCGGTAGCGCGGGGCGAATTGGGCCGGGGTGGGGTCGGCCAGGGTGCGGGCGGCCAGTTCCGGCAGGGCGGCCAGGGCCTGGCGTTCCTCGTCGGGCAGCACGCCGTCACCGGCGCGGATCCCCTCCACCAGCATCAGCAGGGCGAGCAGTTCGGCGGTGTACGTCTTGGTGGCCGCCACCGCCCGCTCGTGTCCGGCCGCGATGTCGACGGAGAGTTCGGCGGTGGCCGCCAGCGGTGAGTCCGGCGCGTTCGTCACCGCAAGGGTGAGCGCGCCGGCGTCCCGGGCGACCCGGAGCACCTCGGTCAGGTCGGGCGAGCCGCCACTCTGGCTGACGCCGACCACCAGGGCGTCGGAGAAGTCCGGACGGGCACCGAAGAGGGTGATGGCGCTCGGTGAGGCGAGGCCGGCAGGCAGGCCGAGGCGGATCTCGGCGAGGTAGGCCGCGTACAGCGCCGCGTGGTCGGAGGTGCCTCGGGCGGTGAACACCACGTGCCGTGGCCGGCGCTCGGCGATGGCCGCGGCGACCCGGGCGATCGGGTCGGCGTACTCGGCGCTGAGCAATCGTTCGTAACCCGCCGGCTGCTCGTCGATGTCGGCCGCCATGCCGTCCCCTGGACGTGCCACGAAGCTCTCCTCCCCTGCGCAATCCTCGCGCGTTTACTGCTCAGTCTTGCAGCTTTCAGCCCGCTCCAGCAACCGAACGAGCAGCATTGCGCACCGATCACCAAAACTCGATGCTGTCACCTACGCTGACCCGACCTCACCGCCCAACCGGTACCGACAGCGAGAGGACGACGTGGCCGAGGGAACGGACGGCCGGGCGTTGCCGGCGACGGAGGAACTGGCCCTGGCCCGGCGGGCCCTGGACGCCGGCGACCTGGCACACGCCGCCAACCATGTCGCGAGCGCGCTGGTGCGGGCACCGACCCTGCCCGAGGTGCACGAGACGCTCGCCCGCCTCGCCGCGGCCAGCGGCGACGGCGGGCTGGAACTCTTCGCACTGCACCACCACACCTTCGTCGGCGCGGTGGTCGCCCGGGCCCACCTGCTGGCCGCCGCCGGCCGCGCCGCCGAAGGGCTCGACCTGCTGGTCGCCGCCACCGCGCACGCGCCCGGGGCGGACTGGGCGGGCGTGCCCTGGGTGACCGCGCCCGAGCTGGCCGAACGGATCGGCCCGGAGCGGGCGGCCCGGGTGCTGATGCAGGTCTGTGCCGCCGCCCCCGATCCGGTGCCGGCTGTCGATCGGCAGGCGCTGGCGCCCTACCTGACGCTGGCCCGCAACGCGATCACCGTCCACCCCGAGCACGGCCTGCTGCTGGGCACGGCGTCCGCGCTGGCCCGGCGGGTGGGTGAGGTCACCCTCGCGGTCCACTGGGCGGACCGGGGGGTACGCGCGGCGCCGTCGAAGATGGGCGAGGTCTGGCTCGGGTACGCGCTGCGCAGCGCAGGCCGCACGCGCGAGGCGCTCACCGCGCTCCGCCGGGCCGTCGACCACGACCCCGACGACCTGGCGGTGTACGCGGACATCGCCGGCACGCTTGCCGACCACGGCCGGTTGGAGGAGGCGCTCACCTGGATCGAGCGGGCGTTGGCCCGTAACCCGTCCTTCGACTGCGCCGTGCACACCGCGCACCGGCTACGGTTCCAGCGCGACGGGGAGGTGCGGCACCTGGTCGAGCTGGCGGACTTCATCCGGGACCACCCGGACGACTCGCACGAGCACGGCGACCTGGCCGAGTGCTGCCGTGGCCGCCCCTGGCTCGGGCAGCTGACCCCGCCCACCCCGGTCGGGTCGACCTTCTCACCACCGGCCGCCGCCGTGCCACCGGCGGATGGTCCGGCTACCGACGCCCTGCCATCGGCGGTCGGGCCGACCGCCTCCCCACCGGCCGCCGGCCTGCCGCCTTCGGTGGGTCCGGTCGTGGTGCCGCCCTCGGCCGAGGTAGTGCGCCGGATCCGCCAGCTCGCCCATCCGGCCTGGCCGCACCCGCCGGCGGCGTACGACACGGCGGTCGGGCTGGCCACCCTCGACCTGGCCGACCTGCTCGGCCTGCTGGCTCACCCGCCCGAGCCCCCGCAGAGCGCGCTGGGGCGGGTGCTCTCCGGCCAGGACCCCGCGCTGTGGATCCGGTGCGTGCAGGTGTGGACCTGCCTCGGTCTGCTGCATCACCGCACCGACGAGCCTTGGGCGGGTTCGACCCGACGGCGGGTGCTGGTGAAGCTGGCCGATGCGGGCGGGGAGGTGGCCGAGCCGGCGCTGTTCGCGCTGGTGACGGCCGCCTGGGTGGACCCGTCCGTACGGACCGACGTGGCCCAGTTGGTCACCGCGCGGCTGACGGCGGCGGTCGGAGACGGGGCGGCACCGGCCACCCCGTCGCTGGCCCATCTGGCGCTGGCCACCCCCGACCTGGACCGGCACACCGTCGCGCTGGCGCAGACCCTGGCCGGGATACGACCCGGACGGCGGGACAAGCCACTGCGCCGGCTGCTGCGAGGCCTGCTGCGTCCGTTCCGGCCACGCCTGCCCGGCCCGCCCTCGCCCTGAGC
>NZ_POTX01000346.1 GCF_003236305.1 Micromonospora endophytica | reverse complement strand
GCCCCGCCGGGGACGGTGACGAGCCGGGGACGGTGACGAGCCGGGGAGGGTGACGGTCGGGACGGAACCGTGGGCGGGTGGCAGGAAGGGGACGCCGTGGTGCGGACCGGGCCGGTGGGCGACGGCGGGCGGGCCGGATTTCCTCGCTCTCTCGGCAAGTAGCAGCAGGAAGAGCGCGTGATCCCAGATCCCAGCGGGTATTCCGCCGGGCCGTTGCTGAACGCGTGAGGGGAAGGCACATGCTCAGCAAAGAGGATCAGCGCAGATTCGAACAGATCACCCGCCACCTGCGAGAGAGCGATCCGGCGTTTTTCGCCCGGCTCGACCATCGGGTCCGGCTCCGGCGCGGCCGGTGGCTGCTACTGCTGACCGTCGTACTGTGGGCGTCGTTGCCGGCGACCACCGTGCTGCTCGGGCGGTCGGCCGGCGCGATCTGCGCCGTGGTGTTGCTGACCAACGCCGTGCTGATGTGGCGGTTCCGGCAACGCTGGCTGTGACAGTCGCCGGATTCACCGCTCAAGCTGCCGGTAGGCGCGCCGCAGGCGCTCCACCAGACCCGGCCCACCGATCGCCGGTGCGGGCGCACCGAGTTGCCGCAACAGCAGGTCCGGTCGGCTCGCCAACGCGGGCGGACGGTCCGGCAGCGGCACTGGTGACAGCCAGAACCGGTCGACCGTACCGGCGATCGGTGCGTCGGGCAGGTCCGCGAGGGCGCGTGCCGCGCCGGCCGGTGCCGCATCCGCCGGCTCCGTGGTGGACGAGACGCTGGCGGCGCCCGACGCGGGCAAGCTGCCGACGGTGCCCGCCGTCAGCGAGATGCCGGCACCGTCCGGTGCCGGCGAGGTTGCGGTGGCTCGCGGTACGGGCGTACCGGCGCCGCGCAGTTCGCGGAGCCGTTCGAGCAGTTCGGCCCGGCTCCGGCCGCGCCAGTGCAGCAGCGCGAACGGGTCCGCGTCGAACGCCTCGGCGAGCAGGTAGAAGGTGGCCGCGAGGTGTTTGCAGGGCACCGCGAAGTCCGGACAGGAGCAGTGCTGCTCCAGCTGCGTCACTTCGGCGGGAAAGAGCGGCGCCCCGGCGGCCGCGAACAGCTCCTCCAACTCGGGCGGCAGGTCACCGGCGAGCAACCGGGCGCTGAAGAACGCCTGGGCGGCCAACTGCTGCTCGATCCGGTCCCACAGCGACGCCGGGAACGCCGACAGTGCGATGTGGACCTGGTACGGCTGGGCCCGCGAGCCCTGCACGGTGGCGCGTACCGTGCCGGGAGCTATGTCGAGGTGCAGCACCTGGCCGGCGCGGGCGTACGACCGGCCCCTGGTGAGCCGGGTGCCGAGCGCGAACGACTCCAGCACCTCCAGGAACCGGCGCGACCACCAGGACACCCCTATCGCGCCCCGGGTGCTGCGGGCCCGTAGCCCGCCGTCGACCTTCCGCGGCCGACCGTAGTCGGCGTAGCCACCCCAGCCGGACGCCTCGGGGTCGGTGTCGGGCCGGGCGGCCCGGCGGCCGGTACGCCGGGCGTTGGTCGGGCCTGTCACTCGGCCACCGCCCCGGCCTCCAGGGTGAACAGCTCCCGCAGCTGGGCGGTGGAGAGTTCGGTGACCCACTGCTCACCGGTGCCCACCACCGACGCGGCCAGGCCGCGCTTGTCGGCGATCATGGCGGCGACCTTCTCCTCCACCGTGCCGGCACAGACGAACTTGCGGACCTGCACCCGGCGACGTTGCCCGATCCGGAAGGCCCGGTCGGTGGCCTGGTCCTCCACGGCCGGGTTCCACCACCGGTCCACGTGCACCACATGGTTGGCTGCGGTCAGCGTCAGCCCGGTGCCACCGGCCTTGAGGGAGAGCACGAACAGGGCCGGTCCGCTGTCGGACTGGAACCGGGCGACCAGCTCGTCCCGGTCGGCCTTGGCGACCCCACCGTGCAGGAACAGCACCTCCCGACCGAACCGGGCCGACAGGTGTCCGCGCAGCATCCCGCCGAACTCGGCGTACTGGGTGAACAGCAGGGCCTTCTCCCCCGCCGCGAGGACCTCGTCGAGGATCTCCTCCAGCCGGGCCAGTTTGCCGGAGCGTCCGCCCAGCGGGGAGTTGTCCCGCAGCAACTGCGCCGGATGGTTGCAGACCTGCTTGAGTCGGGTCATGGTGGCCAGCACCAGGCCACGCCGCTCGATGCCCTCGCTGGACTCGATGCGGGCCAGCATGTCGTCGACCACCGCGCGGTAGAGCGCGGCCTGCTCGGCGGTGAGGTTGCAGAAGACCTCCATCTCCAACTTCTCCGGCAGGTCGGAGATGATCGACGAGTCGGTCTTGAGCCGGCGCAGCACGAACGGGCCGGTGATCCGGCGCAGTCGTTGCGCGGCCTCGGCGTCGCCGTGCCGCTCGATCGGCTCGGCGAACCGCTTGCGGAAGGTCGCCGCCGGACCGAGCAGCCCCGGGTTGACGAACTGCATGATGGACCAGAGGTCGGCCAGCCGGTTCTCCACCGGCGTACCGGTCACCGCGATCCGGTGCCGGGCCGGCAGCGCGCGGACCGCCTCGGCCTGCCGGGTGGCGGCGTTCTTGATCGCCTGTGCCTCGTCCAGCACCACCCGGTGCCAGTCGATGCCGGCCAGGTCCGCCGCGTCCCGGGCAGCCACCGTGTACGTGGTGAGGACCAGGTCCGCGTCGTGCACGGCGGTGGCGAAGTCCTCGCCGCGCGCCCGCTGCGCGCCGTGGTGCACGTGGATCCGCAGTTGCGGGGTGAACCGGGCGGCCTCCCGCTGCCAGTTGCCGACGAGTGACATCGGACAGACCAGCAGGGTCGGGCCTGTCTGCGGCGGATCGGCGGCGAGCAGGGCCAGCAACTGCACCGTCTTGCCCAGCCCCATGTCGTCGGCGAGCACCCCACCCAGCCCGAGCGACTGGAGGAACGCCAGCCAGGCCAACCCGCGTCGCTGGTACGGCCGTAGCGTGCCCTGGAAGGTGGGCGGTTCGACGAGCGGCGCCAGCCGTCGCTCCACCGACCCGGCGAGCAGGTCGCCCAGTGCCCCGTCGGCGGTCACTTCCAGCACCGGCAGCGCGTCCGGCTGATCGCCGTCGGCGAGCCCGAGCCGCAGCAGGTCGGCGACGGTCAGCTCACCGGTGGAACGCAGCAGGCGCAGCCCGGCCGCGAGCCGTTTCGGGTCCAGCTCGACCCACTGGCCGCGCAGCCGCACCAGCGGGGTCTTCAACTCCGCCAACCGGGCCAACTCGTCGGCGGTCAACGGCTGGTCGCCGAGCGCCACCTCCCAGCGGTAGTCGACGAGGGCGTCCAGGCCGACCCGGTCGGCCGGGGCGCTGACCGTGCCGGGCGCGGAGCGGGAGGTGGCCCGCAGCCGCGCGCCGAGCCGCGCCGAGGGCCGCTGCCACCAGGACGGCAACAGCACGGTGAAGCCGGCCGCGTGCAGCATCGGCGCGCCCTCGCGGAGGAACCGGTGGGCGCCGTCGGCGTCCAACTCCAGCCCTTCGGGTGTGGCGGTGCGCAGCGCCGCGTCCACCTCGGGCCAGAGCCGGCTGGCCCGGCCCAGCTCGGCCAGGAGCGTCTCCTGCGGGTTGTCCCCGGCGACCGGCACATCCGCGCCACGCCACACCTGACCGGCGTCGACGTGCAGACCCGGGTCGTCGGCCGCACGCAGGCCGAACTCCACCCGCCAGGTGTCCACGGTCGGCACGGTGGCGTACGGGTCGGCGGGCACCACTGTCACCGGCTCGCTGATCTCGTCGGCCGCCGGTTCGACGAGCCGGAAACTGGCCCGTACCGAGCCGCCGACGGCGTCGCGCTGCCAGGCGTCCAGCTCGCGACGCAGGGTGTGCAGCGCGGCCGGATCGGCGCTGAACTCGCGGTGCGGCCCGGTCAGCGCGTCCAGCCAGGGCGCCACCGCACCGGTGTTGCGCACCCCACGGGCCAGGGTGGCCTCGGGCAGGGCGGCTCGCACCGACGCGTCGGTGAGCGCGTCGAGCGCGTCGGCGACCAGCAGTCCCGGCGCGTCGACGGCGGGTTGCCGGTCAGCTGTGGCGCGGGTGGCCGGCGGCAGCGCCAGCGCCAGCGCGCGGGCCCAGCCGGCGTCGGTGCCGGTGAGCAGTGGTCGCCACACCGCGCGGGCGGACGTGGTGTCCCCGTCGGGCAGCTCGACGAGGCCGGGCAGGACCCGGCCCCGGGCGGCCAGGTCGGCGGCGAAGGCGCCCACCTCGGCCAGGTGCCGAAGGCTCGCGCCGGCTGTGGCGTCCAGCCCGTCCAGGCTGCCCAGCAGTGTCAGCGCGGCGTCCGGGGCGTACGCCAGGACGGGCACCCGCCAGCCGGCCAGGGTGACCCGGCCACGGACCGGTTCCACAGCTGTGGTGCGGACCAGCTCCGGCGAGTCCAGTGGGGAACCGGCGCGGGTGGGCAGGGTGAGCAACGCCGTGCCCAGGTCCGTCGGTTCGGCCGCCGCGGCCAGCGCCGCCACCAGCGTGGCCTGCGCGGCGGCGAACGGGTGCGGGCGTTCCCGGGGCGCCCGGCCGGGGCGGCGCGGCGCGTGCGGCGGCAGGGTGCTGTCCTCGGCCCAGACGGCCAACCCCCGCCCGACCCACCACAC
>NZ_POTX01000345.1 GCF_003236305.1 Micromonospora endophytica | reverse complement strand
GGTCACGGGTGGGGGTCACGGGTGGAGGGTGGCGAAGACGATTGTGTTGTCGGGGTAGTCGCCTGTGGTCTCGTCGAACTGGCCACCGCAGGTGATCACGCGCAGGCTTGGGCGGTCGTTGGGGCCGTACACCTGCTCGGTGGGGAAGGCGTCCTTCGGGTACGACGACACCGAGTCGACCCGGAAGGTGGCCGAGCTGCCGTCCTGCCGGTTGACTGTGATGATGTCGCCGGGTTGCAGGGCGCCGAGGGAGAAGAAGACAGCAGGTCCGATCGCGGCCGAGTCGACATGCCCGACGATCACCGCGTTGCCCGGCTCGCCCGGGCTTGGTCCGGGTTCGTACCAGCCGGCGAGCAGTGCCTGTTCCAGCGGAGGCACCTGGACGGTGCCGTCGGGGTTGGTGCCCAGCGCCATGATGCTGGCGTTGACACCGATGCGCGGGATGCTGATCGTGGTGGGGGCGGCCCGGGGCAGCCCCGCCGAAACCCGCTGCGTGTCGGCGGGGTCGGCGACCGCCGGCAGATCGGCCCGATCGGGATCGGGAAGTCCCGCCCCGGCTGGCGCCATCGGTTGGGGCGGGGTCAGGGCGGCGCTGCCGTTGAGTGCGGCACCGAGTAGCCCGGAACCCACCATGGCCAGCAGGACGACGACGGCGGTGCCGGCGGCGCGCCACGGATGACCGTGACGGCCGCCGGCCCGTCTCGCCGTCGGGTCAGGCCGCGAACTCATCGGCCCGACGCCGACGCAGCAGCACGAGGCCACCAAGGGCGGCCGCGCCCACCAGGCCGGCCCCTGCGGTGGCGAGGCCGCGGTCGGCTCCGCCGGCGGCGCCGCCGTCACCGGCCTTCACGCCGCCGTGCGGCAGGACCACCAGCTCGCCCTCGCCGCAGGAACCCTCCAGCTTGTACGTGCCGGGCTTGGCGTCCTCGGCGACCCGGGCCTCGCCGTAGTAGACGAAGTCCTTGCCCTTCTCCCAGCGGTCGCCCTCGGCGTGCTCCGCCTCGCGCTCCCAGCCGCGGTCGGCCCACCATTCGCCCTCGTGGCCCGGACCCTCGCCCGGCTTGGCACCTTCGCGGCCGTGCTCGCCGGGCTTCTCGCCTTCGCGGCTGTACTCGCCGCGCTCGTCGCCCTCGGGGCCGGTCCGCTCGTCGTACTTGGGGCCCTCCGCGTCCTGGCCGTGCTCCTCGCCCTTCCAGTCGTGTTCGCCGTCGGCTGCGGCACCGCCGCCGGCACCACCCTTCGGCTCCGGCTTGGGCGCTTCCTCGTGGCCCTTGCCTTCTTCAGGGCCCTTGCCTTCCTCGTGGCCCTTGCCATCGGGGCCCTTCCAGTCGGGCTCCTCGTGGCCCTTGCCTTCTTCGGGGCCCTTGCCGTCGGGGCCCTTGCCGTCGGGGCCCTTGCCGTCGGGGCCCTTCCAGTCGGGCTCCTCGTGGTCCTTCCCGTCCTTGCCGTACTCGCCGTGCTCCGGGGCCCGGTCCTCCTGCCACCGGCCGGCACCGCGCTCGTCGACGCTGTCCTCACCGATCCAACCGCCGCGGTCCTCTTCGTGGTCGCCGCGGGCCGGTTCGAGCTTGACCTTGCCGGTGACCTTGGACCAGACGAAGGCCTCCTCCTGAGGCTTCGGGCAGATCTCCACGAGCTTGACCTCTTCGCCGGGCTTGACCGCGTGCGGCTTGGCGAAGACCTTGCCCTCGTTCTCGTGGGGCTGGCCGTCGGCGAGCGCGATCCCGGGCGTGAATACCAGCAGGGAGGCGCCGCCGAGGGCGGCCCCCGCCACCACCTTCCCAAGCATCTTCTTAGCCATGACCTGCGTCACTCCATCCCTGGTTGTCCTGCGGCCGGCATCAACCGAGCCAGAACCGACGTTAGACCGTTTCATGGCTTATGCAGGGAAAGATTCGCGTTTTGTCATTCGTCCGCTTCGGCGGGGTCGGACGGACGCTGCGGGCCTCGCCGAGCCGGGTAGGCGTGAGCTGGGAGGTTTGTCCGGTAGGGTCGTCGAAAATATCGAACCGTTGCCATGGAAGCGCTCCCATGTAAGAATCGCTGCACGCGGTTCGGGGAGCTGCACCGCGCAGGCAGGTGTCGAGGGCAACCGGCTTTGACCGGACGGCAACCCGCCGCTCGGCCGGTGGCGCACCGGCCGTCGCACCACCACCAACGCCCGTCCGGGTCGGGCGCCTCCGAAAATCCCGTTGGCACCGGAGACGGTCCTCGCCGGACCGCCGGACGCCACGTGCCGGGCCGTTACGCGGATCCGGTCTCGCCCAAGGAGATCAGTGGCATGAATCTGTGGAGAAAACTGTCCGGCCCACGCCGGGCCGTCGCGCTGGCCGGCGCGAGCGCGCTGGTCGCGGGCGGTTTGGTGACGATACCGGTCACTGCGGCGCACGCGGCGACGCAGTGCAGCGTGACCTACTCGGCAAACCAGTGGCAGGGCGGTTTCACCGCCAACATCACCATCCGCAACGTCGGTGACGCGCTGAACGGGTGGACCCTCGGCTTCACGTTCCCCGACGCCAACCAGCGTGTGGTGCAGGGCTGGTCGGCGCGGTGGACGCAGTCGGGCCGGAACGTGACGGCCCAGAACGAGTCGTACAACGGCTCGCTCGCCAGCGGCGGCAGCACGAGCATCGGGTTCAACGGCAGCTGGAGCGGCAGCAACCCGAGCCCCACCTCGTTCACCATCAACGGCGTGGCCTGCAACGGTGGCACCACGAACCCCACCACCAGCCCGACCACGAACCCCACCACGAGCCCGACCGCGGGCCCGACCACGAGCCCCACCACGCCGCCGACCTCGAACCCGCCCGGCGGGCCGCGGGTGGACAACCCGTACCTCAACGCCCGGGGTTACGTGAACCCGGAGTGGAAGTCCAAGGCCGAGACGGTCGCGGGTGGCAACCGGATCTCGAACACCCCCACAGGTGTGTGGCTGGACCGGATCGCGGCGATCGAGGGCACCGACGACAGCCAGTCCAACGGCCCGATGGGCCTGCGTGACCACCTGGACGAGGCGCTGCGGCAGAACGCGCAGTACATCCAGGTCGTGATCTACAACCTGCCCGGCCGCGACTGCGCGGCGCTCGCCTCCAACGGTGAGCTGAAGGCCGACGAGCTGCCGAAGTACAAGGCGCAGTACATCGACCCGATCGCGGCGATCCAGGGTGACGCGAAGTACCGCAACCTGCGGATCATCAACATCATCGAGATCGACTCGCTGCCGAACCTGGTCACCAACACGACCAACAACCCGGGCGGCACCGCGATGTGCGACACGATGAAGGCCAACGGCGGGTACGTGCAGGGTGTCGGCTACGCCCTCGCCAAGCTGGGCGCGATCCCGAACGTCTACAACTACATCGACGCTGGTCACCACGGCTGGCTCGGCTGGGACAGCAACTTCGTCCCGTCCGCCCAGGTCCTGCGGGAAGCCTCGCGGGCTTCCGGCGCCAGCGCCGCCAACGTGCACGGCTTCATCGTCAACACCGCGAACTACTCGGCGCTGCGTGAGCCGTACGCGCGGGTCACCGACTCGGTGAACGGGCAGACGGTGCGGCAGTCGAAGTGGATCGACTGGAACCAGTACAACGACGAACTCTCCTTCGCCCAGGCGTTCCGCCAGGAGCTGGTCCGGCAGGGCTTCGACAGCAACATCGGCATGCTGATCGACACCTCCCGCAACGGCTGGGGCGGCAGCGCCCGGCCCACCGGCGCGGGCCCGACGACCAGCGTGGACGCCTACGTGGATGGTGGCCGGATCGACCGTCGTATCCACAAGGGCAACTGGTGCAACCAGTCCGGTGCGGGTCTGGGTGAGCGGCCGAAGGCCGCGCCGGAGCCGGGCATCGACGCGTACGTCTGGATCAAGCCCCCGGGTGAGTCGGACGGCTCCAGCCGCGAGATCCCGAACAACGACGGCAAGGGCTTCGACCGGATGTGCGACCCGACCTACACCGGTAACGCCCGCAACGGCAACAACCGCAGCGGTGCCCTGCCGGACGCCCCGATCTCGGGCGCCTGGTTCCCGGCGCAGCTCGCCGAGCTGATGCGCAACGCCTACCCGCCGTTGTCCTGACGGCCAGGCACACCCGCCGCCAGCAGTAGGTGAGGCACTGCGGCGGCAGGTTCCCCGGGCCCCTGGTCCGACCGCACCGGTCGGACCAGGGGCCCCTCTCGGCGTACGGCGACTACGGCACGGTCTTCTCGATGGCGGCTCGGCCGCTCTCGTCCAGCTCCCGGCGGGCGCGCTCGACGTTCTCCGGGGTCGGGTCCTGGCCCCGGGCCAGCACCAGATCCTGCGGTTCCCAGGGCTGTTCAGCACCGGTACGGATGTTGTCGCCAGCGGCACCGGTGCCGGTTCCCGTTGCTCCGGTACCGGCGGCGTACGGGTCGCCGATGATCTCCTCGGTCGGTCCGCCCCCGGTGGTTTGCTCGCGGTCGGTCCGCTCGCCGGCGGCGAAGACCGGATTGTCCCGATCGGGCCCGCCCCCCGTCATCAGCTGAGGCACACCGCTGTCGTCGTCCACCGCCGCGGCCGTCTCGGGGCGCTCCTCCAGCGGCGGTTGCCGGTCACGATCCGTCATGGTTGCTGCCCTCCTGTCCGCAGCCGGAATCCGCGGCGTCCGTTGCGTACCCACCCGACCGCCCACCATGCC
>NZ_POTX01000344.1 GCF_003236305.1 Micromonospora endophytica | reverse complement strand
GTGCGGGGCGGTGGGACCCGACGCGACCGCGCCGCGTCCAGGTCCACCACCTCAGCACCCGGTCCGGGAGTGTTGGTCAGGTCCGTCTCGGCGGCCTGCCAGTCGAAACCCTCGTCAGGGGCAGTCATGATGGGGTCTTCCTCCAACCTGTCAGGGGATGAGGACCGGCGGCACAGCACGGTTTTCCAGGCCAAGTGCTGTGCCGCCGGGATGCGGGGGTCTACGGGTGGTCGGTCAGACCTCCCACATGGCACCGCAGTGGGTGCAGGCCATGAACTTCTTGCCGTTCACGAAGACGTAGTGGAAGACGGTGTGCGCGCAGCTCGTCACGCTGAACTCCCTGTGGGTCGGGGTGGTCCGGTCGGGCCACCTCCGCGCGGGCACCCGGTGATGGGCGGGTGCCCCACGGGGGCGGTCAGGCCGCGCAGAACAGGGCGGCGATGAACAGCCACCCGACGTGCCACGACTGATCCAGCGCGTACGCGCCGGTGCCCAAGCTGGGGTTGTCGTCGCGGCCCGGTCGGGGCGTGCCGAGTCGGTAGAACCGGGCGCTGCCGGTCTGGTCGGCCAGCCATCGCAGCGGGGTACGCCGATCGGCGATGTAGTGCGTCACGGCCGAGATGCCGAGTCCCACCGCGACGCCGGACGGGTCGAGGCGTAGGCCGGTACCGGCGATCAGGAACACCATCGCCAGCAGGCCGGTGCCGGTGTAGGTGGCGACGTGCGCGGCGCAGGCGAGGCGGCCCGGCCAGCCGGGTTGGCCCTTGCAGTCGGCCTGGTGCTGGGTCTGGACCCAGTGGTCACCCACCTGATGGGCGACGTAGAGCGCGACGAACACGGCCGCGAACACGGCCGCGCGGGAACCCGTGGGGTCTGCGAACATGAAAGACAACTCCCGAGGTCGATACGGCTGACAGGGGTGGGCCGGCGGCACGGCACGGTTCCTAGGCCAGAAGCCGTGCCGCCGGGCGAAATCAGTCGGTGATCGTGGTGCCGTCTGCGCGTCGCTGTCGCTCGTCGGCGGCCCATCCGTGGATCTGCCCTTGCACGTGCGGCGGCAGGTTCCGCCACGCGGCGCGGGTGTCGTCGTCGCGGTGGGTCTGGGTCACGGCCCACTCGGCGACGATGTTCACCAGGTCTTGCCCGGTCGCCTTGCGCTTGCCCATATCAGTGGCCCTCCCTCACGAGGTGGGCCAGGGCGGCGCCCATGCCGAGCACGGCAACGGGCAGGACGGATACGGCGGTGGTGATCCACCAGGGGGCGACGGTGATTCCGGCGGCGACCAGTAGGTGGTAGGCCACCTGGCCGAGCGCGCCGACGAGCAGCGACCCGAGCGCCGACCACTTCGCGAACCGCAGTGCGCGGGGCGGTACCCGTCCGGACAGCCACACGTAGAGGGCGTAGGCGCCGTAGGTTTCGACGCCGATGGGCAGGGTGATCGCGGTGTTGATGGCCAGGCTGTCCCAGATGCCCGGCAGCGGGTGCACCACCCCGAACCCGGTGAGTCCACCGAGTCCAACCCACCCGGACCACACCGCGACGAACGCGGGCAGCGCCAGCAGGATCACCGGCCACGCGGCCACCGGCTTGCCCAGCTTGACCGGTGGGGGTGGGGTGGGCGTGTCCGGGTGTCCGACCGTCGTCACCTCGGCGTCCCGCACGGGCAGCGGGGGCGGCGTCGGGTCGGTGGTCGGTGGCGTGTGCTCGGGCACGGTCGGCGTCGGTGCCGGGTTCGGGCCGATCGGCTCGGCGTAGTCGAACACGGGTGCGGGCGGTGCGGGGGTGTCGGTCTGCGGGGTGAGCAGCGCACCCCGCACCGCCATCGCGGACCGCAACTGCTGGGTGCGGGTCTGCTGGTCGTGCTCGGACTTGAGGCGGGCCAACACCTCGTCGGCCTTCGGCGCACCGATGCGGAACTCCCGCATCAACCGGTTCCGCGACGGGAACTCCTGCCCGTCCGGCAGGGGCAGGGCACGAGCGGCGGGCAGTAGGGCGTCGACGGGTTGCGGATAGCGCGTGCCGTTGATCGTGGGGGCGGTCATGCGGCTTCCTCCATCGGGTAAGCGCAGTCGACGCACTCACCGAGTGAGCGCGGAATGCAGTACGGCCGGACCACACCGCAGACGCGGCAGGTGCGGCGGGCCGTCAGAGCGGCGGTGATGGCGCGCATCTGGGCGGGAGTGGCGGTCCGCTTCGGCAGGGCCAACTCCACCCGGTACAGGTACGCCACCCGGTTGCCACCGACGCCGCGCCAGAGGATCTGCGCGGCAACCGGCTGACCACCGGGCCGCAGACCAGCGACACGCAGCTGACGACGGGCCGCGTAGCCGGCGGGGGCACCCTTCCACCAGAAGGTGGGGATGCCGTAGCGGGTCCCGTCCGGGTCGTGGAACGCGGCGCGGATGCGGGACATCAGGCCGCGCGGTCCGGGCCGGTGGTACGGGCGGCCACCTCGGCGGCGGCCCGCGTGACACGGGACTCGGCCCGACGCAGCCGACGCCAGTCCAGAGCGGTCGGGCCGCCGTGATCCTCGGCGTTGATCAGGGTGATTTCGGCGTCGAGAACGTCCAGTTCGGCGGCGATCAGCGGCCACTCCGTGTCGATCGCGGCCAGGTCGGCGGCGGTCGGCTCAGTGGTGACGAGTGCGAGACGTTTCCTCACGAGAACCTCCGGTACAGGTCGAAACAGCGGGGGAACCCTCGGATCTGAGCCAGCGACGGCAACCGGGGCGGTAGTCGTCGCGGCTCAGTCCCGAGGTTGTGCAGCACGCGGTATCCGCTCCGCTCGCCCTGCTCGGCCGGGACCTACCGGCGTCGACCACCAGGTGGTTCAAGGCAGGGATGCCGCTCGGCGGCGTCTCGCGTGCTCATTCCTGTCGCTATGGAGTTCTCAATGAACGGCCTGATCCGGCGTCTCATGGGCGTGCGGCAACGTGTGCCGTCGTTCCCCGAGCCATCCGGCCGGTACAACGTGGCGTTGTATTCGTGACGCTACAACGTCACGTTGTATTCGTGCAAGCACCTGTACCGCGTAGGCTTGTACTGATGACCGATGCTGACCTGCCCGCCGACTGGTGGACGACGGACCATGTACGCACCTACCTGGCTTCGGTAGGTGTCCCGATCAGTCGCGCAACCTGGGCTTCATACGTCTCACGCGGGCAAGCTCCGGCGCCTGACCGGGTATTCGGCCGGTCCCCGGCGTGGCAGCCCGAAACCATCCGGAAGTGGCAGGCCGAGAGGCCGCGTCGAGGCACCCCCGGCTAAGTCGGATCATCTGGTGCCTCCCGTCCTCGGCTCCCGTCTGCGGCGGCACCTTGCTCGCCTGCCAATGAGACTGCCCGCCGGGCGGCGATTCGGGCAGGTCCTACACACGGACACGAAGGACACGGCCCATGTCCACTGAGGTCCCACGACAGTTCAAGCCCAATCTGGTGCTGGTCAACCGGCGGAAGGCGGTCGGCTGGGAGTCGCGCAAGCGCGCCGCGCGAGAGCTGCACCGCGTAGGCCAACAGCGAGGCATCCGGGAGACACCCACGGTCGAGGCCATCGAGAAAGCGATGTACCGCCACGAGACCGGGCGCGTAGCGGTCACCGACCCGATCTACCGGCAGCTCTACTGCCTGGCGTACGGCGCGAAGCCACACGACCTGTTCGGCGAACTGACCAGCGGTGCTGAGGACCGGCCGCACTTCTCGGTGCGGTCACACAAGTTCGTACCGGCCTTCGTGGGTGCCGAGGGCGCGGCCCTCCTGCGGGGTAGCGCAGGATGCACTCTGGCAGAGGGGCAGTGGCACACCTGCTACTCGACGCCCGTTGAACACCCCGAGGGCGATTGCACCCTGTACGTCTGGCCGTGCGGGTCGACCGTCTTCCATCTGGTCGAGACCTTGCAGATGTCCACGATCGCCGCACTCGCGGCGTGGCGCAAGGTGTCATACGGCGACAACATCAAATGGGCGGCGGACTACCTCTCGCGGCTCGTTGCCGACGTTGACGAGTCCGGGCTATACGTCCTGGGGACTCACTGGCTGATCGAGCCAGCCTGGCCTCCCGAGCTGATCGAGCCAGCGTTGCGCATCATGTCGACGCCATCGGTCTTGCTGCACCGAGACCGCCCGATGGATGACGAGCACCTAGCCCACGCCGAACTGGTCGAGCAGTCCTTGCTTTCCGAGGCGTACGACCATGGAGGCATCGAGTCATTCGGCGTACGCGGGATCTCATCCGGATACGCGTCATGGTCCGGCGTCGTTTATCACCCGGTCGCCGCAGAGCGCTCACTGACGGAGACCGACCTTATCGCCTGCGAACTTGCAGTTCAGTCCATATGGGCTTTCACCGATGCAATCACTCGCCAAATCGAGCAAGGCCGAGACCCAGACGTGCCACGAGAGTACGGGTGGCGGTACCTACGGGGAGTCCGCTCTCGTTTAACAACTTCCCGGCCAAGAGAAACCGGCCAACATCAAGCGATGCGCAGAGCCGTCCTGCGAACGAGCGACCTCACACCAGCCCTCGAACAAGCCATTGAGCCATTCCGCGCAACGTTCTGATTACCGGTGGTGATCATGTGGTGCGGTCGTGGTCGGTGTGGAGCAGGACGAGTGCGGCGGCCACGATCTTGCCGATGTGCCATGGGTCGAGGCTGATGTTGC
>NZ_POTX01000343.1 GCF_003236305.1 Micromonospora endophytica | reverse complement strand
GATGCGCGGCTACAGCCGCAGTCGTTTCCCGCACTGGCGCAAGACCGGCCAGAACTGCGACGTCCGGGACACGGTGTTGGAACGCGACGGCAAGGACATCAAGCACTCCGGCTGCAACGTGGTGGGGAGTCGGCGGGCGGCGTCCTGGTCGCCGTAGAGGGTCCAGCGCAGGAAGTCGGTGGTGGTGCCGAGCACCTGGGCGAACCCGGGCCGCCCGGGGACGAGGTACTCACCGTGCCCCTGCCCGAGCAGACTCAGGAAGTAGGCCGGGCCGGGCGTACGGCGGTAGGCGGCCCGGCCGACGCTCAGCGGCACCACCGAGTCGGCGGTGCCGTGCACGAAGAGCATGGGCGCGCTCGGTCCGGCGAAGCTGCCGGCCATGCCGCCGCCGGCGATCACGATGCCGGCGCGCAGCCTCGCCGGATGGCCGCTGGTGAACATGCCGGCCGTGGTGATGCCGCCCGCCGAGTGGCCGGCCGCCGCCACGTGCTGCATGTCCAGGTGGCCGGCGAGGTCGTCGCCGGTGCGGCGGTCGAGCCGGATCAGGTGCCTGATCACCCGCCAGCCGTCGGCCGGTTGATTGCGTACGTCGGCCCGGGAGAAGTGGGCCGCGCCACGTCGGGTGTGCGGGTACGCCGGGGCGGCCACCACGAAACCGGCGGCGGCCCACCGGGCGGTCAACCCGGAGTGCAGCTCGGGCAGGCTGGCCAGGCCGTGGCTGTAGAGCACCACCGGGAACCGTCCGCCGGCCACCTGGCTGCCCTGCGCCGGGTACCAGACGGTCACCGGCAGGGGGCGCGACGAGCCGGCGTCGACGACGAACGTCCGGACACCCACCTCGTACGGCAGTTGTGGTGCTGTCCGGTTCGGTGCCACCTGCCCGGCCGGCGCACCGCTCGCCGCGCAGCCGGTCAGCCAGACCATCAGCAGGACCATCGTCGAGGCGGCTAGGGCGGCGCGGCGCATGATCCGCACGGTAACAAGCTGTCGCTTGTTAAGAGGGGGCCCTTCCTATACACGAGGCGTTAACAGGGGGCCCTTCCTATACACGAGGCGTTAACAGGGGGCCCTTCCTTGCATCTGGGCTTGGTGGGCGATTTCTTTTTCCTCGTCGGTGCCGATGACCAGGACCGCCACCTCGGCGCCGTCCGGTGAGATGAGCCGGTCACCGCTGCCCGCGTTGCGGTCCGGGTCGACGGCGATGCCGAGCCGGTCGAGCCCGGCCAGCGCGGCGGCGCGGACCGGGGCGGCGTGCTCGCCGACGCCTGCGGTGAAGGCGATCGCGTCCACCCGGCCCAGCAGGGCGTAGTACGCGCCCACGTACTCGGTGATCCGCCGGCAGTAGACGTCGAAGGCGAGGATCGCCGCCGGGTCGCCGGCCGCCCGCCGGGCCAGCACCTCGCGCATGTCGTTGTCGCCGGTCAGCCCGAGCAGACCGCTGCGGTGGTTGAGCAGGTCGTCGATCTCGTCGACGCCGAGGCCA
This sequence comes from Micromonospora endophytica, assembly GCF_003236305.1. Classification (GTDB taxonomy): domain Bacteria; phylum Actinomycetota; class Actinomycetes; order Mycobacteriales; family Micromonosporaceae; genus Micromonospora; species Micromonospora endophytica. The sequence goes on along the minus strand of NZ_POTX01000343.1, from coordinate 3,187 downwards.
CCCTCCCGACGCAGGTGGAACACGATCGTCGGGTCCAGGTCGCCGCTGCGGGTGCCCATCACCAGCCCCTCCAGCGGGGACATCCCCATCGAGGTGGCGACGCTGCGTCCACCGGCGACCGCGCACGCGCTGGCGCCGTTGCCGAGGTGCAGGCTTATCGTGTTGATCTCGGCGTACGGGCGGTCCAGCAGCTCTGCCGCGCGCCGGGAGACGTACGCGTGCGAGGTGCCGTGGAAGCCGTACCGCCGGATGCCGTACCGCTGCGCGACGTCCCGGTCGATCGCGTACGTGGCGGCGGAGTCGGGCAGCGTGTGGTGGAAGGCGGTGTCGAAGACGGCGACCTGCGGCACGTCCGGCAGCACCTCGCGGGCCACCGCGATGCCGGCGAGGTTCGCCGGGTTGTGCAGCGGCGCGAGCGGCACCAGGTCGGCGATGGCGGCCAGCACCTCGTCGTCCACGAGCGTCGGCGCGGTGAACCGCCGACCGCCGTGCACCACCCGGTGCCCCACCGCGGTCAGCCCGGTCAGGTCCAGTCCGGCCAAAATCTGGCGGACCGCCTCGGCATGGTTGGCGGGACCGCCGCCCGGCTCGCCGACCCGCTCCACGGTGCCCTTGTCGAGCACCCGATCGCCGTCGTAGAGCCGGTACTTCACCGAGGACGAGCCGCAGTTGAGCACGAGTGTCTTGCTCATCGGGACACCTCTTCGGCAGGCGCGTGGAGCGCGGCGGCCTGGATTGCGGTGATCGCCACGGTGTTCACGATGTCCGGCACGGTGGCTCCCCGGGAGAGGTCGTTGACTGGCCGGCGCAGACCCTGCATCACCGGCCCGACGGCCACCGCCCCGGCCGAGCGCTGCACCGCCTTGTAGGTGTTGTTGCCCGTGTTGAGGTCCGGAAAGATGAAGACGGTGGCGCGTCCGGCGACCGGGCTGCCGGGCAGCTTCGTCGCCGCCACGGCCGGGTCGATCGCCGCGTCGTACTGGATCGGTCCCTCCACGGCCAGCTCGGGCCGGCGCTGGCGGACCAGCGCGGTGGCCGCCGCGACCTTCTCCACGTCCGCGCCCGCGCCGGAGCTGCCGGTGGAGTACGACAACATCGCCACCCGGGGTTCGATGCCGAATCGGGCCGCCGTGTCGGCCGAGGAGATCGCGATGTCGGCGAGCTGGGCGGCGTCCGGGTCGCGGTTGACCGCGCAGTCGCCGTAGACCAGCACCCGGTCGGCGAGCAACATGAAGAAGACGCTGGAGGCGACGGAGACCTCCGGCACGGTCTTCACGATCTCGAAGGCGGGGCGGATGGTCGCGGCGGTGGTGTGGGTGGCACCGGAGACCATGCCGTCGGCGTGGCCGGCGGAGACCATCATGGTGCCGAAGTAGTTCGGCTGGGCCACGATGTCGTACGCCAGCTCGACGGTGACGCCGCGGTGGGCGCGCAGCTTCGCGTACGCCTCGGCGAACTCGTCCCGCCACGGGCTGGTCGCCGGGTCGATCACTGTCGCCCCGGCGATGTCGACGCCCAGTTCCCGGGTCCGCCGGGCGATGTCGTCGGGGCGGCCGAGCAGGGTGAGGTCGGCCACCCCCCGGCGCAGCAGGATCTCGGTGGCGCGCAGGATCCGCTCGTCGCTGCCCTCGGGGAGGACCAGGTGGCGACGCTGGGCGCGGGCCCGGTCGATCAGGTCGTACTCGAACATCAGCGGGGTGACCCGGTCGGAGCGACTGACCGCGAGCCGGCGGGCCAGATCGTCGGTGTCCACGTTGGCCTCGAAGGCGCCGAGGGCGGCCTCCACCTTGCGGGCGTTGGCCACGCTGGGGCGTCCCTCGATCCGGCTGGACGCGGCGACCGTGTCGTAGCTGTCGCTTGTCACGCTGAGCACCGCGAGGCCGGTGTTCAGCCCCTCGAAGAGCCGCAGTGCCCGCGGATCTGGCTGCTCACCGAGAGTGAGAACCAGGCCGGCCACCGAGACCTGGCCGGCGACGTGCGCGGCGCTCGCCGCCACCAGCAGGTCGTCCCGGTCGCCGGGAGTGATCACCAGGCAGCCGTCGGTGAGGTGTTCCAGCAGCGTCGGCACGTGCGCCGCGCCGACGACGTAGTCGAGCACGTCGCGGCCGAGGGCCGCGTCGTCACCGGCGAGCAGCGTCGCGCCGAGCGCGGCGGCCACCTCGGCCACCGTCGGCGCGGACACGGTCGGCACCTCCGGGATCGCGTACGCGGGCACCGGCAGGTCAGGCAGGGTCATCGGTTCGGGCACCCGGTTGGCGATCACCGCCAGCACCGTGGCGCCGAGGTCGACGAGATCGTGGTACGCCCCACGGGCCGCCGCCGCGATCGCCTCCGGCGACTGGCCGCGCCCGTCCACGACGGGCACCACCACGCTGCCGAACTCGTTCGCCAGTCGGGCGTTGAAGGCCAGCTCACGTGGGGCGGCACTGTCGCCGGAGTCGGCGAAGTCGCTGCCCACCACCACCACGGCCGGACACTGCCGCTCCACCGTTCGGTAACGTTGCACCAACCGGGAGATCAATTCTTCTCGTCGTCCGTCCGAGACGAGTGCGGTGGCCTCGGCATACGTAGCCCCGCCCAGTTCAGACGGGGTAAGGTCCACGCGGTACCGCTCGCGGAGCAGGGTGAGGATGGGATCGGGTCCGGTCGACGGGACCAGCGGCCGGAACACGCCGATCCGCTCCACCTGCCGGGAGAGCAGCTCGGCGAGGCCGAGCGCGATCGTCGACTTTCCGCCGCCGGTGCCCACGCCGGTGAGGTACACGCTGCGAGCCACGCGGCCAACCTACTAGGTCCGGTTGATCGTCGCTCGGCAACCATCCTGTGGGCCGACGCCGCCCGTTCTCGCATGTCGGACAGGACACTCGGACGAGAAGATGAAAGATATTCACGTCTAGACTTGCGCGGGTGGAGGGACCAACCCAGATCATTCCTGTCGTACCGGAATCACCCCCCGTATTCGTCGATCCGAGTGGTCGCCGACGGCGGTGGTTCCGGCGGGCCGCATACTTCCTCGGCGCGCTCGGGGTGGCGTACACAGCGATGGTCGGCATCAGCTTCGCCGGTGGGCCAGTCCGCCCGGAAACGATCATCCCGTTCGTCGAGCCGTCGGAGAGCTGGGAACCCCCGCCCGCCTTCCCGGCCGCCCCGGCAACACCGTCGCCGTCAGTGACAACCGAGCCGTCAC
>NZ_POTX01000342.1 GCF_003236305.1 Micromonospora endophytica | reverse complement strand
GGCTTGCACCGCCCCCGCCTCCTCGCCGCCGGCCTGCTCGCCTGCGCGCTCGCCCTGCTGGTCGCGATCGCGGCCAGCCTCGCCGTCGGCGCGCTGCCCCTGCCGGTCGGCACCGTGTTGCGGGAACTCGTCGCCCACAGCGACAGCGAAGCGAGCCTGATCATCTGGCAGGTCCGGTTGCCCCGCACGGTGATCGCGATTGGCGTCGGCGCGGCCCTGGCCCTGGCCGGCGCACTCATGCAGGTGCTGACCCGCAATCCGCTCGCCGACCCCGGGCTGCTGGGCGTCAACGCCGGTGCCGCCGCCGCCGTGGTCGCCGGCATCCTCGCCGGAGTCGGCAGCCAGCGCGGTCACCTCCTGCTCGCCCTGCTCGGCGCGGGCCTCGCCGCCACCCTGGTCACCGTCATCGGCGGCGCCCGGGGCCCGGGTACGGCCGACGACGGCCGGCTGGTCCTGGCCGGTGCCGCCGTCGGCGCCTGCCTGACCGGCGCCATCGCCGGCGTCACCCTGCTGGACCAGACCGCATTCGACAGATACCGGTTCTGGTCCGTCGGCAGCCTCGCCGATCAGCCGCTCTCCGCCCTGGTCACGGCGGCACCGGCCCTGCTCGCCGGCCTGGCGGTCACGGTGGCCGTGATCCGGCCGCTGGACGTGCTGCGCTTCGGCGACGACAGCGGCAGCGCCCTGGGGGTCAACCCCGGCCGCACCCGGCTGCTCGCGTTGATCGCCACCACCCTGCTCTGTGGCGGCGCGACCGCCGTGGCCGGGCCCATCGGCTTCCTCGGACTCGCCGTCCCCCACGCCGCCCGCGCGATCTGCGGCCCACGGCTCGGCTGGATCGTCGCCTACAGCTGCCTACTCGGCCCGATCCTGCTGATCGTCGCCGACGTGATCGGCCGGCTCGTGGCCCGACCCGGCGAGATCGAGGTCGCCATCGTCATGGGCGCCATCGGCGCCCCGGTGTTCATCGCCCTGGTCCGCGCCCGAAGGATTCCCCGACTGTGACCACCGCCCCGCCCCTCGGCCCAACCCTCGGCCCGACCCTCGGGCCGGGCCGACGCACCCTTCGTCGGCACACCCGCCGCGCCGTCCTGACCTGCCTCGTCGTGCTGATGCTCAGCGCCGGCCTGGCCGTCGGTGCGCTGGCCAGCGGCCGGTACGCCACCCCGCTGGCCGACCTGTGGCCGGTGCTGACCGGTGGCGGCGACCCCGGCCTGCGGTTCGTCCTGCTTGAGTTGCGGCTGCCCCGCATCGGCACCGCCCTCACCGTCGGGGCGGCTCTCGGCGGTGCCGGTGCCCTCTTCCAGAGCGCCAGCCGCAACCCGCTCGGTAGCCCCGACATCGTCGGCTTCACCGTCGGCGCGGCCACCGGCGCCCTCGTCGTCCTGCTGGTGCTCGACGGCACCTCGCTCACCCCGGCGGTGGGCACGGCACTCGGCGGTGCCGCCGTCGCCGCGACGGCACTGCTGCTCGGCGGGACCGGGCAGCGCCTCATCCTGGTCGGCATCGGCCTGTCCGCGCTGCTCACCTCGGTCAACGCGTACCTGCTGACCCGCGCCGAGGTGACCGACGCGCAGAACGCCGCAGTCTGGCTCGTCGGCAGCCTCAACGGCAGCGGCGCACATCTGCCGCTGCTGCTCGGCGCGCTCACCGTGCTGCTGCCACTCGCCGTCGTGGTCGCCCGGGGGCTGCGACTCATCGAGACCGGCGACGAGAAGGCGCTCAGTCTCGGCGTACCCGTCCGCCGGCAACGCCTCACCGCGACGGCCCTGGCGGTCGCGCTCACCGCCGTCGGTGTCGCCGGTGCCGGACCGGTCGGCTTCGTCGCGCTGGCCGCCCCGCACCTGGCCCGCCGGGTCACCCGGGTCGCCGCTCCGCTGGTGACCACCAGCGCGGTACTCGGTGCCGCCCTGCTGCTCGCCGCCGACCAACTCGCCCAACGACTCATCCCCGGGCAGCAACTGCCCGTCGGCGCGGTCACCGGCGTCCTCGGCGGCGGTTACCTCGCGCTCGTCCTGGCCTGGACCTGGCGCGGGAGATCCCGGTGAGCCATCCCCTGCCGCAGACCGCACCCGCCGCTCCGGAGGCAACAATGAGCACCCCACCCGCGATCGAACTGGACTCGGTCACCGTCGGCTACGACCGCCGCACCGTGTGCCGGGACGTCTCCCTGCGGATCGCCGACGGCAGCTTCACCGTCTTCATCGGACCCAACGGTTGCGGCAAGTCGACCCTGCTGCGCACCATCGCCCGGGTGCTGCGGCCGAGCGAAGGCCGCATCGCCGTCCTCGGCCGTGACACCCGCGCATACAGCCGACGGCAGTACGCCCGCACCGTCGGGCTGCTCCCCCAGGGCATCGAGGCACCGGCCGGGATGACCGTCACCGATCTGGTGCTGCGCGGCCGGCATCCGCACCGATCGGCGTTGAGCCGCTGGACATCGCAGGACGACCAGGCGGTCACCGACGCGCTGACGGTCACCGGAACCGCCGAGTTCGGCGACCGGGTGCTGGCCGAACTCTCCGGCGGTCAACGGCAACGCGCCTGGCTGGCCATGCTGCTGGCGCAGGACACCCCGGTCCTGCTGCTCGACGAGCCGACCACCTACCTCGACATCGCCCACCAGTACGAGGTCCTCGACCTGCTCGCCGAGCTGCACGCCAGCGGCCGGACCGTGGTCGCCGTGCTACACGACCTCAACCAGGCGGCCCGCTTCGCCACCGACCTGGTGGTGCTGCGCGACGGCCGGATCACCGAGACCGGTCACCCGTCGACGGTGCTCACCCCGGACCTCGTCGCCGACGTGTTCGGGCTGCGCTGCCGGATCGTCCCCGATCCGGTGACGGGGACGCCCGCGGTCTTTCCCGAGCCGACCCGCCCGCATCCCTCGCTTGGACCGCGCTGACCGGCCAGCCCAGGCGGGTCACGGCGGCGCAGGGTGTCACCCGGGCACGGTTCCGGTGCCAGCCCGACGATGGCTGGCACCGGACGATCTCAGCGCAGGCTCAGGCGTGGGCGTCGAGTGCATCGATGCGGCTGGCGGCGACGAACCGGGTCCAGCTCGCGGGAGCAAAGCTCAGCGCCGGACCCTGCCGATCCTTGCTGTCGCGTACGCCAACCGCGTCAGCGAACCCCGCCACCTCGACACACTCACCGTTACTGCCGGATCGGGACGACGTGCGCCACACCCCGTCACGCTTCATGGGTCATCTCCTTCGCGATCGCCGTGATCAGCTCACGGGACTCATCGACGTCGAGCGCCCGCTCGCCGAGCGAACGCCAGGCATCCTCGTAGGTCTGGATTTCGTAGGGCTTGTCAAGGTAGACCGCACCGCAGGGCCCGTCCATATAGATTGTGGTCGGCTCCGGCTCACGCACCTCGGTAGGGAAGTCGAGCATGGTGAAGGTGCCCGTGTCAGCCCAGCGGAACAATCCGGCGGACAGGAGAAGCACCCGGATGTTGATGTTGTGCTGCTGGCTCGCCACCACCAGCCCATCGAGTTGTCGGGCCATGGCCGACCGGTCTCGCAGCGGGCGGCGCAGCACACCCTCGTTGAGGATCACGTCGTAGTAGGGCGCCCGGGGCACCGCCCGAACCAGCAGCCGTTGTCTACGGAGACGGACATCCACCTTGGCCTGTTGCTCCGCCTCTGATAGATCGGGCTGGTCGGTGGCGATCAACTCCCGCGTGTATTCGACCGTCTGCAACAGCCCGGGGATCAGGTTGGCCTCGTACTTGCGGATTTTGGTTGCGGCGGCTTCCAGGCCGACGTAGAGCTTGAACCAGTCCTCGATCGCCTCTCCGTAGCTGTGCCACCAGCCGTGCGCCTTGGTTTCCCGGGCCAACGCGCGCAAGGTTTGGGTGGTCTCGGGAGCCGCGCCGTAGACCCGACACATGGCCGCTACGTCGTTCGGATGCACGGGGACCTGGCCGGTTTCGTACCGCCAAATTCGCGGCGACGACCATTCGAGTTCCTTCGCGGCTGCGACCACCGTTACGTGCGCGCTTTCGCGAAGCTCTCTCAGATATCTGCCGAGTTGCCTACGCGGGACGGTGCTTCCCGAGTCGTCCACGTCATCTCCTTTACGGTCGTCGCGTAAGGCTCCTCATCCCTTGGTCCGAATTCTTCCGCAGAAGATTGCGCAGGGCCAGCAGGAAACTCAGGATCGTTGATGACCGGCCAATCCCCCGGCCGTCACAACCGGGGCGGGTGCCTTTCCCTGAATCCTCATCCCGGCACCCGCCCCGGCACATCCACAATCGATGGTTGGACGATCATGGATTCGGTCAAGCAGAAAGCGGCCCACCGATGATCAATTCGAGCGAGCAACGCCCGCTTCCCCAACAGGTCCGCGCCATCACCTTCACCACCATCCGCCCGCGCGGCCTCGACCCCGTTCAGGTGTACGACTACCTCAACCAGGTCGCCGACGAACTGGAACGCCTGCGCCGCGAGCTGACCACCGCCAACACCGAGGCCGAACGCCTGCGCCGAGCGCTGCGGCGATGGCAGTCCCACCAGGCCGGCCACCCCCACTACCCGTCTGGTTGACCATGAGGTTGCCGGCAGTTGAGGAGATCGACTTCGCCGTCAACCTCATGATCAACGAGGCGGTGGGGGCGGAGGGCTTCGCGGGAGAGGTGGTCGGCTCGGCGGATGACCTCGGGGA
>NZ_POTX01000341.1 GCF_003236305.1 Micromonospora endophytica | reverse complement strand
GTTAGGGGCGGTTGTTGAGGGCCTTGTCGAGGTTGTCGGCGGGGCGGCCGCTGGTGGTGCGGGCACCCTCGGCGACCGAGGGGACCTTGTCGGTCGGGGTGACCTTCGACGAAGGAGTGGTCGCGGGGGTGGTGGTGGAGGCGCTGTCGCCGCCGGTCACCGTCGAGCTGCCGGCCCCGGTCGGCGCGACCGACGCCTTGCTGCCGTTGGTCGGACCAGCCGTACGCACCTCGATGGTCTCCACCTCCTCGCGCATCGGCTCCAGCGACGCGCTCGTCTCGTACTCGGTCCAGACCTGCTGCTCCCGGTAGCGCCGCAGGGCCATCGCGCCGGCCAGCCCGGCCACCGTGCCGGCCGCGAGCAGACCGGCCAACGTGGCAGCCCCGCCGCGGCGGGACTTCTTCTTCGCCCTCATCTTCTTCGCCTTCCTGGTGACCGCGGCCTGCTTCGCAGCGGCCTTACCGAGCACGGCCTTGCCGGCCGCCTCGACGCGCGCCTGGCGCACCGCCACTGCCAGTGGCGCGAGCGCGGCTGCCGTCGTCGCGAAACCGGTCGAGGTGCGGTCCCGGACGATGACGGCGGCCGGAGCCACCGCACCCCGAGCCGCGTGCATCCGCGGACCGACAGTGGCCCCGGCACCCCGAGCCGCGTGCGTGGCGGCCTGGCGCAGGTGACCGATGCTTCGGTTCAGTTCGGCCCGGGCCAGTTGCCCCTGGGTCTTGCGCCGCGCGATTCCAAACACGTCCCACCTCCTGGGAGTTGCTTCCTCTCATCCTCCACCTTCGGATGCCTCCGCATGTCCAGATCGGGCACATGGGAGGATCCGCATGGAACTGACCAACGAGTGAGGAGTACCCGTGGCCGAGGCTGTCTACGCCACCTTGCACACCAACGCCGGCCCGATCCGGCTGGAACTGTTCCCCCACCACGCGCCGAAGACCGTCCGCAACTTCGTCGAGCTGGCCGAGGGCACCCGTGAGTACACCGACCCGCGTACCGGCCAGCCGGGCAGCGGCCCCTACTACGACGGCACCATCTCGCACCGCGTGATCAGCGGCTTCATGGTCCAGATGGGTGACCCGACCGGCACCGGTCGCGGCGGACCGGGCTTCACCTTCGCCGACGAGTTCCACCCCGAGCTGCGCTTCGACCGGCCGTACCTGCTGGCCATGGCGAACGCCGGGCCCGGCACCAACGGCTCGCAGTTCTTCATCACCGTGTCGCCGACGCCGCACCTGAACAACCGGCACACCATCTTCGGCCAGGTCGCCGACGAGCAGTCCGCCAAGGTCGTCGACACGATCGCCAACACCCCGACCGGCCCCAGCGACCGGCCGCTCCAGGACGTCGTCATCGAGCGCGTCGAAATCGAGCGCTGAGCGGACGACCCGGTCCGGGTGAGCCGTGTTGCTCCCGAGCGTCGGCCGGGCCTGGGCGCGGCAGTCGGGGTACGGCGGCATCACCCGGTGGGTGCAGCGAGGTACCTTTGCTCGCATGACTGAGCGCTCCGGCCCCGGGGGCACGCGGTGAGCGAGTCCCCGGCGACCACCCCGGCCTGCTACCGCCACCCCGGCCGGGAGACGTACGTCAGATGCACCAGGTGTGACCGATCGATCTGCCCGGACTGCATGCGCGAGGCGTCGGTCGGTTTCCAGTGCCCGGAGTGCGTGGCGGAGGGACGCCGCAGCGTACGGCCGGCGCGTACCGCCTTCGGTGGCGGTACCGCCGGCCGACACGGCTACGTGACGAAGGTGCTGATCGGCGTCAACCTGCTGGTGATGCTGCTCTCCATCGCCTCCGACCGGGGTGGCGACGCGGCGGCCGGCGGCACCGGCTTCGGTGGCCTGATGGGCGGTGGCACTCCGCTCACCGAGTGGGGTGCCGTGCTCGGCCTGGCGATGTTCCCCGACGGCACCATCGGCGGGGTCGCCGACGGCCAGTGGTACCGCCTGGTCACCGCCATGTTCCTGCACTACGGCGTGCTGCACCTGCTGCTCAACATGTGGGCGCTCTGGGTGCTCGGGCGTTCCCTGGAGGCGGTGCTCGGCCCGCTGCGCTTCGCCGCGCTCTATCTCATCGCCGGGTTCGGCGGCAACGTGGCCGTCTACTTCTTCAGCGCGCCCAACCAGATGTCGGCCGGCGCGTCGACCGCCATCTTCGGCCTCTTCGCGGCGATATTCGTGATCATGCGGCGGTTGGGTCGGGACACCTCGGCCATCCTGCCCATCCTGGTGATCAACCTGATCTTCACCTTCACCGTGCCGCAGATCTCGATCGCCGGGCACCTGGGCGGGCTGGTCTTCGGTGCGCTGATGGCCCTGGTGCTGGCCTACGCTCCCCGGTCGCGCCGCACCCTGGTGCAGGCCGCCGGTGGCGCGCTCATCCTGGTCGTGCTGCTCGGGATGGCGCTGATCCGCACCGCCGCGCTGCTCGGCTGATCAAGCAGCGGGGTGCGGGGGGCGGGCGGCGAGTAGCGCGTCGGCGACCTCGGCCGGGTCGGCGCCGAGGTCGAGTCGGCTGAGCAGGTGCAGGGATTCCCCCGCGTCGATCTCCAGTGCCGGTCCGGCGAAGCCGCGTCCGGAGCGGCGGTCCACCCGGATCGTCTCCACCGCCGGCCAAGGCAGGTGTCGGCGGCCCCGCCAGCCGGCTGGCACGGTGACACCGTCCGCGTCGATCGCCAGTCGTACCGGGGCGAGCAGATCGCGGGCACCCCAGCCGGCCAGGATCGCGGCGGCCAGCCCACCGAGCACCGGCCGGAGGAGATCGTTGCCGGCGAGCAGAATCCCCAGGGCCAGCACGGCGGCCGCCCCGATCAGTTTGACCACCGGTAGGGCCGGGGACACCCGCCACTGCCTCGGGACCGTCATGCCGACCAGCATGCCAGCGCCGCCCGGATCATGTGCTAGCGCGTAGGATCGGGATCAGACAAGTTACCGGGGAGTACGAGATGAGTGACGCGGTTATCGTCGGTGCGGTGCGTACCCCGGTCGGGCGGCGCAAGGGCAGCCTGGCGGCGGTGCACCCGGTGGACCTGTCGGCGCACGTGCTGCGTGCTCTCGCCGAGCGGTCCGGCATTGATCCGGCCCAGGTCGACGACGTGGTGTGGGGCTGCGTGTCCCAGGTGGGTGAGCAGTCCTGGAACGTCGCGCGCAACGCCGTGCTGGCCGCCGGTTGGCCCGAGTCGGTGCCCGGAACCACTGTGGATCGGCAGTGCGGCTCCAGCCAGCAGGCCCTGCACTTCGCCGCCGCCACCGTGCTCTCCGGCCAGGCGGACCTGGTGGTCGCCGGCGGTGTGGAGTCGATGACCCGGGTGCCGATGGGCTCCAGCGTGCAGGGTGGGCTGCCGTTCAGCGAACGGATCCTGGACCGCTACCGAGGGGTGGAGGGCGTCGCGGAAGACTCCGCGTTGCCGTTCAACCAGGGCGTGGGCGCGGAGTTGATCGCCCAGCGCTGGCGGCTGTCCCGTACCCAGCTCGACGAATTCGCCCTGGCCAGCCACGCCAAGGCCGCCGCCGCTCAGGACGCCGGGGCGTTCCAGGACGAACTGGCACCGGTGCCGCTCGGCGACGGCGGCACGTTCGCCGTGGACGAGGGCGTGCGGCGGGACACCTCGCTGGAGAGGCTCGCCGAACTCGCCACCCCGTTCCGCCCCGACGGGGTGGTCACCGCCGGATCGGCCTCGCAGATCTCCGATGGCGCGGCGGCGCTCGCGGTCACCACGAGCGAGTGGGCCAGCCGGCACGGCCTGCGGCCGTTGGCCCGGATCCACACGGCAGTGGCCGCCGGCGACGACCCGGTCGCGATGCTCACCGCGCCGATCCCGGCCACCGCGAAAGCGCTGCGCCGCGCGGGGCTGGGCATCGAGGAGATCGGGGTGTACGAGGTGAACGAGGCGTTCGCCCCGGTGCCGCTGGCCTGGTTGGCGGAGACCGAGGCCGACCCGGAGCGGCTCAATCCGCGCGGCGGCGCGATCGCCCTCGGGCACCCGCTCGGCGGTTCCGGTGCCCGGATCATGACGACCATGCTCGGTCACATGCGGGACAACGGCATCCGGTACGGCCTGCAGACCATGTGCGAGGGCGGCGGCATGGCCAACGCGACAATCGTCGAGCTGCTCTGAGCCGACCCTCGCGGGGTGCGGGCGACCGGCCCCGGCCGGTGACGTGGAATTTGCAGAAAGCAGGTGCGCAAGCCACGTCACCCAACGAACATCGTCGTTGGACTGAGCATGGACGTCTTCTCCCGAACGTTCCTTCCAGCCGCCACCGAGGCCGGGTTGGCGACTCAGACCGCCAGCCGGCACATGCCGGTGTTCCGTCGCTGTGTGGGTTCCAGCGACGCCACGATTCTCGTCACCCGGTGCAGCCGGCCCGACCGGCCCATGTCCGGGGACTATCTGCTCCTGCTCACCCACCGACGGATCGTGGTCACCCGACAGACCCGGATCCTGCACCGGCTGCGGCTGCACCTCAACACCGAGCTGCGCGAGCTGAGTCATGTCACCTGGAGCCCTGATCCGCGACTGCAGTCGGTCGAGTTGGCGGCCACCGCCATCGACGGCATCCGGGAGCGGTTCCTGATCCGGACCCAGCACCCGAAGCAGGTGTGGCAGCTCGACGCGATGCTCAACCACGCCTTCCGCACCCGGATCCGCAGCACCCGGCCCCGGGTCCTCGCCACCGTGACCG
>NZ_POTX01000340.1 GCF_003236305.1 Micromonospora endophytica | reverse complement strand
GATGCGGGCCGGTTCATCGGTGGGGGCGTGCCGGGGCGAGGACGGGCCAGAGGATCAGGGTGGTGGCGACCGAAGCAGCGCCCGCGGCGGCCATCACCAGGCCCGGCACGAGCACCTCGCTCAGCGCGCCTGCGCCCGCCGCAGCCAGCCCCTGCGCCGCCATCAGGCCGGTGCTGAGCAGACCGAACGCCTGCCCCCGGCGGGCCTCGGGCACCGCGTCGAGGAATCGCCGGGCCAGCCCGAGCTGGTAGGCGAACCCCGCGGTGGCCACCGCGAACAAAGCCGCAGCCGGCAGCAGCGCCGGCGTGGCCAGGAATACCAGCATCGGCAGGCCGAGCAGCAGCGCGAGCCACGGCGTCAGGCGTTCGCGGCGGCCGGGCGCCACGAAGCGCCCCACCAGCAGGTCACCGACAAGCATTCCGCCCGCGCCTGCCATCAGGAGTACGCCGGCGCTGGCGTGCGGCCCCAGGTCCGCGGCGTACGGCACGGCGACTGCCTCCGCGCCGACCAGCAGCGAGCCGGGTAGCCACTGGGCGAGCAGCAGTCCCCGGATCCGGCGGTCGGCGAGGAGCTGCCGGTTGACCCGCAGTGTCTCGCGGACCGCTCCGGACCGGCCCGGAGCGCCATCCGCACCGACAGCCGGGCCGCCAACCGCATCGACAGCCGGGCCGCCATCCGCATCGACAGCCGGACCGCCAACCGGGCGGTCAGCCGCAGGTATCGAGGGCGACCGGGCCGGACGGCGAGCCAGGCCGATTCGTACCATCAGGGCGGATAGACCGCAGGTCGCCGCCGTCAGCCAGAGCGCACCGTACGGTCCGACCAGGCCCAGCAGCAGACCGCCGAGGGCGAACCCGGCCACCTGGGTGCCCCCGGCCGCCACGGTGAACAGCGACCGTCCCAGCACGTACGCGTCGCCACGCAGCAGCTCCGGCAGGAGCGCGTTGCGGGCGGCGCCGCTGACCGGGCCGAACAGTGCCACCACCGCGACCAGGCCGAGCATCGCCGACGGGGGCAGCAGACCGGTGGCGAGTACCGCGACCATGGCCAGCCGCAGCAGGTCGTAGCCGACGATCAGTCCGCGGGCCGGCCGCCGGTCGGCCAGCGCCAGCAGGAACATCCCGCCCACCGCGTGCGGCAGGAAGCCGGTCACGTACGCCAGCGCGGCCAGCAGCCCCGAGCCGGTGCGCTCGTAGACCAGCACGGAGAGGGCGAGCATCTTCACCGTCTCGCCGATCATGAACACGCCGAAGCTGGCGAAGATCACGCGGAACTCGGCGACGGCGAAGACGTCCCGGAAGGTGGCCGGCCGGTCGACCACCTCGGCGGAGATGCTGGTGTTGGTCACGTCGGCCAGCATGGCGGCGTGCCCTGGCCAGCTCTATCCTTTCGCTGCTGAGCGAAAGGTAAGCGAAAGGTGATGGGATGCGGATCGAGGTGACCCCGGCCGACGTGGCAGCCAGCCGGTTCGCCTTGTCGCCACTGGGCGAGACGGTGTGGGCGTTGCGGCTGCACGCGGGTCAGCGCTCGTTCGACGGCTTGGGTCCCTGGGTGGCCCGGACCAGACCCGGGTACGAACGGCTGCGACGCGAGGTGCCGGCGGTCGGCGCGCTGCTGGCGCTGTTGCGCCGGGGCGGCTACAACGCCGACTTCATCCAGCCGCCGCCGGACGGCACGGCCCGGGACTTCGCCGGCGAGTTGGCAGCGGTCCGGGCCACCCCACTGGCCCAGGCCCGCGCCGAACTGGCCCGCAACCTCACCGGGCTGCGGGCCACACCACCGGCGTACGCACAGCAGATCTACGCCTCGGCGGACATGGTGAATCTGCTCGCGGATGCCATCGAGGCGGCCTGGACGACCCTGGTCCAACCCGACTGGCCACGCCTGCGGGCGATCCTGGAACGGGATCTGGTGCATCGGGCCGGCCGGCTGCTCGCGTACGGCTGGGGTGCCGCGGTCGCGAACCTGGACCCGCGACTGCACTGGATTCCAGGTGGCGAGGTCGGCGTCATCGAGATCGCCGACCGCGATCCGCAAACGTACTCGCTGGCCGGCAAGGGGCTGCTCTTCGTACCCACGGTGTTCGGTGCCCAGATCACGTACGTCGAACCGCCCTGGCCGTTCGCGATCGTCTACCGGGCCTCCGGGGTGGCCGAGTTGCTCGGACCGCCGGATCCCGCCCGGCCCGAGGATGCGCTGGATCGGCTGGTGGGACGCTCCCGGGCGGCGGTGCTGCGGGCGCTCGCCCTGCCCGCCACCACCAGTCAGCTCACCGCCCAGCTCGGCCTGAGTCTCGGCGGGGTCGGCGACCATCTCGCGGTCCTGCGCGACGCCGGGTTGGTCAGCAGGATCCGCGTCGGTCGATCTGTGCGCTACCGGCGCACCCCCCTCGGCGACGCCCTCGCCGCCGACTGACCGGCGCACTCCAACCGGCGACACTCTCGCCGCCGACCGACTGCGCCGACCGACTGCGCCGAGCAGACGCGTCAGCGGGTTGCGCGTTAGCAGGGGCCCCCTGCTATACACCAGGCGTTAGCAGGGGGCCCCTCCTTACCCCAAAGCGGAGCGGAGGAGGGGGAGGACGCGGTACGGGATCTGTTGGGCGAGGGCGATGATCGTCGAGGCCCGGGTGATGCCCTCGTACGAGACGATCTGGTCGATCACCCGCTGGAGGTCGGTGTTCGAGCGGGCCACGATCCGGCAGAGCAGATCGCTGGAACCGGTGATGGTGTGCGCCTCCAGCACCTCTGGGATCGCCGCCAGGTGACGGGTGACCGGGTCGTGTCCGTGCCGCTGGCTGATCTCCAGGGTGACGAAGCTGGTCACCGAGAAGCCGATCGCGGCGGGTGAGACCTCCGGCCCGAACCCGCCGATCACCTCCCGCTCGACAAGCTTGTCCAGCCGCGCCTGGACGGTGCCCCGGGCCACGCCGAGCCGGCGGGAGCACTCCAGCACCCCGATCCGGGGCTCCTCGGCGAGCAGTTCGATCAGGCTGACATCCAGCGCGTCGAGCTGTACATCCTGACCAGCGTTCATGGCTGATGACTCTACTTCCTGCACAACCTGACCAGCTAGATCGGCGACAGTTGCCCAGTGGGGTCGGGCACCGCGATAGTCCCGGTAAGAGCACAGCGTCGGCCCACGAGGCCGGCCGGTACGCAAGGGAGGCCACCATGACCCAGGCGATCGACCGACCCCAGTCGACCGAGGAGGTCGACGTCGACACCCTCGTCGGTGCTGTCGACCACGACATCACCCGGGACCCGTTCCCGGTCAAGGGTCTCGACCACGTGCACTTCCTGGTGGGCAACGCCAAGCAGGCCGCGCACTACTACTCCACCGCGTTCGGCATGACCTGTGTCGCGTACCGGGGCCCGGAACAGGGTTACCGCGACCACGCCCAGTACGTGCTGACCAGCGGTTCGGCCCGGTTCGTGCTGACCGGTGCGGTCCGCCCGGACGCCCAGGGCACCGAGCACGTGGCGCGGCACAGCGACGGCGTCTCCGACATCGCGCTGGAGGTGCCGGACGTGGACGCCGCGTACGCGCACGCCACCGCGCAGGGCGCGACCGGCCTGATGGAGCCGCACGACGTCAGCGACGAGCATGGCACCGTGCGGATGGCCGCCATCGCCGCGTACGGCGACACCCGGCACACCCTTGTCGACAGGTCCCGCTACACCGGCCCGTTCCTGCCCGGTTTCGTGGCCCGTGGACCGATCGTGGACCGGCAGCCGATGATCGACGCAGGTCTTCAGCCGAAGCGCTTCTTCCAGGCGGTCGACCACGTCGTCGGCAACGTGGAGCTGGGCCGGATGGACGAGTGGGTCGACTTCTACAAGCGTGTCATGGGCTTCACCAACATGGCGGAGTTCGTCGGCGACGACATCGCCACCGACTACTCGGCGCTGATGAGCAAGGTGGTCGCGAACGGCACCCGCAAGGTGAAGTTCCCGCTCAACGAGCCGGCGATCGCCCGCAAGAAGTCGCAGATCGACGAGTACCTGGAGTTCTACCAGGGCCCGGGTGCCCAGCACATCGCGGTGGCCACCAACGACATCCTGACCAGCGTCGACGCCATGCGAGCCGCCGGTGTCGACTTCCTGGACACCCCGGACTCGTACTACGACGACCCGGAGCTGCGGGCCCGCATCGGTGAGGTACGCGTACCGATCGAGGAACTGAAGGCCCGGAAGATCCTGGTCGACCGGGACGAGGACGGTTACCTGCTGCAGATCTTCACCAAGCCGGTGCAGGACCGGCCGACCGTCTTCTTCGAGTTGATCGAGCGGCACGGCTCGCTCGGCTTCGGCAAGGGCAACTTCAAGGCCCTGTTCGAGGCGATCGAGCGGGAGCAGGAAAAGCGCGGCAACCTGTAACGGCAACTGATGACGGTGCCGAAGCGCGACCCCGACGCCGCCGGTCGGTGGGCCACCGCCTGCCACCGGCGGCGTCGGGCCGTACATCGCCCAGGTGGCCCGATACCACCGCAAGCCCTGGCAGCACCGCCGCCAGGACGGGTTCGCCGACACGGTCGTCGTTAAGGTGGCGAGGTGAACGAGCGCAGCGAGGCCGTGACGTGAGCGTGGCACCCGGTTGGTACGTCGACCCCGCCGATCCGCAGACCCGCAGATACTGGGACGGCGAGGGTTGGATCGGCGCGCCCATTCCAGTCGACGCCACCCCGCCCGCGGGC
>NZ_POTX01000033.1 GCF_003236305.1 Micromonospora endophytica | reverse complement strand
CGCCAACCCCCCGGGAGAAACCCCATGACCGACACCGGACGTCACCGGCCCACACCGCGGCTGACCCGCGTCGACCTGGACGCGCTGCCCAACTACGTGCCCGGCCGCAGCCCGGCCGACCTGGCTCGGGAGCTGGGTCTGCCCGAGGCGATCAAGCTGGCCAGCAACGAGGTCCCGTACGGCCCGCTGCCCGGTGTGGTGGAGGCGGTGGCCGAGGCGGTGGCCGGAGTGCACCGTTACCCCGACATGGGCGTGGTGGCGCTGCGACAGGCGCTTGCCGAGCGGTACGAGGTGGACGTCGACCGGATCGCCACCGGCTGCGGCTCGGTGGCGCTCGCCGAGCACCTGGTACGCGCCACCTGCCTGCCCGGCGACGAGCTGCTCTACTCGTGGCGCTCGTTCGAGGCGTACCCGATCATCGCGGCGACCAGCGGCGCGACCAGCGTACGGGTGGCCAACGACGCCGGGCACGGGCACGACCTGGCGGCGATGGCGGCGGCGGTGACCGACCGGACCCGGATGATCCTGGTCTGCAACCCCAACAACCCGACCGGCACCGCGGTACGCCGGGCCGAGCTGGACCGTTTCCTCGACGCGGTGCCCGACGACGTGCTCGTGGTGATCGACGAGGCGTACCGGGAGTTCGTCACCGACCCCGAGGTGCCCGACGGCCTCGGCTACGCCGACCGGCCCAACGTGGCCGTGCTGCGTACCCTCTCCAAGGCGTGGGGTCTGGCGGGCCTGCGGATCGGTTTCCTGGTCGCCCAGCCGGAGGTGGCCGCGGCGGTACGCAAGGTCGTCACCCCGTTCTCCACCAGCCTGGCCGCGCAGGCCGGTGCGCTCGCCGCGCTGGCTGAGGCGGAGGAGGTACGGCGGCGCTGCGCACTCGTGGTGGCCGAGCGGGACCGGGTCACCGAGGCGTTGCGCAAGCTGGTGCCGGACGTGCCGACCAGCCAGGCGAACTTCGTCTGGCTGCCGATCGGCGACCGGGCTGTGGAGTTCGGCAAGGCATGTGAGGCGCGCGGGGTGATCGTCCGCCCGTTCCCGGGCGACGGGGTCCGGGTCACCATCGGCACCCCGGCCGAGAACGACACCTTCCTCGCAGCGGCCGAGTCCGCCCTGACCTGACCCGTCCACCGTCGGCCATGCTCGTCGGTCGCCGGACCTGGCGTGCTCCGGCCCGCCGGATTGGCGGGGGTCAGGGCCGGCGACGTCGGCGGGCGAGCGCCAGGCCGATGCCCAGCAGCACGCTGGCCGTGCCGACGGCCAGCGGCCAAGCCGGTGACCAGGCGTCGCCGGTCACCGGCAGCCGGCAGGGCCCCTCGGGGCCCGGCTGGCCGGTTCCGCCCGGCACCGGCTGGCCGGAGGGTCCCGGCATCGATCCGGTGGGACATGGCTGCGGCGACGGCTGACCGGTCGGGGTGGGTGATGGTGAGAGCGGGAGCACCTCGAAGCTGACCACCGTCTCGGCCGATGCCGACGCGGACGGCGGGGGTTGCGGCGACCCTGTCGGCGGCTGCGGCGACCCGGACGACTCCGGTGGGGGCTGTGGCGGCCGCGGCCGGGCCTCGGCGGCGAGCAGTGTCAGTGCGCCCGGTCGCGGCTCGGCCTGGGTCGTCGCGGCCGCACCACCCCCGAGCAGCAGGGCTGTGGCACTGCCAGCAAGCAGCCGCGCCGCCAGTGGCAGGCCGATCGCGCGAAGCATGCCTGGACGCTAGCCCGCGAAGGTGGTGGCCGTAGCGCACTTCGCCGGGATTTAGCCCATCAGCGCAATCGGGGGCTTTAGTCCGTTTTGTCAGCACTAGAGGATATTTGCTGCTTAGCATCCCTTTCAGCTCGTGGTTCTCCCACCACGACGGCCCGTACCTTCCGAGCAAGGGATGACAGCATGCACACTCGCAGGATCCTGGCGACGGTGGCCAGCGCCGCCACGGCCGCCGTCCTGGTCGGCACGCCGGCCCTGGCAGACCCGACCGCCGACACCACAGTGACCTTCACGGTCAACGCCGGAACGCTGGACATCACCGCTCCGCTCTCGGCGAACCTCGGCGCCGGCGCCCCGGGCACCGACATCTCCGACCAGCTCGGCACGGTCGAGGTGACGGACACCCGGGCATCCGCCGACGCGTCGTGGGTGGCCACGGTCACCTCCACCGACTTCACCACCGGCGTGACCCCGACCGCCACCGAGACCATCGCCGCCGAGCTGGTCGACTACTGGTCCGGCCCGGCCACGGTCGGCCCCACCGGCACCGGCACCTTCACCGAGGGACAGACGGCCGCCGGCGACGCCGAGCCGCTGAACGACGGTGTGACCCCCAACGTCCCGGTCACCGCCTTCACCCACACCGGCGGCACCGGCAACAACTCGGTCGGCTGGAACCCCACCCTCGTGGTCCACGTGCCGCTGGCAAACGAGGCCGGTCTGTACACCGGGACGGTGACACATTCGGTCGCGTAGTCGGCTGAGCCGCTTCACGGTCTCCTCGGCCGTGGTGCTGCTCTGCGCCACCGGCCCGGGCACTCTCGCCCGGGCCGGTGCGCCGGGCGGCATACCGGACCCGAGCGGGCTCGGCATCCAGTTGCTGGAGGCGCCGGCCTCGCGGCG
This sequence comes from Micromonospora endophytica, assembly GCF_003236305.1. Classification (GTDB taxonomy): domain Bacteria; phylum Actinomycetota; class Actinomycetes; order Mycobacteriales; family Micromonosporaceae; genus Micromonospora; species Micromonospora endophytica. Next base: position 33,657 of record NZ_POTX01000033.1, on the reverse strand, counting down.
CGACGACCCGCGGGCACTCCGCTACATCGTCGACCACCTGGCGCCGGGCAGCACGATCAAGCGAAAGATCAAGGTGGTCAACCACTCGACCGAGCGCAGCCGGGTCGAGCTCTACGCGGCCGGCGCGGACATCGCCGAGAACCAGTTCCAGTTCGCCGACGGCCGTACGGCCAACGAACTGACCGAGTGGATCAGCCTCAGCAAGGACCGGGTCACCCTCGATCCAAAGGAGAGTGTCGAACTCACCGCGACCGTGCAGGTTCCACCGAAGGCATCGGCGGGCGAACAGTACGCGGTCATCTGGGCCGCCACCGTCCCCGCCGGAAAGCCCCGGACCAACGTCACGATCGTGCGTCGCGTGGGCATCCGGGTCTACCTCGACGTGGGTCCGGGCGGCGAGCCACGCTCGGACTTCGCCATCGGCGAGGTCGTTCCCGCGCGGGACCCGGCTGGTCAACCGTCGGTCACGGTGACGGTGCGCAACACCGGCGGCCGGGCGCTCGACATGGGCGGCAGCGCCACCCTCTCGGACGGACCGGGCGGGGTACGAGCCGGTCCCTTCGACGTGGTCGAGGGCACCACGCTGCCGGTGGGCGGCACCGGCGTGGTGCGGATGCTCTTTCCCGCGGATCTGTCCAACGGTCCGTGGCGGATCACCCTCGACCTGGTCAGCGGCAAGGTCAAGCAGAGCGCCACCGGCACGATCACCTTTCCCGATCCGGGCGGTACCGGCCGCCGGACCCTGCTCGACCGGCTCGATCAGGACCGGTGGCTCTGGGCGTCCGCCCTCGCCGCCGTCGTGATCGCCCTGTGCTGCGTCGTCCTGCTGGTTCGCCGACGCCGACGCCGCGCGGTCGAGGCGGCGGTGCCGACCGTCGGTGCCAGGACCGGGCGATAGCGTCCATCGCCGCGGTCACACCGGTCAGGCCGCGGCGATGATCACCGGTTCGGAGGTGAGGTAGTAGCGATTGTCGTCCCCGTCCGGATCGACCGGGCGGCGCAGCCGCTCCACGGCCACGTACCCACCGGCCGCGTATGCCGCGCCCGGTGCCCATCCGGTGCCGTCCGCGCCGACATCGAGCACGAACTCCGAGAGCCGGGCACCCGTCGCCGCGTCCACTGTGACCAGCACGTTCTCCTCGGTCAACACATGTACCCGCCCGGCCTGGACGGCGATCACCCGGCCCGGTCCCACGGCGACCCGCCAGCGTTCGGCGCCGTCGGGGACCGCGCGGCCGACGAGCGTCCCGGCGGTCAGCACCACAGCTGTCCCGTCGACCAGTTCGGCGCCGGCCCCGTCCAGCGCCGGCGCCAGGACCGGTTCACCGGCGGCGAGCAGCCAGCCCTGGGCGGTCGCGTCCCCCGGCCCGGCGGTCCGCAACGCGGCGCAGCCCGCCCCCTCCGGCGCGCAGCCGAAGAGCGTCGCGGTCAGGTCGTCGCCGGCGTCCGGCGGCCGCCACCGGGCGCTGACCTCCCCGGTCGCCACGTCACGGAACTCGACCACCGGCGGTCCGGCACAGTCGTCCACGGTGAGCAGTTGGCCGGTCGTGCTGGCACCCACCGGTTCCCGGCAGCCGTCGGCCACCTCGACCCGCCACAGCTCCCCGCCATCGGCCAGGTCGACCGCCCGGACCTGCCCCGCGCCGGAACTCAGCACCACGTCACGGCCGTCTGCGGTGCGAGCCACAGTGAGTCCGCGCGGCTGCCAGACGGTGGCCGTGCCGGTGCGCCGCGCCTCCTGCCGCCGGTCGGGTTCCGGCCCGTCCGCCCGCCAGGTGATCTGCCCACTGCGCGCGTCGAGCGCCACCAACTGACCGTCCGACCATCGGCTGACCACTGTCGTCCCGCCGGCCACCACCGCGTCCAGCGTCGCCGGCCAGCGCCGGTACGAAAGGTACGGCGTGCGTCGGTGCCGCCCGTCGACCGGCTGGTCAGCGTAGACCTGGCGCGGTGCGGCGTACACCCGCAGCCGGCCGTCGACGATCAACGGTGCGGCCGGAAGCCGGCCCACCACGCCGGGTTCCCGGGTGGGTGGCGCCGGATAGTCGGCTCGGGCGGTGGTGAGGACCTCGGCCGGGGCCAGCACCCGGTACGCGATGACCGCGGTCACCGCGGCGAGACCCACAGCCGTCACCGCCGCCACGATCCGTCGTCGGCCCGTCACCCACCCCATGCCGCACCTCCCCGACCGGCACCCTACCCAGCGGGGGTGTGGGCCCGAGCGGCACCACCAGTCAGCTGGCCCGTTGCCGGGCAGCGGCGGCGACCAGGGCAGCGATGTCCTGCCGCAACACCTTCTCCGCCGCCCGTGCGGCAAGTCCGCCGAGTAGCAGCCCGACCGCACGACCGGCCGGCGCGGCGGGCCGGGCCTGCACCATCACGGTGACCGCCGCGTACCGGCGACGACGACGGCGTACGTCGCGCAGCGTCCAGGTGAACCGGTAGTCGACCCCGTCGCCCGGGGAGCTGAGCACCAGTCGCCGGGGTGGTTCGGCTGCCAGCACGACGAACTCCTCAGCCAGCGCGCTGCCGTCCGGCCGGACGCGCATCTCGCGCCAACTGGTGCCCGGACCGAACCGGCCCGGCGTCAGCACCTCGACCGGAACATCTGCCGGAACCCGCTGGGGCAGGTCGGTGAGCAGACGCCACAGGTCGGCTGCGGGTGCCGGCACCAGTCTGTTGACCGCAACCGTCGACATGCCACCTCCCGTAGCACCGACGGTACGCGTAGTCAACGCGATCTGGGGTCCCCGGGCGGATATTCCACCACCGGAGACCCCTGAACCTCAGCTGGTGAAGGTCCCGGTCCGGATCGCGTCGACGAACGCGCTCCAGCCGGGCGGACTGACCATCAGCACCGGTCCGGCCTGATCCTTGGAGTCGCGGATGCCCACCACGCCGCGGACCCGGGCCAGGTTGTCGGCCACCTCCACGCAGAGACCCTGGTCATTCGAGCGGCTGCTGGTACGCCAGACCGCACCCACCAAATCGTGCATCGTCGTCATCTCCCTCGGCTTCGACGTGTCGCCGACCGGGGCCGGGCCGACCGGAACGGGGGGCGCCGGTCGGCCCGACGCGGCGTGGCGACGGAATTCCGAGGCGATCAACGAAGCCGGTGACGGACCCCCATCGCACAGCCGGTGCGATCGAGGCCAGATGTCGGAAACGGGTCAGCGCGCGGGCAGCACCAACCCCGTTACCTCGCCCAACGTGATGGTGCCACCGTCCGGTCCCGGGGCGGTGGCGGTGATGGTCACCGTGTCGCCATCGGCGAGGAAGGTGCGTTCCGCACCGGCCACGGTGATCGGCTCGGCGCCGCCCCAGGTCAGTTCCAGGAACGAGCCGACCTGGTCGCGGCGCGGGCCGGAGACCGTGCCGGAGGCGTACAGGTCACCGGTGCGCAGCGAGGCGCCGTTGACGGTCAGGTGGGCGAGTTGCTGGGCGGGCGTCCAGTACATGCCGGCGAAGGGCGGCTCGCTCACCGGCTCGCCGTTCCAGTTCACGGTCAGCCGCAGGTCCAACCCGAGGTGGGGTTCGTCGCGCAGGTAGCCGGCCACCGGGGGGTCCTGGTCGGGGGCGGGCACGAAGGCGTGCCGGAGCGCGTCGAGCGGGGTAACCCAGGCGGCGACCGAGGTGGCGAACGACTTGCCCAGGAACGGCCCGAGGGGCTGGTACTCCCACGCCTGGATGTCCCGGGCCGACCAGTCGTTCACCAGCACCACGCCGAAGACGTGGTCGGCGAAGTCGGCGGCGGCGACCCGGCTGCCGAGTGGACTGGGCACACCGACCACGAAACCGACCTCGGCCTCGATGTCGAGCCGCGCCGACGGCCCGTACACCGGCCCGTCGGGGCCGGGGCGCTGCCCCTGTGGGCGTACCACCGGGGTGCCGGAGACCACCACGGTGCCGGCACGGCCGTGGTAGCCGATCGGCAGGTGCTTCCAGTTGGGCAGCAGCGGCGGTTGGCCGGGGCGGAAGATCTGGCCGACGTTCGAGGCGTGCTGCTCCGAGGAGTAGAAGTCCACGTAGTCGGCGACCTCGAAGGGCAGCTCCATCTGCACCTCGTCCAGCGGCACCAGCAGCGGCTCCACCGCGGCCCGGTGGGCCGACTCGGTGAGCAGCTCGGTGATCCGCTGCCGCACCGCCATCCACTGCGGCCGGCCCAGGGCCAGGAAGGTGTTGAGCGTCGGGAGGGCCAGCGCCCCGCCCGCCAGCACCAGGTCGGCGGCCTCGGCACCAGCAAGATCAAAAACAAGATCCCCGATGCGTACGCCGATGCGCGGCGCGCCGTCGCCGACCCGGAACACCCCGTACGGCAGGTGCTCCACTCCGTAGCCCGAACCCTGTGCACTCGTCACCCAGGTCATGCCTCAACGCCCCCGTTCACCAGGCCCAGCCGGATCAGATCGGTAAGTGGTTCCACGATGCTGCACGAGCCGAAACCCACCCAGAGCGGACGCGTCCCGTCGCGGCGGTTGTCGGTCCACTGCACCAGCGGTCGTTCGTCGCGCACGGTGAGCAGTTCGGCGACGGTGTCCACGCTGCCGCCTTCCGCCGCAGCCAGCGTCGCGGCAAGCACGTTGCCGAAGCCGTGGTGGGTGAAGCCGGTCTCCGGATCCACCTGCCGTACCGCGTGGTGCAGCCCGGCGGTCAGCTTGAACGGCAGTCCCCGGTCCCGGCAGGCACAGATCACCGCGGCCAGTTCGGCGGGGGTCGGGAACAGCTCGGCGGCGAGCCCGCCGGTGCGGAACTTGGCGGCGATCGGCAGCCCGCCGGCGCGCGCCTCGGCGAGGGCGTCCAGGGCACCCATCAGCCCGAAGGTGAGCGGGATCTCGGCGTAGACGGGTACGCCGTCCAGCCGCGTGGTGAACTTCACCAGCTCGGCCAGGCCGGGCTGCGGGTCCTCGCCGCGTCGGGCCACCGGCGCCTCGACCTGCCGGAGGGTCACGCCCAGCGGGGGCAGCAGCGACAGCGCGAAGGGCAGCCGGTCCAGGCCGGTGTCGCCGATCAGCCCGATGGCGAGGCCCTCGGCAGGATCGATCAGGCCGTCCAGTTCGCCCGCGGTGACCGCCGAGGCGGGCAGCAGCAGCGGGCCGACCAGGTCGGCATACCAGGCGGCCCGGTGGTGCCGGTGGGCAGCCACGGCGTCGGGCAGGGACGCGCTGCCCGGCGGAAAGACGGCGGCGTCGTCGACCAGGCCGGCGACGAGTGCGGGCGGCTGCGTTGACACGACACAAGAATGTACGGGACGCTGTGATTAGCGGACAACAGCGTCCGATAATCGGACGCGCCAGGCGGTGGCCGCCTCAGCCGCGACCGGGACGCGTCACCTGATGATCGGGAGGGGACATGCCGTACTACCGCAGCGTCGGCGAGGTGCCGCGCAAGCGCCACACCCAGTTCCGCCAGCCCGACGGCAGTCTCTACACCGAGGAGTTGATGGGGCAGGAGGGCTTCTCCGCCGACTCGTCGCTGCTCTACCACCGGCACGCCCCGACCGCCATCGTCGCCGCCGAAACGTTCACCCCGCCCGCGGTGACCCGGGTGCCCAACCTGCCCCTCAAGCCCCGGCACCTGCGTACGCACAAACTCGACGGCACCGGCGCGGACCCGGTCCTCGGCCGGCGTTACCTGCTCGCCAACGACGACGTACGCATCGCCTACGTGCTTGCCGACCGGCCCTCCCCGCTGTTCCGCGACGCCACCGGCGACCAGTGCCTCTACGTCGAGGCCGGCACCCTGCGGGTCGAGTCGACATTCGGGGTGCTGGACGCGGCGGCCGGGGACTACGTGGTCATCCCCACCTCGACGGTGCACCGCCTGGTGCCCACCGGCGACGCGCCGACCCGGCTGCTCGCCATCGAGGCGTCCGGGCACATCGGCCCGCCCAAGCGCTACCTCTCCGTACGCGGCCAGTTCCTGGAGCACTCGCCGTACTGCGAGCGGGACGTCCGGGGGCCGGACACACCGTTGCTCGTCGACGGCACCGACGTCGAGGTGCTGGTCCGACACCGGCGCGGGTGGACCCGCCACGTGTTCGCCCACCACCCGTTCGACGTGGTCGGCTGGGACGGTCACCTCTACCCCTGGGCCTTCTCCATCCACGACTTCGAGCCGATCACCGGCCGGATCCACCAGCCGCCACCGGTGCACCAGACGTTCCAGGGCCCGAACTTCGTGATCTGCTCGTTCGTGCCCCGCAAGGTCGACTACCACCCGGACGCCATCCCGGTGCCGTACCACCACCACAACGTCGACTCCGACGAGATGCTCTTCTACACCGGCGGCAACTACGAGGCCCGGCGCGGTTCCGGCATCGAGCAGGGCTCCATCTCGCTGCACCCGTCCGGCTTCACCCACGGCCCCCAGCCCGGCGCGGCCGAACGCTCGATCGGTGTCGATTTCTTCGACGAGCTGGCGGTCATGGTCGACACGTTCCGCCCGCTCGACCTCTGCGACGCCGCCGCCGACTGCGAAGACGACGCCTACGCCTGGACCTGGTCCCGCCACTGAGGTGCAAGGAGGGGCCCCCTGTTAACGCCTCGTGAGGTAAAGGGGTCCCCTCTTAACAACTAACACCCTGCACCCGGCAGCCGGCCGAGCGCCGGGCTCAGGCCACCGGACGCGTGATGATCGCGAGCTGGGCGACGGTGCCGGCCCCGATCGCCAGGACCAGCGGCCACGGGCTACCGAACAGCGCGTAGAGCAGGATCAGCGCGGGCCCGGCGCAGGCGGCGTAGACGGCCAGCGCGAGCGTACGGTCGGTGCGCCGCAGCACCGGCATTACCGTCCGGGTCAGGCCGGGCAGCCGGGACGCCTGCCGCCAGACCACGATGCCGCCGCCGATCGCGGCCAGCACCGCGATCAGCCGCGAGAATCCGGGACCGGTGGCGGCCGTGCAGGCGACCACCACGGCGGCCACCACCGACCAGCCGGCACCCCAGACCACGAGCTGCCGCAGTGCCGCCGGTACGGCCCGGTGGGTGACCGGCCCGGTGAACTGCCCGGCGTCGACCGGGCCGCCGCCCAGGGCACCCGGCGGTGACCCGGCGGGGCCGTGCCGGGGCCAGTCAGGCGTCAGCCCGGGGTACGCGGCACCCCCGGCCGCACCGGACCGGGACACGTCGTCCCCGGGACCGGACGCGGCATCCCGCGTCCCACCCGGCCGGGACGTGTCATCCCCAGCCTCACCCGGCCAGGACGCGGCATCCCGGCCGCCGCTCGGCCAGGACGCGCCATCCCCAGGCCCGGACGGGCGAGCGACGTCGTCCCCGGGCCAGGACGCGCCGTCTCGGGGACCGCTCGGGCGGGCGAGGTCGTCTCCGGGTCCGGACGGCCAGGACGCGCCGTCTCGGGGACCGCTCGGGCGGGCGAGGTCGTCTCGGGGCCCGGACGGCCAGGACGCGCTGTCCGGAGGCCCGGACGGCCAGGCGGCGTCGTCTCGGGGCCCGCTGGGTGGGGAGGTGCCGTCTCCGGGCAGTCCGAAACGGCGTGGGTCGTGGTCCGGGTCGGTCGGTGTGGCGGTCCCGGAACGGCCGCTCGGGTCGGCCGGGGGCAGGTTTCCCACCGCAGCGTCGGCGAGCTGCGCCAGCGTCGCGTTCCAGCGCCGCTGCTCCAGGCGCAGCACCCCGACGTCGTCGCCCACCTCGGCCAGTCGCGGATCCAGCCGCAGCGCTTCCCGGTAGGCCCGCTCGGCCAGGTCGAACATCCGCATGTTGGCCGCGACCAGGCCCAGCACCAGGTGCCCCTGCGGTTCGTCGGGGGCCAACTCCACCGCGTGCCAGGCCGTGTTCAGCGCCAGCTGTCCGTTGCGGGAGCCGGCCAGGATCGCCGCCGCGCTGCGCTGGGCGTACGCGTCCTGCGGCGCCAGCGCCAGGATCTCGTCGGCGGTACGGGCGGCCTCGGCGTACCGCTCCAGGTCGCCGAGTGCCAGCGCCCGGGCGACAAGCGGGGGCACCTGCCCCGGCGCGGCGGCGACTGCGGACTCGGCGGCAGCCAGTGCCTCGGTGGGCCGTCCGGCGGCCAACTGCACCCGGGCGAGCATGATCAGTGCCTCGACGGCGGCCGGGTCGAGGGCGAGCGCGAAACCGAGTTCGCTCGCGGCCTCGTCGTAGCGGCCCAACTCACCGAGGAGGGTGGCGCGCTGGAGGTAGCCGTCGGCGGCGGGCGGGTCAGTGGGGACGTCGGCGGACATCGCGCGAGCCTAGGCGTCCGGCCGCTCGTACACCAGGGCCACCGCGATCCCGGCGAGTCCCTCACCGCGACCGGTGAAGCCCAGGCCGTCGGTGGTGGCCGCCGAGACGGTGACCGGCGCACCGACCGCCTCCGACAACACCCGCTGGGCCTCCTCGCGACGTGGACCGATCTTGGGTCGTACCCCGACGACCTGCACCGACACGTTGCCGATGGCGAAGCCGGCGGCGCGCACCCGACGCGCGGACTCGGCCAGCAGGGCCACTCCACCCGCCCCGGCCCACTCGGGTCGGTCGACGCCGAAGTTGGCGCCGAGGTCACCGAGACCGGCGGCGGAGAGCAACGCGTTGCAGGCGGCGTGGGCGGCCACGTCGGCGTCGGAGTGCCCGGCCAGACCGTCCTGTCCCGGCCAGTGCAGCCCGGCCACCCAGCACGGCCGGCCAGGCGCGAAGGCGTGCACGTCCGTCCCGATGGCCACCCGAGGAACGATCATGAATCGAGGGTACGCGCCAACAGTTGCTCGGCCACGGCCAGGTCGAACGGCCGGGTGATCTTCAGGGCGTGATCCGAACCGGGTACGCAGAACACCGGTACGCCCTGCTTCTCGACCAGTCCGGCGTCGTCGGTGAGCGCGTCAGCGGCGGCGGCGTGCGCGGCGGCGAGCACGGCGCGACGAAAGCCCTGCGGGGTCTGCACGGCGCGTAGCGCGGCCCGGTCGACCGTGCCGCGCACCGTTCCGCCCGCGTCGACCTCCTTGATCGTGTCGACCACCGGCAGGACGGGGATCACCGCGTCGTGGCCGGCCCGGACCGCGGCGGCCACCGACTCCACGAGCGTGGCCGGGGTCAACGCGCGTGCCGCGTCGTGCACCAGCACGATGTCGGGGCCGGCCGGCACGGCGGCCAGCGCCGCCGCCACCGAGGACTGCCGTTCCGCGCCGCCGGGCACCACGATGACCGGGGCGATCGGGGCAAGCAGGTCGCGTACGGTCGAAACCTCCGCGACCGGGGCGGCCACCACGATGGTGTGCACCGACGCGGCGGCGGCCAGCCCACGCACCGCGTGCACCAGCAGCGGCTCCCCGGCCAGCAGCCGCAGGGCCTTGGGCCGGCCAGGTCCGAGGCGTACCCCGGCACCGGCCGCAGGCACGAGGACCGCGACGTCACCGCGCGGATTGAGCTGCGCGGTCACGTCGCGGTCCTCGATGGTTTCTTCGCTACGAAGTGGGTACGACGATGCTCTGCGGACTATGCCTCGGTCAGCACCTTGTCGAGCAGCGTCTCCGCCTCGTCCTTGGTGCTCTTCTCCGCCAGCGCGACCTCGCCGACGAGAATGTCGCGGGCCTTGGCGAGCATGCGCTTCTCGCCCGCGGAAAGCCCCCGCTCCCGCTCCCGGCGCCACAGGTCGCGGACGACCTCCGCCACCTTCAGCGGGTTGCCGGAGGCCAGCTTCTCCAGATTTGCCTTGTAACGCCGCGACCAGTTGGTCGGCTCCTCGGTGTGCGGAGCCCGGAGAACGTCGAAGACCTTGCCCAGGCCCTCTTCACCGACCACCTCGCGCACACCCACGATCTCGGCGTTCTCAGCAGGCACCCGGACCGTCAGGTCACCCTGCGCGACCCTCAGGACGAGGTACTGCTTAGGCTCGCCCTTGATGACCCGAGTCTCGATTGCCTCGATGAGTGCGGCCCCGTGGTGGGGGTAAACAACGGTCTCGCCGACACTGAAAACCATAGGTTCGAAACCCCTTTCGCTGTGTCTAGGGTAACACGCTCAGGCACCGATGTCTCACCGCTGTCCTGACCGTTGGCGCAGCTCAGGGGCCCTGTGAGAGGTATTTCTTCGGCTTGACAGCCAGCCAACTCGATGATTCGAACACGCTCCGTCACCTTGATATGACCCGCTGGCATGGTCGAAGCAGAAGTCGAGATCAGCTGGACGATCAGGGCTACGCACCCATTCCATGGTATCTCGCCGTACCCGAGTGCGGGCAGCGCTGGCGGTACCGGCTGCGGTGCGGGACGCTGAGAGGGCACGGTCCGTCCGCGCCGCAGCGTTCCAGGGGGTCGTGATGGGCAAGGCTGACGCCGATGGTCCCGGGCTGCCGGACCTGCCTCCCGAGTGGGGTCGGGTGGTCGTACCGAACGACGCCTCCGCGCTGGCCGACGAGGCCGAACAGGTCCGTCGCGAACTGCGCCGCCGGGCGTCGCCCCGGCGCCGCCCCTGGCGTCCGCCCGGGCTGCCCCTGCTCGTGCTGCTGATCGCGGTGGTCACCACCGTCACCGGCCTGCTCACCGCCACCTGGCCGCGGACCGGCCGCTCCCCGGGGCCGGTCGCCGACAGTCCCGAGCCGACGCCGACGCAGCTGACCGATCGCGCCCTGCCCGCGCTGGACCTGGTCGACGCCGGGCAGTCGCCGGTGCCGCTACGCGGACTGCTGCCGGCGGTGGTGCTGCTGGTGGACGGCTGCCCCTGCCCGGAACTGGTCGCCGACACCGCCCTGGCCGCACCCGCCGGGGTGACAGTGGTTACGGTCGCCAGCGAGCGGCCGCGGGCCGTACCGACCGGCACAGAGGTCCGCGCCCTGGCCGACCCGGCCGGCGGCCTCCGGGCGTTCCTGCAACAACCGCCCCGACCGGAGACCGCCACCGCCCTGCTCGCCGACCGCACCGGCCGGGTGGTCCTGATGGTGGCCGAGGCCGCCTCGGTCTCCGACTACCACGCTGAACTGGTTCGGCTGGCCGGTTGAGCGGCGGGCCCAGACAACCGCGTTCACCCGTTCGGCATCAGCTCGGCGCTCACCTCGATCGGTGCCGCTCCGGCAGGCGAGAACGACACCTGCATGGACCCGCCGATCCCGATGATCTCGATCATCGCCGCCGCCCCGTCGCAACCGGCGGTCATCGGATCGGCGGCCCGGCCACCGACCACCTGGATCAGCAACTCACCAGGACCGGTGCAGCTGAAGCGCAGCACCCGCGACGCACCGGCGGCCAACTCGCCCTGCCGGACCAGCGCATCGCCCGGACGCAGCCGCGCACGCTCGCTCCACTCCACCTCGCGGGCCCACTGCTGCCACCCACCCGGCTCGACGGCGCTGTTCCCGGAGTCGTCGGCGGGTGGCCGGATCACCGAGCCCGTACGCTCGTCGAGCAGCACGGAGGAGGCGGCCTCGGGTCGTACGGCGACACCGGAACCCGGTTCCCGCTGCCAGGATCCGGTGACCGGATCCTCCTGCCACAACGTTGCGGCCACGAGAGGTCCGGCGACGGGGTCTCCGGCAGGTGCCTCAGCCCGCCACCACCAACCGCCGACGAGGAGCACAACCACCCCGGCGCCGGCGAGCAGCACACCCCGGAGCCGATCATCGACATCCATATCTGTCAGGGTATCCCTTCGGAGCGTCACGGGACGCGTTCCAGCAGGGCGGCGTAGAGGGTCAATCCCGGGCCGAAGGCCAGCATCACCACCCGACGGGCCGACGGCGCGGCCCGGATCAGCCGGTCGAGAATCAACAGCACCGTCGGCGACGAACAATTCCCATGCTCGTCAAGGGTCTGCCTCGACGCGGCCAGCGCCGTCGGGGCCAGCCCCAACTCCCGTTCCACCACGTTGAGGATCCGCGGCCCACCGGGATGTACCGCCCAGCCGTCCACCTCGGTCACGCTGGTGCCGTGCCGGACCAGCAGGTCGTCGACCAGGCCCTGGACGTGTGTCGACAACACGTTCGGCACCTTCGGCGACAGTCCCATCCGGAACCCGGTGTCGGTCACGTCCCAGGTCATGTGGTCGGCCGTGGAGGTGTCGGTCACCGATCTGACCTCCCGCAACGCGTACCCGCGGCCATCGGGGACCACCGCGGCGGCGACCGCGGCGTCCGAGAAGAGCGCGTGGGAGATGATCTGCTGGGTGTCCACCCGGGCCGAAGAGGGCTGGAGGTGCAGGCTCGTCAACTCGGCGCAGAGCAACAGGGCCGGGCGGCCCCGCGCGGTGACGAAATCCCCCGCCGCGCCCAGCCCCGGCAGGGCCGCGTAACAGCCCATGTGGCCGACGAACATCCGCTGCGTCGACGGTGCCATGCCCAGGTCCCGGGCGAGCAGGATGTCCAGCCCGGGAGTCGCGTACCCGGTGCAGGAACAGACGATGAACAGCCCGATCTCGCCGGCGGTCAGGCCGGCCGCGGTGAGCGCCCGCCCCACCGCCTCCTTACCCAGCGGCAGCGCCTCGACCTGGTACCGGCGCATGCGCCGCTCGGTGGGCCAGTCGGAGACGTCCTCCAGCAGCGGGCTGACCGCCGCCTGTCGCCGGCTGACCCCCGAGTTCGCGAAGATCCGCTGGGCGAGACTCCGGGTGGGGCCCGAGTAGTGCCGGGAGAAGAATCTTTCCCACAGTTCCTGCTGGTCGGCTGCTGGCGGATGAGCCGTGCCCACGCCCGCGATCACCGGTACGGACACGGTCCCACCTTCCTCTCCCTCGGACTCCTCACGCTCACCAACGAGGAGCTGATCCGTCGCGGTCCGGGTCACCACCGAGCGCGGCGATGCCCAGCCAGTCGGCGCAGACGTCGGAGGTGGCCGGGTGCAGCGATCCGCACCGGGCGTCCCGGTAGAGACGTTCCAGCGGGTGACCGCGCCGGGTGGCAGATGTGCCCGCGGCTTCCAGCATGGACGCCGCCACCTCGGCGGCGGTGGTGCCGGCCAGCAGCTTGGCCCGCCACACCCAGCGGTTGGTCTCCGGGTCACCCGGTGCCGCGTCCACCCGCCGGGCCGCCTCCGTCACCACCAGTTGGGCCGCCGCCACCGCGGCGTCGGCCCGGCCGAGCCGGGCACGTACCGCCGGCAGCCCGGCCAGATTCCGGGCGTTCAGGTGTTCCACCGCCGCGTCGATCGAGGCCCGGGCGACCCCGACGTAGACGGCGGCATAGCTGGCCACCAGCCAGTGCGGCATGAGCTGGGCGACCACCAGGGCCAGTCCCTCCACCCCACCGAGCAGCCGGTCAGCCGGCACGGTGACATCCAGATGCAGGTCGTGCGAGGCGGTGGCGCGCATGCCGAGCGAGTCCCAGGTCGGTTCGACGCTGAGACCTTCCCCGGCCGGCACCAGGAACTGCGAGACCACCGAGGCGTCGTCGGCGCTGCGGGCCGCCACCAGGTAACCGTCGGGGTGGCCCGCGCCGGAGCAGAAGGTCTTGCTGCCCTTGATCCGCCAACCACCCTCGACCGGCTGGTAGATCGTCGCGAGCTGGGACAGGCGGGCACCGGCGGCACGCTCACTCATCGCCACGGCGTACCACGCGCCATCAGCCGCCGCGCGCAGCAGCCGGTCCCGGGCGGCCAACGCCTCGTCCGGTACGCCGAGCGACTCGGCCAGTTCCTCGGTGACCGCACCGAGCGCGCCGGTGACCGAGGCGTGCATGTTGAACACCAGCGCCGTCGCACCGTTGCCCCGGGCCAGCTCGGTGGCGACGGCCGCGTAGTCGGAGAAGGTGGCCCCCACACCCCCCAACTCGGTGGGGACCATCAGCCCGAACAACCCGGCCGCGCGCAGATCGGCGAAGTCGTCGACCGGAAACGAACCGTCCCGGTCGTGCTCGGCGGCTCGGGCCGCCAGCCGGGGCACCAGCCTCCGGACGGCCTCCAACGCGGACGGACGCGCGGTCCGTTCGCCGTGCTCGCTCATCCGAACCCCCTTGTCGCCTGAGTTCCTTACCCTGCCCGGCAGGTGCTACCCGTGGCGTACCCCACGACCCTGGTAGAGCACGGCTGTCGAACGTGTCGGCACGATGCGCGGGGCCTGACCGGCAGGCGTACCCGCACCGCGGACCTGGCGCAGCAGCCACCGCAGCAGACCAGGCACACCGGGGCGGACGCCACGGACCCGTAGGTCCACCCCGTGCCGGGCGCACTCGGCCACCAGCTCCCGGTCGTCCACGAAGAACCGTGGATCATGGATGCCGCGCGGCACGGTGGGCAGCCGCTCGGCGATCCGGACGGCGACCAGCCGGCACAGTGCGGTGTCGTTGAGGGTGTCCAACACCAACAGACCGCCGGGACGCAGCAACCGGCACGCCTGCGCCACCGCGGCACGCCAGTCCGGCACATGTTCCAGCAACTCACCGGCGGCCACCACGTCGGCACAACCGTCGGCCAACGGCACGGCGGTGACGTCACCATTGACCGCCGCCACACCGTGCGCGGCCGCCTGGGCCAGTGCCGACCGGGTCAGGTCCACCCCGACGTGCCGATAGCCCTTGCCGGCCAGGTGCGGGGCGAGCAGCCCGGCGCCACAGCCGAGGTCGACCAGCAGCGCACCGGGTCGTACCGCCGGCGGCACCAGGGCGGCCCGCGCCGCCGCCAACCAGTGCAGCATGGCGAAGGCACCATCCGGCCGCCACCACTCACCGGCCAGCTCGTCGTACTGGCGCGGATCGTTGCGGGGCAGGCTGAGGCCGGCATCACGCATGTCACCGAGCGTGGCACGACTACCCGGTAACGACCAGACTTCCGTTATGTCGTCGACGGTGTTAGGGCTGGTCAGGGCGAGCCATCCGGAACCCACCGCCGCGGTCACCGCGGTGGCCGCGCTGCTCGCGGCCGGTGTCGGGCATTCGGTCGGCGGCGTCGCCGTGGTGACGCTCACCGTGGCGGCCAGCCAGTTCACCGTCGGGTGGACAAACGACCTGCTCGACGCCGAGCGGGACGCCCTGGTCGGGCGAACCGACAAACCGGTGGCCGCCGGCACGGTAGGCCGACGCACGGTGACGGTGGCCGCGGCACTGGCCGCCGCTGCCACAGTGGCGCTGGCCCTGAGCACGAATCCGGTGGCCGCGCTCTGGGCCGTCACCGGCCTGCTCTCGGCCCTGCTCTACAACTGGCCGCTGAAGTCGACAGTGATCTCGGTGCTGCCGTACGCGGTCTCCTTCGGCGCGCTGCCGGCCTTCGTGGTGTCGGCGTTGCCGGGCGCACCCTTTCCACCGGGCTGGCTACCTGCGGCAGCCGGCCTGCTGGGCGCGGGCGCGCACTTCGCCAACGTGCTGCCCGACTTCGCCGACGACGCGCGGACCGGGGTCCACGGCCTGCCGCACCGGTTGGGCCCGACGGGCAGTCGGATCGCCGCGATCGGGCTGCTCATCGCGGCGACCGTCACCCTGGCGCTGGGGCCACCCGGGCCGCCGTCGGGCGTGGGGTTGGCGGCGGTCGTGGCCGCCGTGGTGATCCCGACACTTGCCTGGTACGCCGGCCGCACCGCCGGCCATGGCGCGGCCCGCCCGGTGGCCGTGTTCCGGGCGGCGATGCTTGTCGCCCTGATCGATGTCGTCCTGCTGGTCGCGAGCGGTCGACTGATCTGAGCCGCACCGTTCAGGTGGCCGCGCAGGGTCGGCGTGCGGGTCACGATCAGCGCCAACTACCCTGGAGCGCGGTCTGCGCGGGCATGGCCAGCGGGTCCGGCGGCGTCGCCGGGCGTGATCGTGACGAGGAGGACCGACGTGACGCGCTCGATCAGGGGTTCCCGGCGGGCTGCCGTGCTGCTGCCCGGGATCGTGACGGCAGCCGGGCTGTTGCTGCTGTCCGGGTGCGGCGCCGGTCAGATCTCGGAGACGGCCAACAAGGTGCCGTCGATCCAGGGCATCGACCTCCAGGCCGACGCGGGCGCGTACGGGGTGCGGAGCGTGCTTGTCGCGTACCCGGGTGTCGAGGGTTACCAGGCCGGCGACAACGCGGTGCTCAACGCGGTCTTCTACAACGACTCCCCGAACCCGGTGACGGTCACCGTCACCTCGTCGGACGCCCGCGAGGTGGTGCTCACCACGGTCAGCGCCGCGACCAGCCCGTCGCCCACCGGATCGCCCACGCCGACCGCCACGTCGTCGCCGGAGGGCACGCCCGGTCCGGACGAGTCCCCGAGTGGATCCCCGTCCCCGGGTGAGCCGCCCACGGCAGGCGCCCCGGAGGCTCCGGCGGGTGCACCCGCCCGGATCGAGATCCCGCCGCTGAGCTACGTGCAGCTGAACACCGAGGGCGAGCAGGTGCTCCAGCTCCTCGGGTTGAACTCGGCGGTGCTCGCGGGGCAGAACCTCACCGTCACCTTCGACTTCGGCGGTGGCGACAGCGTCACCACCCCGGCACCTGTCGCCGTGCCGCTCAGCCCGCCACCGCCGCCGTCGCCGATCATCGAGCGGCACACGGGATTCGAGGGTGAGGGCGGCCACTGAGCCGTAGCATCGCCAGCTTTTCCGGCGGCGTCGTCGGCGTGGTGAACCCAGGCCGGCGGCGCCGTCGTCGTACCCAGGGGTTAGCGTCGCTCGGGTGAGCATCTCCCGATCGACCTCGGCCCGAGGCACGGGTGGCGGGCGCGGCAAGGCCGCCGCCCGCGAGCCCCGCCCCGCGTACGAGTGCGACGCCTGCGGTCACCAGCCACCGAAATGGGTGGGCCGCTGCCCCGAGTGTGGCGAGTGGGGTTCGGTGGTCGAATGCACCGTCACCGGGCCGACCGTCTCCGGCCGGGTCGTCAGTTCCCGGATGCCTGCCGAACCGGCCCGGCCGATCGCCACCATCAGCGCGGCACCGGCCCGGGCCCGACCCACCGGCGTCAGCGAACTCGACCGGGTGCTCGGCGGTGGGTTGGTGCCGGGGGCGGTGGTGCTGCTCGCCGGTGAGCCGGGCGTCGGCAAGTCCACCCTGTTGCTGGACGTGGCGCAGCAGTGGGCCGCAGGTGCCGGCAGCCCGTCCCTGGTGGTCAGCGGCGAGGAGTCGGTGAGCCAGGTGCGACTGCGGGCCGAGCGCATGGGCACCCTGCACGACCAGCTCTACCTGGCCGCTGAGAACGACCTCGCGGCGGTGCTCGGCCATCTCGACGCGGTAAAGCCCGGCCTGCTGGTGCTCGACTCGGTGCAGACCATCTCCACCGCCGGCACCGAGGGGGTGTCCGGCGGGGTGACCCAGGTCCGGGCGGTCACCGCCGCCGTGGTGGCGGTCGCCAAGGAGCGTGGGATCGCGACCGTGCTGGTCGGCCACGTCACCAAGGACGGACAGGTGGCCGGTCCCCGGGTGCTGGAGCACCTGGTCGACGTGGTGCTGCACTTCGAGGGTGACAAGCACTCGTCCCTGCGGATGGTGCGCGGGGTCAAGAACCGCTTCGGGGCTGCCGACGAGGTGGGCTGCTTCGAGATGCACGAGAGCGGCATCAGCAGCCTGGCCGACCCGTCCGGACTGTTCCTGACCCGCTACTCGGAGCCGGTGCCGGGCACCTGCGTGACGGTGGCCATGGAGGGGCGTCGGGCACTTGTCACCGAGGTGCAGGCGCTGATCGGCGCGACGGTGGCCGGCTCTCCCCGGCGCACGGTCTCCGGGTTGGATTCGGCCCGGCTGGCGATGGTGCTGGCGGTGCTCCAGCGCCGCACCGAACGGCTCACCCTGCACGACCGGGAGGTCTTCGCGGCCACTGTCGGCGGCATCCGGGTGGTGGAGCCCGCAGCCGACCTCGCGGTGGCGCTGGCCGTCGCCTCCGGCGGGCTCAACCTGGCCATCGCACCGCAGCTGGTGGCCATCGGCGAAGTGGGGCTGACCGGCGAGGTGCGTCGGGTGGGCGCGGTGCCCCGCCGGCTGGCCGAGGCGGCCCGGCTCGGCTTCCGGCTGGCCCTGGTGCCGCAGGGTTGCGGCCCGGCGAGCACCGGCGCCGGTCCCGACCAGCTGCGGGTGATCGAGGTCGGCGACGTCCGTTCGGCGCTCCAGGCCGCGGCCCGGGTGTCGGCGGAGTGACGGCCCTTCCGGTGCGACGACGCGACCGAGTGGCGGGATCGTGACACATCACAGTAACCACGACAGCACCCACCGCACGGCAGTCCGTAGACTGTGCCCGTGCCAGTCGACCGCGATACCACCAAGCCTGCCGGCGCGACACCCCACGCCCGCACCGGTGCCGTGGGCTCGCCCGCCCGTCCGATCAGCATCAGCGTGACCGGAGGCGGCAGCGCCGGCGATCCGCTACGCGCCAACCTGGCCCTGATGGCACCCGGCACCGCGCTGCGCGACGGCTTGGAGCGCATCCTGCGCGGCCGCACGGGCGCGCTCATCGTCCTCGGCTACGACAAGGTCGTCGAGGGGCTGTGCACCGGCGGTTTCCCGCTGGACGTCGAGTTCTCCGCCACCCGGATCCGCGAGCTGTGCAAGATGGACGGTGCGGTGGTGCTCTCCAGCGACGGCACCCGGATCGTCCGCGCGGCGGTGCACCTGATGCCCGATCCGGCCATCCCGACGGAGGAGTCCGGCACCCGGCACCGCACCGCGGAGCGGGTCGCCCGGCAGACCGGCTACCCGGTGATCTCGGTCAGCCAGTCGATGCGGATCATCAGCCTCTACGTCAACGGCCAGCGGCACGTGCTTGACGACTCGGCGGCCATCCTCTCCCGGGCCAACCAGGCGCTGGCCACCCTGGAGCGTTACAAGCTGCGGCTGGACGAGGTCTCCGGCACACTCTCCGCACTGGAGATCGAGGATCTGGTCACCGTGCGGGACGCGGTGGCGGTGGTGCAGCGGTTGGAGATGGTCCGCCGCATCGCCGACGAGATCGCCGGTTACGTGGTGGAGCTGGGCACCGACGGGCGGCTGCTCGCCCTGCAGCTCGACGAGCTGATGGCCGGCGTCGACGCCGACCGCACCCTGGTCATCCGGGACTACCTGCCCGCCGGCCGCAAGCCGCGCACCCTCGACGAGGCCCTTGTCGAGTTGGATCTGCTCAGCGCGACCGAGCTGATCGACCTGGTCTCGGTCGCCAAGGCGATCGGCTACCCGGCCGCCTCGGACGCACTGGACGCGGCGGTCAGTCCACGCGGGTTCCGGCTGCTGGCCAAGGTGCCCCGGCTGCCGGTGGCCGTGGTGGACCGGCTGGTGATGCACTTCGGCAGCCTCCAGCGCCTGCTGGGCGCGACGGTGGAGGACCTCCAGACGGTCGAGGGCGTCGGTGACGCGCGGGCCCGGGGCGTACGCGAGGGACTGTCCCGGCTCGCCGAGGCTTCCATCCTCGAACGGTACGTCTGACAGGCGGCGCCGACGGCTCTCAGTCGGTGAGGACGAGTTTCACCGGCTGGCTGCGTTTGGTGCCGACCCGGGCGAAGACCTCGTACGTCCCGGCCTGCGGCGTGGGGCCGTTCGCCAGTCCGTCGGCGCACCGGCTGCTGTCCTTGCCGTTCCAGCCGACCCGGTAGGCGCGTTCGAACCCGGCGGTGAAGGACTGCACCTCCGAGCCGGCGGCCGTGCCGCAGGTGTCCGATGACCAGATCACCTCGGCACCGGACTTGATGTAGAGCTCCTGGGCGGTCGCGCCGACATCCCGACTGCACGTCCGCTCGGACCGGTTACGGACCTTCAGGTGCAGGTCGACGGCGGCACCCCGGACGACCTGCGCGGGCAGGGCCACCGCGGTCACCGAGAGTTCCGCGTCGGTGCAGGTGCCGGCGTCGTTCACCGGTGCCCGTGCCGGCACGTCGTTGCCGGAGTTAGGCGCGGTGGACGTCTGCGGCGTGCTGGACGGCGTGGTGGAGCCGTCCGGGGCCGGGGTGGCCGGGCCGGCCCCGGCGTCACCTGACGGCGGCGCGCCGGTCTGCGGGGTCAGCACCGAGCCGGTGGGCTCCGGTGTGCCGGATGACACGCCCGGTTCCGGCTGGCCCTCGCGGCCCGCGTCGTTGCCGCCGCGCTGCCCGTTGCACGAGTAGAGCAGCACGATCAGGAAGAGCAGGACCGCACCGAGCACAACGGCGCGACGCCGCCAGTACACGGCGGGGGGCAGGGGGCCGACCGTCAGACGCATGATGCCCCCACCGTAGCGGCGGGCGACGTGACGGAAGGCGGCGACGCGCCGGGACATCCTCCACGCATCGCGGCTGACCCTCCATTCTCGACAGTCCGTGCCGGCTTCGTCGCAACACACGGTCACCGACCGTGCCGGTACGACCCGTCAGAGGTAGACCTTGCGCTGATAGATCGCGTGCGCCCCGGCCACCCGGTCCAGGAAGAGCAGGCCCGCGCAGTGGTCGATCTCGTGTTGCAGGGCACGCGCCTCGAAACCGTCGGTCGTCAGGCGGACGACCTGGCCGCTGCCCGGCAGCGCGCCCTCGACCACCAGCCGGCTCGCGCGTTTGACGTCACCGGTGAGGTCCGGCACCGACATGCACCCTTCCCGGCCCACCTTCCACCGGCTCGCCTCGACCACCCGGGCGTTGCAGAGCACGAAGGTGCCGTGCACGGTCACCGCCTTGGCGTGCCCGGTGACGTCCACCGCGAACACCCGGGCGCCGACCCCCACCTGCGGAGCGGCCAGGCCGACGCAGCCGGGCGACACCCGCATCGTGGCGACCAGGTCCGCCGCCAGGCGTACGGTCTCGTCGGCGATCGGGTCGACCTCCGCACCGTCGCGGCTGAGCACCGCCTCCGGGGCGGAGACCACCGGTAGCACCCGGCCGGCGCCCAACGCCTCAGGAGTCCAGTCACCGAGGCCGGTGTGCCCCTCCGTCTGCGGATCCAGATCGGACCCGTCGCCGCGCCCGGTCACAGCAGATCCGGTTCGGCGGGACGGAGAGTGACCTCGACGCCCAACTCGGCGGCGGTGGCGGCCAGCCGTTCAGCGAGCGCGGTGGCCGCCCCGGCCGGTAGATCCACCTCGGCGACCACCACGTAGAGCGACCCGGCCAGTCGGGTACTCAGGTCGGTGACGTTGCCACCGGCTTCCGTCAGCACCCGCGTCATCGCCGCCACGATGCCCATCCGGTCCGCGCCGTGCACCGCCATCACGTACGGCTCGCCGGCTGGCGCCGCCTCGCCGTCGCGCGCCACGGAGCGTACGGTCGCCACCAGTTGGCTGTCGGCGGCGAGCGGGGCCAACGCGGCCTCGACCTCGGTGGCGGCGGGGCCGACGCAGATCAGCGTCATCGCGAAGTGCCCTCGCAGCCGGGTCATGGTGCTGTCGGTGAGGTTGGCCCCGAGCCGGGCGAGCACCTCGGCGACGTCAGCCACGATGCCGGGCCGGTCCCGGCCGATGACGGTGATCGCGAGCTCGTTCATCCGGGCATTCTGCCCGATCCGCGTACGTCGACGGCGGCGGCCCGCCGGTACCGTCCAGTCAACGGGACCAGCGGCGCGTGACATCATCGGCGACGCGATGACAGAAGCCACATTCGCCGGACGTGTGAGCCGGTGGTACGAGCAGAACGCCCGGGACCTGCCGTGGCGCCACCCCGGTGTGGGCGCGTGGGCCATCCTGGTCAGCGAGGTCATGCTCCAGCAGACTCCGGTGGCCCGGGTGTTGCCCGCCTGGCACGCCTGGCTGGAGCGCTGGCCCACGCCGGCCGCACTGGCGCAGGACAGTCCGGCCGAGGCCATCCGGATGTGGGGACGCCTCGGCTATCCGCGCCGAGCGTTGCGCCTACGGGAGTGCGCGGTGGCCATCGTCGCGCGGCACGGCGGGACCGTACCGGACCGGCTGGACCAGCTGCTCGCGCTGCCCGGCGTCGGCACGTACACGGCGCGGGCGGTGGCGGCTTTCGCGTACGGCCAGCGCCACCCCGTGGTCGACACCAACGTACGCCGGGTGGTCTGTCGGGCGGTCGCCGGAGAGCCGGACGCCGGCCCGGCCACCCGCCCCGCCGACCTGGTCGCCACCGAGGAACTGCTCCCCGCCGAACCGGCCGCCGCCGCGCTCGCCAGCGCCGCCATCATGGAGCTGGGTGCGGTGATCTGCACCGCCCGCGCCCCGCGCTGCGACGCGTGCCCGGTCGAGACGATCTGCGCCTGGCGCGCCTCGGGCCAGGTCGCCCCGGTCGGCCCGACCCGTCGGCCGCAACGCTACGCCGGCACCGACCGGCAGGTACGCGGGCTGCTCCTCGGCCTGCTGCGGGAGTCGACCGGGCCGGTGCCGCAGCAGCGGTTGGACCAAGTCTGGGCGGACGAGGTGCAGCGGGCCCGCGCCCTTGCCGGTCTGGTCACCGACGGGCTGGTCGAGCCGGTCGGCGAGGCGTCGTTCCGGTTGCTCGGCGACGGCCCGCCGACCGGCCCGGACCCGGTGCCGCTCGGTCAGGCGGAGTAACCGCGGGTGGCCGCCCAGTCGGCGAGCGCGTCGATGGTGATCCAGTACTCGGCGCGCGCGGGGTCGGCCGAGTCGGCGATCTTCACCTGGTCACCGCCGCCCCGGTAACCGGTCACCGAGATGTAGTGGCCGCCCTCGAAGGTGTGGCTCGTCCCGTCGGTGTCCGTGCCGGTGCCGACGACGTTGACCACCGGGCTGCGCCCGTCGTCGACGGCACTGACGATGTCAGCCCGCAGCCGGTCGGTCTGGGCGTCGTCGGCGACGGGCCCGGGAAGCTCCACGGTGCGGTAGACGTTCTTGCCGCTCCGCTCGTTCAGCGCCTTGGTGATCAGATGCGCCGAATCGGTGCCCCGCTCGGTGGTGCCCATCTCGCGGGCCAGGTCGTCCTGTGAGACGTCCCGGTCCATGACTGTCAGCGCGTTGCGTACGGCGGCCGGGCCACAGTAGTAGAAGTTGGGCTGTGCCTCGTACCGCACCTTCAACTGCCGCTCGCCGGTGCCTTTCCCCCGCTCGGTCAGGGCGGCCAGCGGGCCGGTGCCGGACGGAGCGGCGGTCGCGCTCATCGGACCGGTGATCATCCCACCAGCGAAGACGGCACCGCAGGCGGTCAGGGCAGCCTTACGAATCAACGTGGTCATGATCGTCGCCTTCCAGATCGGGAAACGACGCGACACCCGGGAGGGATGGTGGGCAAGCGCGTCGGGAAGGACAGCGGCAGCGGCCCAGGCGGCCGCTGCGGTTACTCCCGGTACAACGACCCTGACCACCCGCGCATGCCACGGCAAACGGTGACGGCTGTCATACGGGTCGCCTGCCACCTGCCACCGGCGACGGAATGCTCCGCTCCGCTCGGCGGGCCTCCGCATGGGCCTCGCCGGAGCGGACGCGGCACAACGACGGCGGCCCGGTGGCAACTGCCACCGGGCCGCCGGCTGTCGTACGGGTTGAGCTACTCGTCCGCGCCCGCCGCGGCCGTGCTGCCGCCGAGGTCGGCCGGGACCGCGTCCGGCACCTCGACCGGCCGCTCGGAGCCCCGGAAGACGAGCTTGGACTTGTCGATGTTGTTGGGGTCGCCCTCGCAGTCCACCACCACGATCTGACCCGGGGTCAGCTCGTTGAACAGGATCCGCTCGGAGAGGTTGTCCTCGATGTCGCGCTGGATCGTGCGGCGCAGCGGCCGCGCGCCCAGCACCGGGTCGAAGCCCTTGGTCGCCAGGTACTTCTTGGCGTTGTCGGTCAGCTCCAGGCCCATGTCCTTGTTGCGCAGCTGGGTCTCGATCCGGGCGATCATGATGTCCACGATCTGGAGGATCTCGTTCTGACGCAGCTGGTGGAAGACGATGGTGTCGTCGATCCGGTTCAGGAACTCGGGCCGGAAGTGCTGCTTCAGCTCGTCGTTGACCTTCTGCTTCATCCGGTCGTAGTTGGACTCGGAGTCCTCCGACTGCTGGAAGCCCAGCGACACCGCCTTGGCCACGTCCCTCGTGCCGAGGTTGGTGGTCAGGATGATGACCGTGTTCTTGAAGTCCACGATCCGGCCCTGACCGTCGGTCAACCGGCCGTCTTCCAGGATCTGCAGCAGCGTGTTGAACACGTCCGGGTGGGCCTTCTCGATCTCGTCGAAGAGGACCACCGAGAACGGCCGACGACGCACCTTCTCGGTCAGCTGCCCGCCCTCGTCGTAGCCGACGTATCCGGGCGGGGCACCGACCAGCCGGGAGACCGTGTACCGGTCGTGGAACTCGGACATGTCCAGCTGGATGAGGGCGTCCTCGCTGCCGAACAGGAACTCGGCGAGCGCCTTGGACAGCTCGGTCTTACCGACACCGGACGGGCCGGCGAAGATGAACGAGCCGGACGGGCGCTTCGGGTCCTTCAGGCCGGCCCGGGTACGCCGGATGGCCTTCGAGACCGCCTTGACCGCGTCCTCCTGGCCGATGACGCGCTTGTGCAGCTCGTCCTCCATGCGCAGCAGACGCGAGGTCTCCTCCTCGGTCAGCTTGTAGACCGGGATGCCCGTCCAGTTGCCCAGCACCTCGGCGATCTGCTCGTCGTCGACCTCGCTGACGACGTCCAGGTCACCGGCCTTCCACTCCTTCTCCCGCTGCGCCTTCTGGCCCAGCAGCTGCTTCTCCTTGTCCCGCAGCTGGGCGGCACGCTCGAAGTCCTGCGCGTCGATCGCGGACTCCTTGTCGCGGCGCACCTGGGCGATGCGCTCGTCGAAGTCACGCAGGTCTGGCGGCGCGGTCATCCGGCGGATCCGCATCCGGGCCCCGGCCTCGTCGATCAGGTCGATCGCCTTGTCCGGCAGGAAGCGGTCGGAGATGTACCGGTCGGCAAGCGTCGCCGCCGCCACCAGCGCGGCGTCGGTGATGCTCACCCGGTGGTGCGCCTCGTAACGGTCCCGCAGACCCTTGAGGATCTCGATGGTGTGAGCCAGCGAGGGCTCACCCACCTGGATCGGCTGGAAACGGCGCTCCAGCGCGGCGTCCTTCTCCAGGTGCTTGCGGTATTCGTCGAGGGTGGTCGCACCGATGGTCTGCAGCTCGCCGCGGGCCAGCATCGGCTTGAGGATGCTCGCCGCGTCGATCGCGCCCTCGGCGGCACCCGCACCCACCAGGGTGTGGATCTCGTCGATGAAGAGGATGATGTCGCCCCGGGTGCGGATCTCCTTGAGCACCTTCTTCAGGCGCTCCTCGAAGTCACCTCGGTAACGGGAGCCGGCCACCAGCGCGCCCAGGTCGAGCGTGTAGAGCTGCTTGTCCTTCAGCGTCTCGGGCACCTCGCCCTTGATGATCTTCTGGGACAGCCCCTCGACCACGGCGGTCTTGCCGACGCCGGGCTCACCGATCAGGACCGGGTTGTTCTTGGTCCGGCGGGAGAGCACCTGCATCACCCGCTCGATTTCCTTCTCGCGCCCGATCACCGGGTCGAGCTTGCCCTCGCGGGCGGCCTGGGTGAGGTTCCGGCCGAACTGGTCCAGCACCAGGCTGGTCGACGGCGCGGCCTCGCCCGGCGCGGTGCCCGCCGCAGCCGGCTCCTTGCCCTGGTAGCCGGAGAGCAGCTGGATCACCTGCTGGCGGACCCGGTTCAGGTCGGCGCCGAGCTTGACCAGCACCTGGGCGGCGACGCCCTCACCCTCCCGGATCAGGCCGAGCAGGATGTGCTCGGTGCCGATGTAGTTGTGGCCGAGCTGAAGCGCCTCGCGCAGCGACAGCTCCAGCACCTTCTTGGCCCGCGGCGTGAACGGGATGTGCCCGCTCGGCGCCTGCTGGCCCTGGCCGATGATCTCCTCCACCTGCTGGCGGACGCCCTCCAGCGAGATCCCGAGGCTCTCCAGGGCCTTGGCCGCGACGCCCTCACCCTCGTGGATCAGGCCCAACAGGATGTGTTCCGTACCGATGTAGTTGTGGTTGAGCATCCGGGCCTCTTCCTGGGCCAGGACGACAACCCGTCGCGCTCGGTCGGTGAACCGCTCGAACATGCCCTCGTGCTCCTCACGTGCCGTGCGCACTCGATCTTGGTGGTCAAGACTCTCGGCGGGGCCGGTGCGCGAACGCCCGGGACGGGCATCCGTGCCTCATTACTCTATCGCCGCGAACCCGCTCGGCTGACCTCGTGTGTCTGTGCCGAAGGGTCGGTACGCGTCGTTTTGCACAACCATCCACGCTCAACGGCTGTTCCGGGCGTGGTTGCTGTACGCGCAGAGCGAAATTCGGTAGGCACCCGCAGACCGTCGGGACGCCGCACGGAGGCCCCCGGCGGGGTGGACAGCATCCTCCTCGACGCCATCCACAGGGTGTGGACAAGACATCCACCGGTTGTGGACAACGCCGGTCCGAGGGCGAATAGTCCCGGCGGCACACGGAGGTTCGCCGCCGGGACGACACCCGGCGCGAACTTTGACAATCCCCCGCGATCCAGACAAAAGTTGTCAAACGTCCCGGAAGGGCAGCATGTCCCGGCCGGAAGGGCAGGTGCCGGCCCGGACGACTTCCGGACCGGCACCGCTGATGACTCAGAGCCGGATCAGTGACCGGCCTTGGCGTGGTACTCGTCGACGATCTCCTGCGGGATCCGACCCCGGTCGGAGATGTCCTTGCCGGCCTTACGCGCCCAGGCCCGGATGGCCTTGTTCTGCTCGCGATCAGCCGTGGCACCACCCCGGCCGCGAGCGGCCCGACCACCCACGACCACACCACCCCGGCCCACCTTCGTGCCGTGAGCGATGTACTGCGCGAATACGTCACGCAATTTCTCGGCGTTCGAACTCGACAGGTCGATCTCGTACTGGACGCCGTCGAGCGCGAACTTGACGGTCTCGTCCGCGTCCCCGCCGTCCAGGTCATCGACCAGCTTGTGAATGATCTGCTTGGCCACGTCCCACATTCCTTTCCAGCAGGGCTACTACTGCCAACTGCAAGAGCACAATAACCCGTACGATGCTTGCCGCGTCAATAGGACGCGGTAACGAGCCGGTAAGTTTCGTACCGACTACTCAGGGCGCACCAACGGGAAGAGGATGGTTTCCCGAATTCCCAGGCCGGTGAGCGCCATCAGGAGCCGGTCGATTCCCATTCCCATGCCACCGGCCGGCGGCATTCCGTACTCCATCGCCCGGAGAAAGTCCTCGTCCAGCCGCATCGCCTCGTCGTCGCCGCGGGCGGCCAACTGCGCCTGGGTGACCAGCCGTTCCCGCTGTACCACCGGGTCGACCAGCTCGGAGTACGCGGTGGCGAGTTCGAACCCGAGCACATACAGGTCCCACTTCTCGGCCAGCCCCGGCTCACCGCGGTGCCCCCGGGTGAGCGGGCTGGTCTCCTCCGGGTAGTCGCGCACGAAAGTTGGCGCCTCAAGGCCCGGTACGACCAACTCCTCGAACAACTCCTCGGCCAGCTTGCCCGGCCCCCACTTGGGATCGACGGCCACGCCCACCTTGTCCGCGTACTCCACCAGGCGGGCCCGGTCGGTGTGGACCGTGACCTCCTCACCGAGCGCCTCGGAAAGCACGCCGAACAGACTGACCGAACGCCACTGGCCGCCCAGGTCGAACTCACGACCGCCAGCATGGGTGACCACCGTCGAGCCAGAGACCGCGATCGCCGCCTGTTGCACCAGATTCCGGGTCAACTCAGCCATGGTGTTGTAGTCGCCGTACGCCTGGTACGCCTCCAGCATCGCGAACTCCGGCGAGTGTGAAGAGTCGATGCCCTCATTACGGAAGTTGCGGTTGATCTCGAAGACCCGCTCGACGCCACCGACCACGGCGCGCTTGAGAAACAGTTCCGGCGCGATTCTTAGATACAGATCGGTGTCGAGCGCATTGCTGTGGGTCACGAAAGGCCGGGCGGTCGCTCCGCCGTGCAGCAACTGGAGCATCGGGGTCTCCACCTCGAGGAAACCCTGCCCGTGCAGTGAATCGCGCAGGCTGCGTACCGCGGCGGCCCGGGTGCGGACCATCTGCCGCGCCTGCGGACGCACGATCAAATCGACGTAGCGCTGCCGGACCCGGGCCTCCTCGCTGAGCGGCTTGTGCGCCACCGGCAGCGGACGCAACGCCTTGGCGGTGACGGCCCACTGCTCGGCGAGCACCGACAACTCACCCCGGCGACTGGTGATCACCTCGCCGGTGACTCCCACGAGATCACCGAGGTCGACCAGCCGCTTCCAGTCCTCCAGCCGCTCCGCGCCGACCCGGTCCAGCGAGAACATCGCCTGGATCTCGGTGCCGTCGCCGTCCCGCAGGTTGGCGAAGCAGAGCTTGCCGGTGTTTCGTACGAAGATCACCCGACCGGTGACCGAGACCCGGTCGCCGGTCGCGGTGTCGGTGGGCAGGTCGGCGTAGCGCGCCCGAACCTCGGCCAGGGTGCTGGTACGCGGAAAACTGACCGGGTACGGCTCCACGCCGTCGGCGAGCATCCGCTCTCGCTTCTCCCGGCGGACCTTCATCTGCTCGGGAAGGTCGTCGGCGGGATCGACTGGCACGGGGCTCTGCTGGGTCACGGCACGCTTCCTCGACGGGAGAATTCGGGCGGGGTCAAGCCCCGAGCGTACTCAAGCCCCCAGACGACCGTTACCGGATAGCCTGCCGGCCATGACCGAGCCCACCGAGGCCCTCTCCTTCGGCGCGGCCGCCGCCGACTACGACCGGTTCCGCCCCCGCTATCCCCGCGCCGCCCTACGCTGGGCGCTCACCGGCCTCGCTCCCCCCGCCCAGGCAGCCGACCGGGCGGCGTCGGGCCGGCCCCGGGTGGTCGACCTGGCGGCCGGCACCGGCATCCTCACCCGGGACCTGCTCAGCCTGGGCCACCAGGTCACGGCCGTCGAACCCGATCCCGGCATGCGCGCCCAACTGGCCGCGGCCACCGCCGACGTACGCCCGCTGGCTGGTAGTGCCGAGTCGATGCCGTTGCCCGACGGGTACGCCGACGCCGTCCTCGCCGGCCAGGCGTACCACTGGTTCGACCGGACCGCAGCCCACCCGGAGATCGCCCGGGTGCTGCGACCCGGCGGTGTCTTCGCCCCGATCTGGAACCTGCGCGACGACCAGGTCACCTGGGTGACCGAGCTGAGCCGGATCGCCGAGATCGGGGACACGGTCGATCACCTGCGCCAAACCGTCACCGACTTCGGCGACGCCTTCGGCCCACTCGAATGGGCCGAGTTCACCCACACCACCGAACTGACCCGGGACGACCTGCGCGGACTGATCCGCACCCGCTCCCACTACCTCACCGCCACCCCGCAGCGGCGCGCCGACGTCGACCGGGAGGTCCACGAACTGCTGGACACCCACCCCGACCTGGCCGGCCAGGAAACCGTGAAGCTCCCGTACCGCACCCTGGTAGCCCGCGCCCGACGAACCTGAACCTGGTCAGACGTTGCGCTCGTACACCATGCGCAGGCCGATCAGGGTGATCATCGGTTCGTGGTGAGTGATGGTGTGGCACTCGTTGAGGACCAGCGACGCCAACCCGCCGGTGGCGATCACCGCCTTCAACTCCCCCAGCTCGGCGGTCATCCGCTCGACGATCCGGTCCACCTGTCCGGCGAAGCCGAAGTACAGCCCGGCCTGAAGGCATTCGACGGTGTTCTTGCCGATCACCGAGCGGGGTCGGGTCGCTTCCACCTTGCGCAACTGGGCGGCGCGGGCGGCGAGCGCGTCGAAGGAGATCTCGATGCCCGGCGCGAACGCACCGCCGAGGAACTCACCCCGGCCACTGATCACGTCGAAGTTGGTGGTGGTGCCGAAGTCGACGACGATCGACGGCCCACCGTAGAGGGTGTAGGCGGCGAGCGTGTTCACCACCCGGTCGGCGCCGACCTCCTTCGGGTTGTCGATCGCCAACTGCACCCCGGTGCGTACCCCGGGTTCCACGATCACACTCGGCAGTTCCCCGTAGTAGCGGGTCAGCATGGTCCGCAGCGAACGCAGCGCGGCCGGCACTGTCGAACAGGCCGCGACACCGGTGATCTCGACGGCGTCCGCGGCGAGCAGGCCACGAAACATCAGACCCAGCTCGTCGGCGGTCGAGCGGGCGTCGGTCTTGATCCGCCAGGAGTGCACCAGCTTGTCGCCGTCGAAGGTCGCCAGCACAGTGTTGGTGTTCCCGATGTCGATGCAGAGCAGCACGCACGAAGCCTAGACGGGTTCACTCCGTGCGCAGGTCCAGGGCGATGTCCAGGATCGGCGAGGAGTGGGTGAGCGCGCCCACGGAGAGGAAGTCGACGCCGGTGGCACCCACCTCGGCGGCGTCGGCGAGGGTCAGCCCACCGGTCGCCTCCAACTCGGCCCGGTCGCCGACCACCGCCACCACCTCGGCGAGCAGTGCCGGGGACATGTTGTCCAGCAGCAGGAACGTCGCCCCCGCCTCGACCGCCTCCACCGCCTCGGCGAGCGTGTCCACCTCCACCTGCACCGGCACGTCCGGGAACGCCTCGCGGACCCGCCGGTAGGCGGCGGCCACCCCGCCTGCGGCGTACTTGTGGTTGTCCTTGATCATGGCGACGTCGTGCAGGCCCATCCGCTTGTTCGTGCCACCGCCCGCCCGCACCGCGTACTTCTCCAGGGCGCGCAGGCCCGGCGTGGTCTTGCGGGTGTCGAGGACCATCGCCTTGCTGCCGGCCAGCGCGTCCGCCCAGGCCCGGGTGTGGGTGGCCACCCCGGACATCCGGCAGAGCAGGTTGAGCGCGGTCCGCTCGGCGGTGAGCAGGGTCCGGGTCGGGCCGGTCACCGTGGCCAGCACAGCGCCGCGGGCCACCCGCGCGCCGTCGCGGGCCACCATCGACACCTCGACGGTACGACCCGTCCCGGTCAACTGGGCGGTCAGTTCGAAGACGGCCGCGGCGACAGCCAACCCGGCCACCACACCGTCGGCGCGGGCCACCACGTCGGCGGTGCCGGTCTGGGTCACCGGAATCGTCGCCACGCTCGTCACGTCACGCAGGTCCGGACCGAGGTCCTCGGCCAGCGCGCCGTCGATGATCAGGCGTACCTGCTCCGGGTCCAGTCCGGCCTCGCGCAACTCCCGCTCCCGGGCCGCCGTCATCCCGCTCACCGGTTCTCCTCCCACCGCGTGGTCAGTTGGCTCTCCGCCCCGATCGCACTCAACAGGTGACCGCGCCACCGTTCGTCTGCCGAGGGGAAGTCCTCCCGCCAGTGGCAACCCCGGGTCTCCTGCCGGGCGTACGCGGCCGCGACCAGCGCCGCCGCCACCGTGAGCAGGTTCGTCGCCTCCCAGTCGGCGGTGCGGGGGGTACCCCGCCCGGCACCGAGTTCGACGAGTTCGGCAGCCGTCGCGTCGAGCGTCGCGGACGAACGGAGCACACCGGCGCCCCGGGTCATCGCCCGCTGGAGCGGCGGCGTCGTCGCGGCCGGCACCGCCCAGCCGGCGCCGCCCCGCCACGCCCCCGTCTCCGCCGGACGGGCCTGCTCGGGCAGACCGGAGGCGATGTGGTCGGCGATCCGTCGGGAGAAGACGAGCCCCTCCAACAGCGAGTTGCTGGCCAGTCGGTTGGCACCGTGCACGCCGGTGCAGGCGACCTCGCCGCAGGCGTACAGGCCCGGGATGGAGGTGCGGCCGTGCAGGTCGGTGCGGACCCCGCCGGAGGCGTAGTGCGCGGCTGGCGCGACCGGGATCAGGTCGGCCCCCGGGTCGACCCCGATGGCCAGGCACGAGGCGACGATGGTCGGGAACCGCCCGGCCAGGAAGTCGCCGCCGAGATGGCGGGCGTCGAGATAGACATGGTCGGCGCCGGTGGCCATCAGTACGCGGTGGATGCCCTTGGCCACCACGTCCCGTGGTGCCAGTTCGGCCAGTTCGTGCTGGCCGAGCATGAACCGCTTGCCGTCGGCGTCCACCAGATGCGCGCCCTCACCCCGCAACGCCTCGGATACCAGCGGCTGCTGGGCGTGGCCGGCACCGGGCACCCGGGAGTGCTCCGGCACGATCAGCGCGGTCGGGTGGAACTGCACGAACTCCACGTCGGTGACGACGGCACCGGCGCGCATGGCCAGCGCCACCCCGTCACCTGTGGAGACCGCGGGATTCGTGGTCGCCGCGAAGATCTGGCCCATTCCGCCGGTCGCCAGCACCACCGCCCGGGCCAGCAGGGCACCGACGCCATCCTCGCTGCCCTCGCCGAGGACGTGCAGGGTGACGCCACAGGCCGGTCCCAGCCCGTCCGGGCCGTCGCCGGGGGCACGGAGCAGATCCAGCACCAGGGCGTGCTCGACCAGGCGGATCCACGGGTCACGGCGAACCGCCTCGTGCAGGGCCCGCTGGATCTCCGCGCCGGTCGCGTCGCCGCCGGCGTGCACGATGCGGTCCGCCCGGTGCCCGCCCTCCCGGGTGAGCATCAGCGAGCCATCGGGTCCGCGGTCGAACTCCGCGCCGAGACGCATCAGCTCACGCAGCCGGATCGGGCCCTCCTCCACCAGGACTCGTACCGCCGCCGGGTCACAGAGGCCGACCCCGGCGATCTCGGTGTCCGAGGCGTGCATCTCCGGGCTGTCCGCCGGATCGAGCACGGCGGCCACGCCACCCTGCGCCCAGCGGGTCGAGCCGTCATCGATGTTGACCTTGGTGACCACTGTGACGTGCAGCCCGGCCTCACGCAGGTGCAGTGCGGCGGTCAGCCCGGCGACCCCGGAGCCGACCACGATCACGTCGGTGCTCTCCACCCAGCCCGGTGCCGGAGCAGCCAACAGATTCGGCAGGGCGGGCAGTCCCTTGGTCGGTGACTCCATGCCCACAGTCAACCCGAAGAGATCTCGACTCGGGCCGCGGGGGCGGGACGAGTGGTTTCGGCTACCTCGTCCGGAGCGGCAGGCCCGCCCGGCCGGCATTTTTCAGCGATCCGGTCACCGACCGGTCACTGAGCCACAGGTAGCAGCGGATACCACGATCACCGAGCCGCCATCGCCCGGCCGCGGGCGGGCGGACCACCACGTCCGTACGGAAGGCCAGATCGGTGTCGTCTGGCACGTCGGCGTACCGGGCCAGCACCGAGCGGCAGCCCGCGTAGAACGGGGCCCAGTCGACGCTGCGCTTCGGGAATGGCCGGTCAGGGGAGCGCCACACGCCAGCGAACTCGGCGTCGTGACGCTCGGCGCAGTCCACCGGGACCAGCGCCTGCACCACCCGGTTCCGATCGGTACGCGCCCGCTGGCAACCCAGCCGCAGCGCCGACGGCGTACGCAGGGCAGCACGCAACGAGCCGGTACGCACCACGACCTTGGCCCCCACGTCGGCGGTGGTGACCTCCATCAGGTCGCAGCGGTACCACCGTGACCCGGCCGCCCAGCCCGGCTCGGACGGCACCGCCACCGCCAGCCGCAGCCGCCCGGCCCGCCACTCGTCACCGACGTAGCCGGTGGCCCGCTTGTCACAGTCGGCGAAGGCCGCGCGCAGTTCGGTGGAGGTGTGCTCCGGTGGCGTGCTCCGGGTCGCGGGGAAGGCACCGACATGCACGGTCTCCACCCGATGCGGGGCGGCGCAGTCGACAGGCGCGTACGCGCCGACGGGCACCACCTCGGCGAAGTCCGCCTCGTGACACAGATCGGCGGCCGGGGTGAACGGCCCGGGCGGCGGCAACGCCGCCCAGTCGTCGACCAGGTCGCCGTCGAGCCCACCGGCCCCGGCGCAGCCCGCGAGCAGCGTTCCCACGGTGAGGGCCGCGATCAGGGTTCTCGTCGCACGCTGCATGGCGCCGCCTCCCCAGCCAGCGGCCGTCCCCCGACGGCACCCTCAGGGTAACCGGAAATGACCTTTCGGTAACAGACCGGATTCGCGGCGCAGCCGGGCCGCAGCCGTTAAAAGGGGACCCCTGCTATGCACGAGGCGTTAACAGGGGGCCCTTCCTTACACCGATCCTTACACCGAAAGTG